>JBBINN010000151.1:0-7349 GCA_037443885.1 Gammaproteobacteria bacterium | reverse complement strand
GCATGACGCATGACGAGCCGATCTCGAGTACACGCATGAGTACACATTCGCAGCGACGAATCGGGAGAGGCTTGATTCAAAAGGCTCGGCCGCGGTTCTCGCGCTTCTGCATCGGGAAGTGACGGCTTCCAGCGCCAACCCGCCGGTCATGCGGCCCGCGCGTCCACCGTGATCAGCATATCGCCCGCCTCGAGCGGCTGGTCGCGGCACTCCCAGAACCACAGCTTCCGGCCCTGCCGGATGACGGCCAGCACGGCGGTGCGCGCCAGCGCCCGCGGCGGCAGGCCGATTTCGTCCGACCGCACCGGGCGCTCGGAGAGATCCATGGCGCCGCCCTGCGACAACAGTTCCTGGGCAAACTCCACCACGCGGTCCTGGTCCACGCCGTCGGCCAGCAGGTAACCGCTCACCTGCCAGGGCGAAATCACGACATCGGCTCCCGCCTTCTCCACGAGCTTGCGATTCTCGCCCTCGCGGATGCTGACGACGGTCCGCGCGTCGGGATTGAGCGTGCGCACGGTGAGCAGGCACAGGAGCGTTGTGTCGTCGCGCCCGAGCGCGATGACGACGGCCCTCGCGCGCTCGACACCGGCGACCCGCAGCAACTCCTCGCGGGTCGCGAGGCCGTTCAAGCCGACGTAGCCGATGTCCGCGGCCTGGCGGATGTTCGACTCGTTGCTGTCGATGACCACGATCTGGTCGGCCGGCGTGCCGCGGCTGACGAGCTCGCTGGCGGCCAGGCGGCCGCTGTCGCCGTAGCCGCAGATCACGACGTGTCCCTTGAGCTGTGCCTGGAGCCTGGACATCCTGAAATCCTCGATTACGCGCTGGATCACGAACTGGTAGGCCGTGCCCAGGAAAATGAACCAGATGAAGACCCGCACGGGCGTGGCGACCAGGGTGTCGAACAGCCGCGCCTGCTCGCTCACCGGCACGATGTCGCCGTAGCCGACGGTGGTGATGGTGATCATCGTGAAGTACAGGACGTCGAGGGCCGAGACGTGGCCGTCGAGGTTGTCGTGCAGCCCCGCGCGGTCTAGATAGAAGACGACGTAGACGATGGCGAGGAGGCCGAGTACCAGCAGGCCGCGGCCGATGAGCACGCTCTCCGGGGAAAGCGGCGCCTTGCGGAACAGGATCCGGCTCTCCGGCGACTGGCGCTTGAGGCGCAGGCGCCGGAGCGTGTGCCGCAGGCGCCCGGCGCTGTCGGGCATCAGGCGGGGCGGTGGCAGTGAGCGGGGCGCATGCGGCGGATTATGGACGGCCGCGCGGCGTTTCACAGCCTGCCGCGCGGAGCGGCAGCGACGACGCCTTGCCGGGGGCGCCTCGAGTAGCACGGGCGGGAAAGAAAAAAGCCCGGCGGGCCTGTGCCCGCCGGGCCGCGAGTCGGCTCTCGCGCGTTCTCAGAGGCGGACCTTCACCCCGAGGAAGTAGAACCGGCCCATGCCGCTCACCGGGTAGGCCGAGCTCGCAAGGTAAGGCTCCTCGTTGGTGAGGTTGTTGACGCCGCCGTACACGTTGATCTGGTCGTTGACCTGGAAGTTCGCCGACAGGTCGTGCACGAAGTATTCGTCGGCCCAGCCGGCCTCGCCGAACTCCAGGTCGATGCGCTCGATCTGGATGACGCCCGCCACAGCCTGCTCGCCGATGTACTGCATGCGGTACGTCAGGCTGAACGGACCGCGGTTCCACGAGCCCGTGAAGAGTCCCGCCCACTCGGGCGCGCCGAGTTCCTGCAGCCCCGGGTTGACCAGGCTCCGGTTCACCGGGTCGAAGAAGCGGTCGAGGCTGTCCACCCAGTTGCCGGTGAGGCTGAGGCCGAAGTTGTTGACGTCCCAGCTGAAGCGGTAGTCGATCCGGAAATCGATACCGGCCGTCTCGATGCGGCCGTAGTTCAGCTGCGTCTGGCGCAGGAAGTTGAGGCCCAGGAAGGTCGGCGAACCCGCCGACCGGTTGCGGGTGAACAGTCCGCAGAACTGGTTGGGGAAGGTGGACAGGTCATAACAGGTGTTGACGATGTTCTGCGCCGACACGGCCGCGATGGCGTCGTCGATCTCGATCGAGTAATAGTCGACCGAGAACAGCAGGCCCTCCACCCACCGGGGCTGCAGGACCATTCCCACCGTCCAGGAGGTCGCTTCCTCCTCGGAGAGGTCCGGATTGCCGCCGCTGGTGCCGGAGAAGCGCGCCGTGAGCGGATCCTCGTAGCCGACCGGGATGCCATCGGCGCGGCAGTTGCTCAGGCGGTTCTGGGCGTTGGCGGCGCCGCTCGCAACGAGGGCGTCGAGCGTTGACTGGTTGCAGGGATCCGACGGACGGAACGTGGCGCCCTGCTGCGGGCTGAAGAGCTCGAAGATGTCCGGCGCGCGAATCGCGCTCGAATACGTGCCCCGGAAGCGCAAGTCGGTCACCGGCGCCCAGATGGCGTTGACGTTCCAGGTGGTCGCACCGCCGATCGTGGAATAGTCAGCGTAGCGGCCGGCCGCACCGAGCGTAAGCTCTTCCGCGAACCGGGCGCCGCGCAGCACCGGCAAGGAGATTTCCGCGAAGACTTCCTTCACGTCGAACTTGCCGCCCGTGTCGAACGTCCGAGTCTGCGCATCGAAGATGAGGGACTGGTTGTCGGAGATGTCGCCGATGAACGTTCCCGCGGGACCGGCCGGCGACCCCTCGGGCAGCAGCCCAAGCTCCAGCGGGTCGAAGCGCGACTCGGACTTCTCCTCGCGGTATTCGCCGCCGAACACGAGCTGCACCGCGCCGCCTGGCAGTTCGAAGAAGGCGCCGCTGTCAGTCTTCAGTACTCCGGTGAAGACGGTCTGCTCGACCTTGAAACGGTCGGTGGTCGACGTCGTGATGAACGCCACCGCCTCGGGGCTGATGGACTGCTCTCCCGCGAGGATGTTCGCGGGCCGGCACTGGCCGTCGCCGGGCCTGAAGGTGAAGAAGCCGGGGGCGATCTCCGGGAAGAACTCGCTGCCGGGATGCGGCGTCGGATCGATGTCGGAACGGCAGATCGGCTGGCCGTTCGGCCCACGAACCACGTCCAGGGCGGCGAACAGGCGGTCGTACAGGACCGTGTTGTTCTGCGTGACGGTGCTCTCGGTGCGGCCGTAGTTGCCGACAACCTCGTAGGACAGATGATCATTCAGGCTGCCGCGCAGACCCCCGACGATGCGGTAGGTTTCCCGGTCCGCATCCTGGCGGTTGTCACCAAGGTCGAGCATGTCGCGGCTCACGCGCAGGCCGCCGGCGTCGTCAGCTTCCGCCTGCAGGACCGCCGGGATGAACGGATTGTCCGGGAAGATCAGCAGGCTGTCGTAGAAGGTGTTGTAGTTGTTGCGCGAGACGGTGTCGTTCTGCGTCAGCTTGGCGTCGAAGAAGCCCTCCGCAGCCTGCGAGAACTCCCAGCGTCCGCGCACGTTGACATAGGTGCGTTCGCTGCCCGGGATGAGCGAGGTCTCGTTGGTGCGTTCCACCGCACCGTCGCCGCCGAACTGGTTCGAGCCGGTGGCGATGACGCCGTCCTCGAAGACCTTGACGCCACCGCCTGCCGTCGAGATGTAGCAGCCGCCGCCGCCGAAACCGGTGCGGCCGATGAAACTCTCGTTGCAGTCCCGGATGCCGTTGTTGTTGATGTCCGTGCCGAAGTAGTCGAAGTCGGCACGGAAGATCAGGCCAGCACCCGAGCTGATGGCGAAGCGCGGGTCGCGGCCGATGAGGTAGAGCGGCGCGTTGGCCGCGCGATTCACCAGCGCCTGCTCTGCGGCAGTGATACCGCCGGGCCATAGCGTCGCGACCTGCGCCGGTGTCGGGATCACAGGGCCGTAGGGATACCGCGTAGCCGAAGGGCCCGGGCCGCCTATCCGGAAGCGTGCGGCGAAATTCGGCATCGTCGCCGGATCGATCTCGCCCCGCTGGAAGCGGCGATCCGGGTGGCCGTAGGTCGTGCTGTTGTTGGCACGGCCATTGTTGGCGGTGAAGCTGCGGTCGCCGAGAAGCACCTCGGACTCCTCCGTATACCCGGCCGAAACCGTCAGGTTGCCGCGGCCGTCAGCGAAGTTCTTGCCCTAGGTCGCGTCCACCCGGAAAGTGTCGCCGTCACCTTCGGACGACACGCCGGGCTGCATGTCGAACTCGAGACCTTCGAAGTCCTGCCGCAGCACGTAGTTCACCACGCCGGTCACGGCATCGGCGCCGTACACGGCCGAGGCGCCGCCAGTCAGCACGTCCACGCGCTCGATCAGCGCGTTCGGTATGGTCGAGACGTCCACCGTCTGCGAACCGGCGACACCGGACACGTGGCGGTAGCCGTCCACGAGCACCAGCGTGCGGTTGGAGCCGAGCTGGCGGAGGTTCAGGGTCGCCTGGCCAACTCCGCCGGCGCCGCGCTCGAGCGAGTCCGCGACGGTGCCGGAGGAGATCAGCGCCGGGATCTGACGCAGCGTCGCCGTGGCGTCCGTGGCGCCTGACGCGCGCAAGTCATCGGCCGTGACGCTGCTCACCGCGACGGGGGCAGTCTCGTTGGGGTCACGGGCGATACGCGAGCCCGTGACGACGATGGCTTCCAGCGCGGCCGGTTCGGTGGACTGCTGTGCCCCGGCGGATCCGCTGGCAGCGACGACCAGAACGAGCGAGATGGCCGCCTGCAGCGGCGTGGGACGGCGTGGCATAGAGGTTCTCCCTGGGCCCGAGCTCGGGCCTGATTGTTTTCGGGTTCTAGATTACCGCCGTTTTGTGTGGGTGCAACGTCCCTGGACCGCTTTCCGCGCAACGGTTTGAAGCCTGTGGCGCGAGCGCGACGCCGTGCACCAGTCTGGCCCGTCGCCGCGGGCGGGCGCACCGCGCTGGTGCAATCCGGCGGTCAGTCGACGGCTACGGGCGGATCCAGGTCCTCGTCCCAGCGGGCGTCGGGTTCCGGTGTCTTCGCGAGCCACTCCTCGATGAGGCGAACGTGTTCGCGTTCCTCCTCGGCCATCTCCGCCGCCTCCCGCCTGATGTCCTCGGGAACATCCGTCTCGGCCAGCTGTGCGTAGTACTCGGCCGCCCGCCGCTCGTTGTGGAGCGCGAGCTCGAGGGCGTGGCGCGCCTGCATGAGGTAGTGCAGCTCGCCGTAGTCCGTCGTCTCGGGGCCTTCGGGCGTTTCCCAGCGGAAGGCAGACGGGTCGGGCGCCTGGGTCCAGCCCATCTTCTGCAGGATCTGGTCGCGATGGAGGCCCTCGATGCGGGCGAGCTTGCCGAAGAGCTTTGCAACCTCGCGGTTGTGGAAGGTCCACATCTGCTCGGCGAGCTCGGCGTAGCGCTCTGCCGCCTCCGCCTCCATCGCGCAGGCCCGCGCCATGAATTCCTCGACCGCCTGGCTCATAGCGAAAACCTCCTCTCGAGATCGGCGGGCGACTGCTGTGCGCGGCCGATGGGCGAGGTGAACGGGGGGCGAGTGCCCGCGTACAGCACGCCGAGGTTCATGCCGTCGTCGGCGAAGATGCGCGTGGCCGCTTCCACTGCGTCGGTGGTCGGCGCGAGCGCATGTCCGCGGACCATCTTCTTCCACTCCCGCTGTTCTGGCCGGAAGGTGACGCAGGGCGAGAGCACCTCGACGAAGGAAAACCCTGGATGGTTGACGGCGCTTGCGATCAGGTCGGCGAGGCCGTTCGGATCGCCGGTGAATCCGCGCGCGATGAAATTGGCGCCCGCCGCGAGTGCGATGGCCATCGGCTTGATCCCGACGAGGCCGGTACCTTGCGGCATCAGCTTGGATGTCCAGTCCGACTCGGTGGTCGGCGAGGGCTGGCCCTTGGTCATGCCGTAGACGCGGTTGTCCATCACGAGGTAGGTCAGGTCCACGTTGCGCCGGCAGGCGTGCATGAAGTGATTTCCACCGATGGAATACCCGTCACCGTCGCCGCCAGTGACGATGACGGTGAGATCGGGCCGAGCCACCTTGAGGCCGGTGCCGGCCGCGAGTGCGCGGCCGTGCACGCCGTGGAAGCCGTAGGCCGAGGTGTAGGCCGGGATGCGCGACGAGCAGCCGATGCCCGAGACGACCGCAACGTCCTCCGGGCGCAGCGCCAGCTTCGCGAGCGCTTTCGCGAGCGCGTTCAGCACGCCGAAGTCCCCGCAGCCGGGGCACCAGACCGGCTTGACGTCCGACTTGTAGTGCGCGGGCGTGAGCGTCATGTCGATCATGCTGCGCCCCACTCGACGAGGCGGGCGAGGATTTCGCCCGCGCTGAACTGCTGCCCGCCGGGCCTGCGCAGGCTCGCGAGCGGCACCTGCGGCTCGAAACTGGATTTCAGGTGGCGCAGCAGCTGGCCGGAGTGGTTTTGCTCGAGGACCAGCGCCTTGCGCACGCCGGCGAGTGCCCTGGTCAGGCGCTCGGGCTGCGCCGGCGCCAGGAGCCGCAGCGAGACAAGCCGGATGTCCAGGCCCAGCCCGCGCGCGAGCGTAAGCGCCTCCCGCGCGGGTCCGGTGCAGGAACCGAAGGTGATCACCGCGAGCTCGCCCGCGCCCTCGATGTCGGCCCAGCGGTCACCGTAGTCGTGCCCGGTGAGCTTGCGCAGGCGCTTGTCGAGCTGCGTCGCGTGATCGGCGGCCTGGGAGGAGGGCGTGCCGCGCTCGCCGTGCTCGAGGCCGTCGGCGGTGTAGGTCACGCCGGTGGTGCCCGGGATCGCCATGGGCGAGACACCGGAGTCCGTCAGCGCATAGCGGCGGTACGGCGCGTCGCCGTCGACGGCCGCCGCGGCCAGGTCGCGTGCGACCGGCGGCGGGCCCGCGGGCGGCCGGTCGATCGCCGCGCGCGCCTGGCCGAGGAACTGGTCGGAGAGGACGATGGCCGGGCACTGCAGCGATTCCGCGAGCGTCACCGCCCATTGTGTCGTGGCGAGCGCATCGCCCACGCCGTTCGGTGCGAGCACGAGGTGCGGGGCGTCGCCGTGCAGGCCGTGCAGCGCGATGTCGAGGTCGCCTTGCTCGGACTTGGTCGGGATGCCGGTCGAGGGCCCGACGCGCATGACGTCCACGACCACGACCGGCGTCTCGGCCGCCACCGCCAGGCCGAGCGACTCCAGCATCAGGGCGAGGCCCGGACCCGACGTCGCGGTCAGCGACGGCACGCCGCCGTAGGAGGCGCCGATGGCCATGTTGATCGAGGCGAGCTCGTCTTCGGCCTGCACCAGCACGCCGCCGACGGACTCGAGCGCCGGGCTCAGCCACTCGAGCATCTCGGTCGCGGGCGTGATCGGGTAGGCAGCGACGAAGCGCACGCCGCCGTGGATGGCCCCGAGCCCGGCCGCCTCGTTGCCCGTGACGAGCCAGCGTCCACCAGCAGGCGCCGGCGGTGGCGCAGTTGGTGA
>JBBINN010000150.1:0-7350 GCA_037443885.1 Gammaproteobacteria bacterium | reverse complement strand
TCGAGCCGCACGGCGTCTCCATGCCGGACGCGCGCCACAGACTGTCCGACCTCATCGCCCGTGCGGCTGGCGAGGCGGCGTCGAATCGCCCATAGCATCCACTCCGTCACCGCCCCGGACCGCCGATGAGCACGCACGCGACGCCGCCCGCCGACGACATCCGTCCCGAGCCGCTCGCACGCGCCCTCGGCGAGCGCGTGGTCGTCATGGCCGACCGCGAGCTCACGCAGGCGCGCATCGCCCTCAATCCACCGCAACTCGGGCCGCTCGAGGTTCGGGTGCAGGTCAGCGGCGACCAGGCGAGCGTGACGTTCACCTCCCACAGCCAGCTGACGCGGGAGGCCATCGAGCAGGCACTGCCGCGGCTGCGGGAGATGCTCGGCGGCCAGGGCTTCACGCAGGTCGACGTGAACGTGTCGCAGCACTCGTTCAGCGAGCGGTCCCTGCCGGCGCCGGGCTGGGCGCAGGCGTCCGCCGAGGACCTCGCGGAGCCGCCCGAAGAGGCCGCCCCTGAGGCGCGTCGTTCGCCCGGTGGCGCGCGCGTCGACCTCTACGCCTAGTAAGATGCGCAGCCCGCCGTGACCACGGCCAGGGGACAGCGCCCGTGCAGCCCAGCCTGACCATCGGCGAGATCCGCGCCGCGCGACGCCAGCTCGACGACCTCGTGCTCACCACGCCGGTGCATGAGCTGGCCGGGCCGGCCGTGGAGCAGGCGCTCGCGCCCGGCACGCGCGCGGTCCTGAAGCTCGAGCTGCTGCAGCGCACCGGCAGCTTCAAGCCACGCGGCGCGCTCCTCAACATGATGTCCCTGTCGCGCGAGGAGCTCGAGCGCGGTGTCTGCGCGATCAGCGCCGGCAACCACGCGGTCGCGACCGCCTACGCCGCCGCCCGGCTCGGCACGCACGCGAAGATCGTCATGATCGCGACGGCGAACCCGTTCCGGGTCGCCCAGTGCCGGGCCTGGGGCGCGGAGGTGGAGTTCGCCGCCGATGCGCACGAGGGCTTCCGGCGGGTCGAGGAAATACAGATCGCCGAAGCCCGCCCGCTGATCCACCCGTTCGAGGGCCTGCGCACCGCGCTCGGCACGGCGACGCTGGGCCTGGAGTTCCTCGAGCAGGCGCCGGACATCGAGGCCGTGGTGGTGCCGATCGGAGGCGGAGGCCTGTGCGCAGGCGTCGCCGCGGCGGTAAAGCTCATCAAACCCCGCTGCGAGGTCTACGGCGTCGAGCCCGAGGGCGCGGACTCCATGCACCGCAGCTTCGCCGCCGGCCGGCCGGTCGCGATCGAGCGCGTGCAGACCATCGCGGACAGCCTCGGCGCGCCGTACGCGCTGCCGGTGTCCTTCGAGCTGTGCCGGGACAACGTGGATGCGCTGGTCCGCGTCGACGATCGCGCCCTGGTCTCGGCGATGCGCTTCCTGCTGGAGCAGGCCAAGCTCGCGGTGGAGCCGGCGGGCGCGGCGGCGACCGCGGCGCTGCTCGGCCCGCTGCATCAAAGGCTCGCCGGTCGCCGCGTCGGGCTGATCGTCTGCGGCGCCAACATCGATGCCGACTCCTACGGTCGCCTGATCCTGCAGGGCGTGCCGGCGCCGGCGGGCTGACGGGCGCGCGCTTGCCCTGGGACGCCCTTTCCGCCTACCTGCACCTGCTCGCGGCCGGAGCAGCGGCCGCGATCAAGGTCGCGGAGCACTGGCTGCTGGCGCGCCCGCCGGACCGGCTGCAGGTCCGTCTGCTCGGCCAGGCGCGGCTCGGCTACCTCCTGGCAATCACCTCCGTCCTGGCGACGGGACTCGCCCGGCTTCAGGTTCTGCCGGGGGCGCAGGACGCGGTGGCGGGCAGCGGCCTGTTCGTCCTCAAGATCGCGCTGTTCGTCCTGCTGCTGCTGCTCACGGTGCCCGCCACGCGGACCCTGGTGCGCTGGAACCGCGAGGCGCGCAGCATGCCGTCCTTCGCGCCGCTGCTGCGGGAGCTCGAGGCGCAGCGCGCGACGATCTCCCTCGAGATCGGGCTGCTGGCGCTGGCGCCGCTGCCGGCCGCAACGCAGCGATCGCCGTAGCGTGAACAGGCCCTAGCAGCGGGGCATGCGCCAAAATTCTGACGGCGGCCCTGGCCGCGGGCCGAAGCAGCGGCCCAGGCGTCTGATAACCATCTGATTTAAAAAGAAAGTCAGCCGCTTCCGGATCGTGGCATGCAAATTGCTTCGGTTGCCTGCGTAAGTTCCTGCGCAGGGTGACGGCAATGGCGGAAGAACAGCAGGCAGCGCCGCCGAAGAAGTCCGGCGGCGCGCTCGGCCTGGTCATCAACGGTCTCGGCGTCTTCGTGCTGACGCTCATCGCCGTGGTGGTGGGCGGCTTCATCAACGCGAGGCTGCACCCGCCGCAGGAGCTCGTCCTCGATAACGAGGGCAGGCTCACGCTCAAGGCGCCTCCCGACGCCGCGACCGGCCGCAAGGCCGGCGCCAAGCCCGGGGCGCCGGCCGTGTACCACGCGTTCGACCCGCCCATCGTCGTCAACTTCAGGCAGGACGGCATGGTGCGCTTCCTGCAGGTGACGGTCGACGTCATGGCGCGCGATTCGGCCGCGATCACGGCCGTGCAGCAGAACACGCCGCTGATCCGCAACAACCTGACCATGATGATGAGCGACCTCGACAGCGAGCAGGTCATGACCCGCGAGGGCAGGGAATCGCTGCGCAAGCGTGCACTCGAGGAGGTCAGGGCCATCCTCGACCGCGAGACCGGCGGCAAGGTCGTGATCGAGGACCTGTTGTTCACCAGCTTCGTGGTCCAGTGACGTGGCCGGCGGCGAAGGCAAGGCTCCGCTGATCAGCGACGAGGAGGTGCAGGCACTGCTCGACCGCGCCGGCCCTGCGCCCGGCGGTCCCGCCGAGGCCCGGCCCTACGACCTGGGCGGGACGCCGCGCATCACCCGCGGCCGCCTGCCGACGCTCGAGCTGCTGCTGGAGACCTTCGCGGGGCAGTTCCGCGCGCAGCTCGCCGACCTGGTCCGTCGCGAGCTGCGGGTGACCTACGAGGGCGTGCATTCGCAGCGAAGCGCCGACTACCTCGCCGCGCTGCCAGTCCCCGCGTGCCTCGACATCGTCCGCGCGCGGCCGCTCCCCGGCCAGGTGATGTTCTCGCTGGACCCGGACCTGCTCGGCCTGCTGGTGGATGCCTTCTACGGCGGCACGGGGCGCGCGGGCCCGCGCGACCCGGATCGAGGGCTCACGCCCACCGAGGCACGCTTCGCGCGGCTCGTCGTCAGTCAGGCGACCGCCGGCCTGGCCACGGCCTTCGCGCCGGTGGCGGCGATCGAGTTCGAGCCGGTGAAGCAGGAACGCAGCGCGCACTTCGTGGACATCGCCGGGCCGACCGAGACCCTGCTGGTCAACCGCTTCAGGATCGGGCTCGGCGACGCGGGCGGCGCACTCGACTTCGTGCTGCCCATGGCGTCGATCGAGCCGCTGCGCGAGGTGCTCGCCTCGGGCTCCGCGCTGCGCCAGCAGCCGGGCGCGGCGCCCTGGGCGCCGGCGCTGGCGCACGGTCTCGCGGACGCGAAGATCGAGCTGCGGGCCGTGCTGACCGAGGTGGAAGTCAGCCTCGGCGAACTCGTGCGCCTGAAGCCCGGCGACGTGGTGCCGATCGAGGCGCCCCGCGACGCGGTCCTGCTCGCCGGAGACGCGCCGCTCTACCGCGCGCGCTTCGGCGTTTCCCGCGGCCGCAACGCCCTGACCGTGACCGAAACCGTGCGTCCGGGCGTGGCCCGGCGCTGATCCCGCACCAAGGAGCGACGCATGTCCACCCAGACCGCCGCCGCGATGCCCGCCGACGCCCAGGCCGCCAGCGAGGTCAACCTGGACCTCATCCTCGACGTCGGCGTGACGCTGTCGCTCGAGATCGGACGCACGCGCATCAAGGTCCGCGACCTGCTGCAGCTGTCCGCCGGCTCGATCCTCGAACTCGACCGCCTCGCCGGCGAGCCGCTCGACGTGCTGGTCAACGGCGTGCGCGTTGCCCGCGGGGAGGTGGTCGTCGTCAACGACAAGTTCGGCGTCCGGCTCACCGAGGTCGTCAGCCCGCGCGAGCGGATCGAGGGCGTCCGTTGAAGAGGACGGCGAGCAGCGCCGCCGCCGCGACATGGCTGCTGCCGTCGCTGGCGGCAGCGCAGGGCGCCGGGTCGCCGCTGCCGGGCGGAACGGCGGCGGTGGCACAGCTCGCCTTCTCCCTGCTGGTCGTCGTGGCGCTGATCGTGGCCTTCGCGTGGGTCGCCAGGCGCATGCGGCTCGCGCCGCAGGGCGGGAGCGGCGCGCTGCGCATACTGGCGCAGGTCCCCGTCGGCCCCCGCGAGCGCATCGTCCTGCTGGCCGTGGGTGAGCGGCAGGCGCTCGTCGGCGTGACCGGCACCGGCATCACGTCGCTCGCGCTGCTCGATGGAGAGGTCGTGCCGGCAGGCGGGCAGGCTGGTCCGCCGGGCCAGGAGCCTGCGCTCGCAGAGCGCATGCGCGCCGCGCTTGCGCGCAGGGGCGGGTCGTGAGGCGGCTCGCGCTCCTCGCGGTGCTGCTCCTGCCGGCCGCGGCCTCGGCGCAGGTCGCCGGCGGCGTGCCGGCGTTCACCGTCACACCGGGTCCCGAAGGCACGGCCACCTGGTCGGTGTCGGTGCAGATCCTGCTGTTCATGACGGCGCTGACGCTGCTGCCGGCGATCCTGCTCAGCATGACCTCGTTCACGCGCATCGTGATCGTCCTGGCCATCCTGCGCCAGGCGCTCGGCACGCCGACCACGCCGCCCAACCAGGTGCTGATCGGGCTCGCGCTCTTCATGACCCTGTTCATCATGTCGCCCGTGCTCGGCACGGCGTGGAGCGATGGCGTCCAGCCCTACCTCGACGGCGCCCTGCCCGCCGGGCCGGCGCTCGAGAAGAGCCTCGCGCCGCTGCGGCAGTTCATGCTCGACCAGACCCGCGAGTCGGACCTGGAGTCCTTCGCGCGCATCGCCGGCATCGCGCAGCTCGACGGCCCCGAGAGCGTGCCGATGACGGTGCTCATCCCGACCTTCATAACCAGCGAGCTCAAGACCGCCTTCCAGATCGGCTTCATGATCTTCCTGCCCTTCCTCGTGATCGACCTCGTGGTGGCGAGCGTGCTGATGTCCATGGGCATGATGATGCTCTCGCCGATGCTCGTCTCGCTGCCGTTCAAGATCATGCTGTTCGTGCTGGTGGACGGCTGGACGCTGCTGATGGGCACGCTCGCCGCCAGCTTCTATGTCTGAGGTGCCCGCATGACCCCCGAGCAAGTGATGAGCCTCGGCCAGCACGCGCTGACCGTCACGACGCTGCTCGCGGCGCCATTGCTGCTGTCGGTGCTCGCCGCCGGCGTGCTGATCGGCATGCTGCAGGCCGCCACCCAGATCAACGAGATGACGCTGTCGTTCGTGCCCAAGCTGCTGGTGATGGTGGCGGCGCTGTTCATCGGCGGCCACTGGATGCTGGGCGTCATCGTCGACTACGCGCGGGGCCTCATCGCCGGCATCCCCGCCATGCTGGGCTGAGGCGGGATGGAGCTCGACTCCGCGCAGATCACCGGCTGGCTCACGGCGCTGCTGTGGCCGCTGCTGCGCATCTCCGGGCTCATGCTGGTCGCGCCGGTGCTCGGCGCCAACGTGGTGCCGGCGCGCCTGCGCGTGGTGCTCTCCCTGGCGCTCGCCGTGCTGGTGTCGCCGCTCGCCCCGCCGCCGCCCGCCTTCGACCCGCTCTCCGCGCAGGGCGTGCTCGCCATGGCCATGCAGGTCGCGATCGGCGCGGCCATCGGCTTCGCGGTGCAGATCGCCTTCGACGCGCTGGTGATGGCCGGCCAGCTGGTCGCCATGACCATGGGGCTCGGCTTCGCCACGCTGGTGGATCCCGCGCGCGGCGGAGCCACGCCCGTGCTGTCGCAGTTCCTGCTGATCCTCGGGATCCTGCTGTTCCTGTCGGTGGACGGCCACGTCGCGCTGATCGGCGTGCTGGTGGAGAGCTTCCGCTGGGCCCCCGTCGGCCCCGCCGGACTCGGGCAGGACGGGCTGTGGTCGCTCGCGCTCTGGGCCGGCAAGGTCTTCGAGGCCGGCCTCGTGATCGCGCTGCCGGCGCTGATCGCGCTGCTCGGCATCAACCTCGGCATGGGCGTCGTCAGCCGCGCGGCGCCGCAGCTCAACCTGTTCGCAGTCGGCTTCCCGGTCGCGATGCTGTTCGGGTTCCTGGTGCTGCTCCTGTCGCTGCCGGCGCTGCGCGGCGTGTTCATGGACCTGCTGGAGCAGGCCTTCGCCGTGGCGGCTGCCGTGGGCGGGGGAGGCTGATTCGTGGCGGAGCAGGCCGACCGCGACCAGCGGACAGAACAGCCGACGCCCAAGCGGCTGCAGGACGCGCGCGAGAAGGGCCAGGTGCCCCGCTCGCGCGAGCTCGCGGGCACCGCAGTCATGGTGTCGGGCGCCGCGACGCTGCTTCTGGCCGGCGGCTTCCTCGCGGGTGGCCTCGAGTCCGTGATGCGTGCCGGCATGTCGATCGACCGCATTGCGCTCGCCGATCCCACGGCGGCCGTGACTGCCTTCGCCGCGGCGATCGTCGAGGCAGGCCTGGCGCTCGCGCCGCTGCTGGGGGTGGTCACCCTGGTCGCCATGCTCGCGCCGCTCGCGACCGGCGGCTTCGTGTTCAGCGGCAAGGCGCTCGGCCCGGACCTCAGCCGCCTCAACCCGCTCCAGGGCCTGAAGCGGGTGTTCGGCGTCCAGGGACTCGCCGAGCTCGCCAAGGCGCTGGCCAAGTTCGTCGTCGTCGGCGGCACCGCGGCGCTGGTGGTCTGGTGGCTGCTGCCGGACATGATGCGGCTCGCCGCAATGCCCACCGCCCGCGCGCTGCAGGGCGCGGTGTGGCTGCTGGGCCTGGCCGGTCTGCTGATGAGCGCCGCGCTCGTGCTGGTCGCGGCGGTGGACGTGCCGTTCCAGGTCTGGTCGCACAAGCGCAACCTGCGGATGACGCGCCGGGAGGTGCTGGACGAACTGAAGCAGACCGAGGGGCGGCCCGAGGTGCGCTCGCGGGTGCGGGCCGCGCAGCGGGAGCTGGCGCGCCGGCGCATGATGCAGGACGTGCCGCGGGCGGACGTCGTCGTGACCAACCCCACGCACTACGCCGTCGCGCTCAGGTACGAGCCGGGCCGGATGCGCGCCCCGCGCGTGCTGGCCAAGGGCCGCGACCTCGTCGCGCTCGAGATCCGCCGCGTCGCGGCCGAGCACGGCGTGCCCCTGTTCGAGGCGCCGCCGCTCGCGCGCGCGATCCACGCGACCACCGAGATCGGGCGGGAGATCCCGGCCGGCCTGTACCT
>JBBINN010000149.1:861-7423 GCA_037443885.1 Gammaproteobacteria bacterium | reverse complement strand
ACATCGGCCTCGCGCCCGCGCACAATCCGCCTACATCGCCGGCATCCGGCTCTTTGCCCGGCGCATGCCGCGCGTGCCGGGGTCCTGCCAGTCTGGGCGACGGTTCGGCGTCAGCATCAGCGAATGGCCGCGCGGCCAGAGCACGATGTTCGTGCCGCGGTGGTCGAGGAAGCGGTCGACCGTACTCTGGTGGATGGACTTGAGATGATAGACCTCGAGGAATGCGTCGAGCAGCACCTTGACGTTGCACTGCACCTTGTAGGAGCGCCGGTCGACGAAGCGCACCTGCTCGGGCTGGATCTCCTCGAGGTACTCGGGCATCACGCCGAGGTGCTCGAGCAGCGGCTGGGCGCCCGGGTCCTCGTTGACGAAGACCCAGTTGCCGAAGCTCTCGCAGCGCACCGGCACGAGCGGATGCTCGGACAGGTCGAGGTCCACGAAGTCGCGCTTGTCGCGCAGGTTCATCAGCCGGCCGTCGAGCCCGTAGGTCCAGCCGTGGTAGCCGCAGACGAGCCCGTCGACCCTGCCCTTGCACTCCTTGACGAGCGGTGCGCCGCGGTGGCGGCAGGTGTTGTAGAAGGCCCGGACCACGCCGTCCTTGCCGCGTACGACGAGGATCGGCGAACCCGTGCGCTTGAACAGGTAGAAGCTGCCCGGGTCGGGAATCTCGTCGGCGTGGCAGGCGTAGAGCCAGGAGCGCCGCCACATGTAGCGATGCTCGAGCTCGAGGAAGGCGGGATCCGTGTAGCGGCCGCCGGGAATCACCGGCAGCTTCGGGAAGCCCTCGGGCGGCGCCGTCCGCTCCGTCTCGTAACGCATGCCGCTCTTGAGTCTCTCGACGGTGGCTGCATCCATCTCGCGCGGTTCTCCGGAGGCTGGACTTTCGAACCTGGGATTATAGGAACGCGGCGCCCTAAAAGAAACAGGCATGACTGTTTTTTTTGAGGGCCGCCGTGTAGAGTGCGGGCAAGCGCCAGACTCGAGGGGGAGTGCGCCGTGTCCGAGCTGATCCTGCATCATCACGACCCGTCGCCGTTCGCGGAGAAGATCCGTCTCGTGTTCGGCATCAAGCGGCTGCCCTGGCGCTCGGTGCAGATCCCGATGGTCATGCCCCGCCCGGACCTGATGCCGCTCACCGGCGGCTACCGCAAGGTCCCGGTGCTGCAGGTCGGCGCCGACATCTACTGCGACACGCGCCTGATCGTGCGCGAGCTGGAGCGACGCTTCCCGCAGCCGACGGTGTTCCCGTCGGGCGGGGCGGGCCTCGCGCTCGCGCTCGGGTCCTGGAGCGACCGCAGTTTCTTCGACCCGGGCGCGGGCCTGTCCATGGGCCTCAACGTTTCGATGATTCCCCGCGAGGTGATCGAGGACCGCAAGGGCTTCTTCAATTTCATGGATTTCGAGCGCCTCGAGTCCGACACGCCGCACCTGTTCACGCAGTTCCGCGCGAACCTCGCCCTGGTCGAGCAGATGTTCGCCGACGGCCGCTCCTACGTGCTGGGCGAGGCCGTCTCCTGGGCCGACGTGAACGCCTATTTCCCGGTGTGGATGGCCCGCGGCAACATCGGCAGCGCCGTCGCGCTGCTCGAGCCCTTCCCGCGCCTGCGCGCCTGGGAGCAGCGCATGGCCGCGATCGGCCGGGGCGAGCGCACCGAGCTCTATGGCCACGAGGCGCTTGCCATCGCGCGCGCCGCGAAACCGCTGCCCGGGGCGGGCGTGGACCCGGCCGATCCACTCGGCCTCGCCGCCGGCGAGCGCGTCACGGTCACGCCGGACGACTACGGCCGCATCCCGGTCGAGGGCGAGCTGGTCACGCTCACCGTGGACGAGGTCGCCGTTCGCCGCGAGCCGCCCGAGGCCGGCGAGGTGGTCGTGCATTTCCCGCGGCTCGGCTACCGCATCGAGCGCGCATGATCGACCTGCATTTCTACCCGTCGCCGAACGGGATGAAGGTCGCGTTCATGCTCGAGGAATGTGGCCTCGAATACCGCATCGTGTTCGTGGATATCACCCGCGGCGGCCAGTTCGACCCGGCCTTCCTCGCCATCGCGCCGAACAACAAGATCCCGGCGATGGTGGACCACGATGCGCCCGGCGGGCCGCTCGAGCTGTTCGAGTCGGGCGCGATCCTGATGTGGCTGGCGGAGAAGACGGGCCGCTTCATGCCGGCCGACGTCCACGGCCGCTACGCCGTGCTCAAGTGGCTGTTCTGGCAGGTCGGCGGCCTCGGCCCCATGGCCGGCCAGGCGCATCATTTCCGCGCCTTCGCGACCGAGCAGGTGCCCTACGGCATCAAGCGCTACACCGACGAGGTCAACCGCCTCTACGGTGTCATGAACCGCGCGCTCGGCGAGCGCGAGTACCTCGCGGGCGATTATTCCATCGCCGACATGGCCGCCTGGCCCTGGATCAAGCCGCACGAGCGCCAGGGGCAGCGGCTCGAGGACTTCCCCAACGTGAAGCGCTGGTTCGAGGCCATCGCCTCGCGGCCGGCCGTGCAGCGCGCGCTCGAGCTGGGCAACGAACGCCACGCCGACCGCGAGGGCTACAAGCACCTGTACGGGCAGACCGCGGCGATGGTCGAGCAGAGCGCCGCGCAGAGGAGGGGGTGAAGCGATGTCCGAACTGATCCTGTGGAGCTACGACGCCTCGCCGTTCACGCAGAAGGCGCTCGGCATGCTGGGCGTGAAGAACCTCGACTGGCGCTGGGTCGAGACGCCGATGATGCCGCCCAAGGACGACCTCGTTGCGCTGACGGGCGGCTACCGCGGCACGCCTGTGCTGCAGCTGGGCGCCGACGTCTACGTCGATTCGCAGCTGATCGCACGCGAGCTGGAGCGGCGTTTCCCGCAGCCGACGCTGTTCCCGGCGGGCGGCGGCCTGGAGCTCGCGCTGGTGCGCTGGAGCGACGCGTTCTTCAGGAGCGGCCTCAAGCTCGCGCTGGCGCTGTTGCTGCCGCAATGGCCCGAGCCTTTCCGCAAGGACCGCGAGTACCTCTTCCCGGACGTGGACTTCGGCCGTGTCCAGGAGGACTTCGCCCATGCGAAGTCGCAGTTCCGCGCCCACGCGGCGCTGCTCGAGGCGCAGCTCGCCGACGGCCGCGCCTTCCTGGCCGGCGCGGCGCCGGGGCTCGCCGACATCCAGGCCTGGCCCTTCGTGTGGATGGCGCGCGGCGCCTTCACCGATCTCGCCGCGCAGCTGCTCAAAGGCCTGCCGGCGGTGGCAGCGTGGGAGGCGCGCATGCAAGCCGTGGGCGAGGGCCGGCGAAGGCCGGCGGCCGCAGCCGAGGCGCTGGCCGAGGCGCGGGCCGCGACACCCACCGCTGCGGTCAACGTGGACCCGCGGGACCCGCAGGGACTCGAGGCCGGCCAGCGGGTCGAGGTCTCGCCCGACGACACGCGCCGCGGCGCGGTGCACGGCGAGGTCGTGATCGCAACTCCCGGGGAGATCGCCATCCGGCGGCAGGGCGATGCCGTCGGCGAGGTGGTGATCCACTTCCCCAGGCTGGGCTACCGTGTCGACCCGGTCGGCTGAACCGTCAGACCACGCCCTGCTGGCGCAGCGCCGCGATCTCGCCGGCGCCGAAGCCGAGCTCGGCAAGGATCGCGTCGGCGTGCTCGCCGAGCAGCGGCGGACGCGATTCGATGCCGCCCGGCGAGCGCGAGAAGCGCAGCGGCAGGTCCGGCACGGGCGCGGGGCGGGGCAACCCAGGGTAGTCGGCGACGGCCGTGAAGAAACCCATGGCAGCGGCCTGCGGGTCGTCGAGCGCCTGCTGCGGGGTGTAGACGGGTCCTGCGGGCAGGCCCGCGGCCTCGAGCTCGGCGAGGGCTGCGGCGGTCGTGCGGCCGGCGCACCACTCGCGCATGCGGGCGAGGATCTCCTCGCTGTGGTCGCCCCGGGACTGGTCCGACTGGAAACGCGGGTCGGCGATCCAGCGCTCGGCGTCGCCCATCAGGCGCGCCCAGCGGCGGAACAGGCCGTTGCCGACGACGTGGGTCAGCACATGGCCGTCGCGGGTGGCGAAGACATCCGACGGCGCGGAGGTCTGCACGCGGTTGCCGCTGCCGACGCGGTTGATGCCGGTGACGCCCTGCTCGATCAGGTGCGAGCCGAAGACCGCCAGCGCGGTCGCCTGCAGCGTCGCCTGCACGTGCTGGCCGCGGCCGGAGACGCTGCGCTCCATCAGCGCGGCGAGCGCGCCGAACGCGGAGAGCACCGCGGTCGAATAGTCGACGTACGGCGCCGCGGCCTTGACCGGCTGGCCCGGAGTGCCGGTGATGAACATGGAACCCGACATCGCCTGGCCCACGCCGTCGAAGCCGCCGCGGGACGCATAGGGTCCGTGGTCGCCGAAGGCCGTCTGGGTCACCAGCACGATGCGCGGGTTGAGCGCGGACAGCGTCGGCCAGTCGAGGCCGAGGGCGGCGAGCGAGGCGGGCGGCAGGTTGGCGACGACCACGTCCGCGCCCTTCACCAGGCGGCGCGTGACTTCGCGGCCGGCGTCCGAGGCCGGATCGAGCGTGAGCGACTTCTTGTTGCAGGCGGTCTGGAAGAACACGCCGCCCTCGCCGCCGGCGCACACGGGCGCGATGAAGCGGTCCTCGCTGCCTTCGCGCTTCTCGATGCGGATGACCTCCGCGCCGAGGTACCCGAGCAGCGTCGCGCAGTAGGGCCCGGCGACGTAGCGGCCGAAGTCGAGCACGCGGATGCCGGCGAGGATGGGTCGGGAATCGGACATGGGTGGACCTTCGGGTCGGTGACTGGACAGCGAGCCTACGGGAGCATGCGATGGATTTCAGCCTGACGGAAGAGCAGCGGGCCCTGCAGGAAACGGCACGCAAGTATGCCCGCGAACGCCTGCCGGAGTTCGCCCGGCACTGCGAGGAGCAGGACGAGGCGCCGCCGCACGAACTCGTGCAGGAGTTCGCGGAGATGGGTTTCCTCGGCATCAACGTCGCGGAGCAGTACGGCGGGCTCGGCCTCGGCAACGTCGAGGCGCTGCTGGTGATCGAGGAACTCGCCAAGGTTTCCGGTGCGGTTGCCTTCCCGGTGTTCGAATCCTGCGTCGGCCCGGTGCGGGCCATCGAGCATTTCGCCAGCGAATCGCTGCGCCAGCGGGTGATCCCCGCGGTGTGCCGCGGCGAGAAGATGGTCGCGGTGTCCATGTCGGAGCCGAACGCCGGCTCGGCGCTCACCGACCTGACCACCCGCGGCGAGGTCCGTGGCGGTGAGGTGGTGCTGAACGGCACCAAGCGCTGGTGCTCGGGCGGCGGCCACGCCGACGGCTACGTGGTCTACTGCCGCCTGTCGGACGATCCGGGCCCGAAGGGTATCGGCGCGGTCTACGTCGAGAAGGACACGCCGGGGATGACCTTCGGCGCGCGCGAGCGGCTGATGGGTTTCCGCGGCGTGCCGTCCTCTGACATCTACTTCGACAACTGCGCGGTACCCCTGGACAACGTCGTCGTGCCGGCCGGTGGCTTCAAGAAGCTCATGGAGGCCTTCGACCTGGAGCGCTGCGGCAACGCGACCATGGCGCTCGCGCAGGCCGCGGGCGCGCTCGAGGACGTGATCGCCTACGTGCAGGAGCGCAAGCAGTTCGGCAAGCCGATCGTCGAGTTCCAGGCGGTGCAGATCCGCCTCGCCGAGATGCGCATGCGGGTGGACGCGGCGCGGCTGCTGATCCACCGCGCGGCGGCGAACGCCGAGAAGGGTCTGCCGTCCATCCTCGAGTCCTCGATGGCCAAGTGCTTCGCCAACGAGATCTCGCGCGAGGTCTGCGGCCACGCGGTGCAGCTGATGGGCGGCTACGGCTACTCGCGCGAGTACCCCATGGAACGCCGGCTGCGCGACGCCTGGGGCTGGGGCATTGCCGGCGGCGCGATCGACATCCAGAAGGTGAACATCGCCGCGGCGATGGTCGGCAAGCGCTTCGACCAGCGCCGCTGAGGCGCCGAATCGCGGCTCAGCCGGCGCCGAGGGCGACCTCGACGTGGCCGTCCACCAGCCGCAGGCGGTGCACGGCGAGCGGTGCGGTCGCCGGCGCGCCGAGCACCGCGCCGTCGCGGACGTCGAAGGACGCGCCGTGCAGCGGGCAGATGAGTCGGCAGCCGCGCAGGCGGCCCTCGCTCATCCGGGCATAGGCGTGCGAGCAGATGTTGTCGAGCGCGAACCAGCCTTCCCGGCTGTGGCAGACGACGACGTCCCTGCCCCCGATGTCGAAGGCCTGCATCCTGCCCTCGGCGATGTCGGCCTCGGCGGCCACGCGGTGCCAGGTTTCGCTCATGTGTCGGTCTTCGCTGCGGTCGTGACGGGCCGGAACTGTAGCGGAGCGGCGGCGAAAGCAACAGGCCCGGCGGTTTCATTTTCCGGGCGCGCTCGTTAGCATTCGACGGCCCGCCAGCGACGAGGAAGCCACGATGCCGAGAGTCACGTTCGTCTCCCGCATGACCGTCAAGCCCGGCCGCGAGGCCGAGTTCGTCCGCCGCTGCAAGGCGCTCACCGAGATCGTCCACGCCACGGAACCCGGCACGATCTGGTACCAGTTCTTCAAGCTGCGCGA
>JBBINN010000149.1:0-851 GCA_037443885.1 Gammaproteobacteria bacterium | reverse complement strand
GCCGCGCCGCTACGCCGTCGTCGAGTCCTTCGAGAGCCAGGCCGCGGAAGACGCCCACATGAGCTCGCCGGCGCTCGCCGAGCACGGCCCGGGCATCGTGGACTGCCTCGACGGTCCGTACGTGCGCGAGTATCTCGACCCGTTCGAGGCGCCCTGAACTGCGGCTGACTTGACAGAAGCGCGCCCCGGCCGGCGCGCACTGTGCGCTGTTCGGCAGTCCCGGGCTTCGCCGGCTGACATATTGACCGAGGGTGGTCATGTCGGGCCGGGAGGGCGCGATGCAGGCAGTGGAGTCCACGGAACTGGTGCCCGGGCGGCCGCGCTACCCGCTGGTGCTTGCGATGGCGTGGATACTCGCGTTCAGTGCGGTCGACTGGGCTGCCTACGGCGCCTGGCGGGCCGAGCCCGCCCTGCTGCCCGTAGTGGCCACGATCGCCTGGCACTACGGGACCCGCGGCGGCCTCGCGCTCGCGCTGTTTGCGTCCATTGCCGTCACGGTCGTGGACACGGCCTTCATGCCGCGCCCCGGGATCATCGTGCTGACGTGGAGCTTCGTCGCAACCCTCTGCGCGTATGCCGTTCCGGCGTGGCTCGCCGCGGAGCTGAGCCGGAGCCGGCGTCGGCTGGCGATGGTGATGACGACGGATCCGGAGAGCGGACTGCTGAACCGCTCGGGGCTGCTCGCCCGATTGAACGACGAGCTGCTGCGCACGGAGCGGTTCGGCGGCGACCTCAGCGTGCTGTGCGTCGGCCTGAACGGCCTCGCGCGGTTCGAGGAGCAGAACGGCATCGAGGCGGCACAGCGCCTGGTGTTCGGCTTCAGCGAGGCGCTGAAGGTCGTGGCGCGCCGT
>JBBINN010000148.1:0-7482 GCA_037443885.1 Gammaproteobacteria bacterium | reverse complement strand
GCGAGGTGGCCGGAGGCCCCCCAGAGTGAGCGCGTTGTTCCGCGCGAACGACGTGGGGGCCCGGCCGGATCCCGCCCGCGCGCGAGGCTCGACCCGGATCCCGCCCGCGCGCGACGCACGATCGCAGCCCGCTGGCGGTTCGCCCGCTATGCGCCCTTCTTGCGGGCCTTCTTCTTCGCGGCGCCCTCGCCGTCGCCGATGTCGTAATCGTCGAAGTCGGAGAGCAGTTCGGCGGTGCGGCGGTCCTCGAGCAGGCGTTCGAGCTTGCGCCACGCGGGCTCGCCGACAGGCGCGCGGCTCGAGCGCCGCTTGCGCGTGTCGAGGTCGCGGATCATCCGGTCGAGGTCGAGGTCATCGCCCCCGTCGACGACGTCGTCCGCTTCCTCGTCGTCGAAACTGTCTTCCGGCTTCTCGCTCATGCCACGCGTCCGCGCAAGCCACCGGTCCGGGCGTCCCTGCAGCAAAGGGCTGCGGCGCCCTTATAAGGCGCGCAGGCGGCGGCCGCAAGAGGGTCAGCGCACGAGCTGGTTCAGTTCGAAGATCGGCAGCAGCAGGGCCAGCACGATGACGAAGACGAAGCCACCCATCAGCAGGATCATCACCGGCCCGAGCACGCCGACCGCTGCGTTCACCAGGCCGTCGAGTTCGCGCTCCTGGTTCTCGGCCGCCCGCTCCAGCATGGACTCCAGCGCGCCGCTGGTCTCGCCGCTCGACACGAGGTGGATGAGCATCGGGGGGAAGAGCTTGCTCTGGGCGAGCGAGCGGGCGATCGGGGCGCCCTCGCGAACGCGGACCGCCGCCTCGAGCACGGCCTCGCGCATGGGAAGGTTGGTCACGACCTCGCCGGAGATGCGCATGGCCTCCAGCACGGGCACGGCGCTCGCGGTGAGGATCGAGAAGGTACGGGAAAAGCGCGCGGCGTTGTTGCCGCGGGTCACCCGGCCGGCGATCGGCAGGCGCAGCTTGAAGGCATCGAAGCGCCGCCGGAAGTCGACGCTACGAAGGGACCTGCGAAACCCCCAGGTCGTCGCCGCGATCGCCCCAATGACGAGCCACCACCAGGCCCGGATGAAGTCCGACATGGCGATCAGCACCTGGGTGAGCACGGGCAGCTGACGGTCTCCGGCCTCGAATACGCGGACGACCTCGGGTACGACGTAGCCGAGCAGCAGCGAGACGATGCCCACGCAGACGACCGTCAGCAGGATGGGGTAGACCATCGCGTTGCGGATGCGCTGCTGCAGCGACTGGCGGTTCTCGGTGTAGTCGGCGAGGCGCTCGAGCACGGTGTCGAGGTGGCCGGACTGCTCGCCGGCCGACACGGTGGCCCGGTAGATCTCGGGGAAGACGCCCGGGAATCCGCCGAGCCCCTCGGCCAGGGTCCGCCCCTCGACCACGCGCGAGCGCACGCCGAGCAGCACGCTGCGCACGCGCGGCTTCTCGCTCTGCTGCGAGACGGCGAGCAGCGCCTCCTCCAGGGGCAGGCCAGAGCGGACGAGGGTCGCGAGCTGTCGCGTCAGCAGCGCGAGGTCCATGGCGTTGATGCCGCGGCGCAGGGAGAACCCCGCGAGGCGCTCCGGCCTGGCGTCCACGACCTCCTGAACCGTGACCGGGAGCAGGGACTGCTCCCTGAGGGCGGCGCGGACCTGGCGCGCGTTGTCCCCTTCCAGGACCCCGCGCCGTTCCTTGCCCGCGGAATCGAGCGCGGTGTATTCGTAGGCAGGCATCGCTGGGGCTGGGCCTAGTCTTCGCGGGTGACCCGCAGGACCTCTTCGAGCGAGGTGACGCCGGCCAGGACCTTGGCGCGGCCGTCGTCGCGGATGCCCGGCGTCAGCGTGCGGGCGTGGCGCTCCATCTCCACTTCCCCGGCGCCGTCGTGGATCATGCCGCGGATGGTGTCGTCGATGACGACCAGCTCGTAGATGCCGGTGCGGCCCTTGTAGCCGCTGCCCAGCTCGTCGGTCGGCCGGTAGAGCAGGGGCGCCGGCGCGTCTGCCGGGACGTTCAGCAGCCGCCGCTCGTATTCGCCGCCGGTGTACTGCACGCGCGTGGCGGGATCGAGCTTGCGCACGAGCCTCTGGGCGACCACGCCGATGAGGGTCGAGGACAGCAGGAAGGGCTCGATGCCCATGTCGCGCAGGCGCGTGACGGCGCCGACGGCGGTGTTGGTGTGCAGCGTCGAGAGCACGAGGTGGCCGGTGAGCGAGGCCTGCACGGCGATGTGCGCCGTCTCCGTGTCGCGGATCTCGCCGACCATCACCACGTCGGGGTCCTGGCGCAGGATGGCGCGCAGGCCGCGGGCGAAGGTCATCTCGACCTTGGTGTTGACCTGGGTCTGGCCGATGCCGTCGATGTAGTACTCGATCGGGTCCTCGACGGTCATGATGTTGCGCGTGCGGTCGTTGATCCGCTCGAGCGCGGCGTACAGCGTCGTCGTCTTGCCGGAGCCGGTCGGGCCGGTGACCAGGATGATGCCGTGCGGCTTGTGGATGAGGTCGTCCACCATCGCCTGGACGCGCGGCTCCATGCCCAGCGACGCCAGTTCGAGGCGCCCGGCCTGCTTGTCGAGCAGACGCAGCACCACACGCTCGCCGTGGCCGGAGGGCATGGTCGAGACGCGCACGTCCACCGCGCGCCCCGCGATCCTGAGGCTGATGCGGCCGTCCTGCGGCAGGCGCTTTTCGGCGATGTCGAGGCGCGACATCACCTTGATGCGTGACACGAGCAGCGGTGCCACCGCGCGCTTGGTCTGCAGCACCTCGCGCAGAACGCCGTCGACCCGGAACCGCACGCCGAGGCGATTCTCGTAGGGCTCGATGTGGATGTCGGAGGCGTTTTCCTTGATGGCCTGGGTGAGCACCGCATTGATGAGACGGATGACGGGCGCGTCGTCTTCGCTCTCGAGCAGGTCGGAGGGCTCCGGCAGGCCCTCTGCGAGGCCCGCCAGGTCGGTCTCGCCCTCGATGCCCTCGACGATCGAGCCGGCCTCGCCACCGCCACCCTCGTAGGCCTTGCCGAGCAGCTCGTCGAAGGCGGCCGGCGTGGCGCGCTCGATGACGAGCGGCAGTCCGGTGAAGCGCCGGAGCTCGGCCACCGCGGCGGGGGACGCCCCCTCGCGGTAGACCACGTGCGCCTTGCCGTCGATGATCGTGCGGACGAATACCCCGTGCCGCTTGGCGAACGCGAATGGCAGTCGGGCCGGGACTACGGCGGCACGCGGCGCATCGACGACGGCGTTCACGGCGTCAATTCCGCGGCTGGTCCGGGCCGAGCAGGACCGGGATGTCGGGAATGTCGCTGCGCTCCGGCAGCGTCGGCTCGCCCTGCTCGAGCTCCGGCAGGGCGGGCTGGGTGGCCCCGGGCATCAGGCTGACCTTCCCGTCGTTGCGACCGAGCTGCAGGTTGCGCATGTACTGGTACTTGGCGTTCGTCTCGAATGCCGCCTGCTCCGGGGTGCGAAGCACGCGCGGGCGAATGAAGACCATCAGGTTGCTCTTGGTCTTCTGCGTGCTGCGCACCCGGAACAGCTCGCCGAGTATCGGGATGCTGCCGAGCAGCGGCACCTTGTTCTCGCTCTCGGTCAGGCGGTCCTCGATCAGGCCGCCGAGAACCAGCATGCCGCCGTCGTCCACCAGCACGCGCGTGGTGATCACGCGCTTGTTGGTGATGAGATCGGCGGCGCCGGTCACCGAGGCCGCGATGCCGGAGGCCTCCTGCTCGATCTTGAGCAGTATGGTGTCTTCCTCGGTGATCTGCGGCGTGATCTTCAGTATGTTGCCCACTTCCTGGCGCTGGATGGTCTGGAAGGGGGTCGGTTGCCCCACCACGTTGCTCTGGCCCGTGGTGGTGTACTGGCCGGTGATGAACGGCACCTCCTGGGCGACCTTGATCTGCGCCTCCTCGTTGTCGAGGGTGATGACCGAGGGCATGGACACGACGTTGGTGTCGCCGTTCCCGGACAGCGCGCGCAGGATCGCGGCGAAGTTGGTGCCGCTGTCCTGGCGGCGGCCTGCTGCCACCGTGAAGCCGCCGGGCGGAGCGACCGGAGGCGTGGTCGAGCCGTTGTTGTTGTCGCCGGTGATCGTCTGGTAGGCCTGCGCCACCGTCCCGAGGCTCACGCCGCCGATGGGCTGGTTGAACAAGCCGACCAGGAAGTTGTTCTGCGAGCCGTCCACGATCCAGTTCACGCCCAGGTCGCGGGTCGCATCGCCGGTGACCTCCACGAGCATCGCCTCGATGATCACCTGGGCGCGGCGGATGTCGAGCCGGTCCACGACCTGCATGAGCGAGCGCATGATCTTGGGCGGCGCGGTGACGACGAGGGCATTGGTCGTCGGGTCGGCCCAGATCGTCACCGACTTGTCGACAGTCCCGGCGGGCGCGCCCGCCGCGCCGCCGGCCGCGGCGATCGCGGTGCCGGTGGCCTGCTCCTTGAGCTTCGCCGCCAGCTTCTCGGCGTCGGCGTAGCGCAGGTAGCGTACCTGGGTGTCGCCGCCCGCTTCGAGCGGAGTGTCGAGGTGCGCGATGAGCGTCTTCATGCGCAGCCGCTGGCCGACCTCGCCCGACAGCAGGACGCTGTTGGTACGGTCGTCGGCGACAAGACGCGCGCCGGTGCCGCCCTCTGCCGCCTGGGCCGAGGCCAGCTGGTTCACCACGCGGACGATCTCGGCCGCCGATGCGTGCTCGAGGCGCACCACGTCGATGTCGGCGTCGCCGCCCGTGTCGATGCGCTGGATGATGCGCACCATGCGGTTCACGTTCGCCGCCCGGTCCGAGATGATCAGCATGTTGGAGGAAGGGTAGGCGGCGAGGTGTCCGTACTGGGGTATGAGCGGCCGCAGGATGGGCACGAGCTGGGCGGCCGACACGTTGCGCACCTGCACCACCTGCGTGACGATCTCGTCGGAGGTGGCGCTCACGCGGTCGGGCAGGTCGTTGGCCGGCATCTGCCGCGCGTTGGCGTCCGGCAGGATCTTGATGACGTCGCCGGACGGCACGGCCACGAAGCCGTGCACCTGCAGGATCGCGAGGAAGGCCTCGTAGAAGGCGGCCGGACTCATCGGCGTCGAGGACAGCATCGTCACCTGCGCGCGGACGCGCGGGTCGACGATGAAGTTCCGACCGGTCACCTGGCTGACGGCCTCGATCACCTGGCCGAGGTCGGCGTCCTTGTAATTCGGCGTGATCATCGCACCCTGCTGGGCCTGCGCGCCGGCGGCGAGCAGGGCGGTGACGAGGAGCGCGGACAGGGGACGGGCTTTCATCGGTTCATCCTGTGGACGTGACTACTCGTCTTCCAGCGTCTGCTGCTGCGGATCCTGCGCGACCGGGACCTCGGCCATGGCGGCCGACGGATCGACGGTGACCTGCTGCGTCTGGCCGTTGCGCTCGACGGTGAGGACCACCGGTGAGCCGGCGCCGACGCCGCGAAGCGTCTCGAGGCCCCGGTTGGGGTCGTCGAGCGGCGTGCCGTTCACGGCGGTGACGAGGTCGCCCGGCATCAGGCCGAGCCTGGCGAACTGGGCGCGGTTGCGGCCCGGGTACACGCGATAGCCGCGCTGCTGGCCGCCCGCGAACACCGGCTGGGGCCGCAGGATCTCCGAGACGGCCTGCGGGTCCTGCGCCACGAACTGCCGGATGTTGTCCGCGAGTGAAGGTTCGGCCGCCGGGCGCGGCGGAACGTAGCTGACCTGCACAGGGCCGGCGCTGCCAGACAGGCGCGGCAGTGGCAGCGATTCGAGGCGCCCGCCCCGGTCGAGGATCACGCGGTCGGCATAGACCTCGCGCAGGCTCGCCCCGCCCGGCAGGCTGGCGCCCGCGGCGTAGACCCGCGCCGATTGGGCAGTGTCGCCGATGATGGCCCAGCCGGACTTCGGGTCGGCGCCCGCGATCGTGCCCGCCAGCACCAGGTTGAGGGAGGTGGCCGGGGCGCTGGCGGGGTCGCCGGTTGCCGGTGCGAGCGCCGTGCCGAACAGGTGAGCGTTGACGATGCCGGCCACGTTGACGCCAGGTGCGGGTCCCGGGGCCGGTGCCGGCGAGACCGTACCCGCCGCAGGGGACGGGGCGAGGACCCGCCAGACCACGGTGGCGAGTTGCGCCGCGATCGCGATCACCAGCACGCCGCTCACGACCATGGGGCCGTGGGCGGCGACCAGCGGTCCGACGCCGGCGGCCTTGGCGGAACCGAGGGACGGCAGATAGTCGAGGATCTTCATTCGGCGGGGCCGGTCCGACCGCTCTGGGTCGCCAATGACGCGCCATGATACGGGTTCGCCGGCGCCTGCCACAAGGCGGACCGGCCCGCAAAAATCGCCGTGCATCCACGCACTTGTGCGTCGCGGAGCCTGGGCCTATAAAGGACAGCGTGAAGCCCTGCGAGCGACCGCGTTGAGCGACCCGAAGGAACCCGGCGAAGGTGCAGGCCAGTCCGGCACGGGCCTCGTCATCGAGGAAGCCACGCCGCGGCTGAAGCGCCCGCCCATGTTCCAGGTGCTGCTCATCAACGACGACTACACCCCGATGGAGTTCGTGGTGGACGTCCTGCAGCACATCTTCGGCCTCGACCGGCCGAAGGCGACGCGCATCATGCTCGAGGTGCACACCCGCGGAAAGGGCGTCTGCGGGGTGTTCACCTTCGAGATCGCCGAGACCAAGGTCGCGCAGGTGACCAGCTACGCGCGCCAGCACCAGCACCCGCTGCTGTGCACGATGGAGGAGGCCTGAGTGCTTTCCAGTGAACTCGAATACTGCCTGAACGAGTCCTTCCAGCGGGCGCGGGACCAGCGCCACGAGTACATGACGGTCGAGCACCTGCTGCTCGGCATCCTGGACACGCCGAAGGTCCGCGAGATCCTGCAGGCCTGCGGAGCCGACCTCGCGCGCCTGCGCCGCGACCTCGAGAAGTTCATCGACGACACCACGCCGCGCCTGCCGGCCGACGACGAGCGGGAGGTCCAGCCGACGCTCGGCTTCCAGCGGGTGCTGCAGCGGGCCGTGTTTCACGTCCAGTCCAGCGGCCGCAAGGAAGTGTCGGTCGCGAACGTGCTGGTCGCCATCTTCAGCGAGAAGCAGTCGCATGCGGCCTACCTGCTTTCGCTGCAGGACATCGCGCGGCTCGACGTGGTGCACTACGTGTCCCACGGCCTCCCGCGCGGCGGCGAGTCCCGCGAGCAGGAGAAGCCCGAGGCCGGAGAGGCGGAGCGGGAGGCCGAGTCCGGCGGGTCGGCTCTCGAGAAGTACTGCGCCAACCTCAACAAGCTCGCCACGGAGGGACGCATCGACCCGCTGATCGGCCGCCAGCTCGAGGTCGAGCGCACCATCGAGATCCTCTGCCGGCGGCGCAAGAACAACCCGCTCTACGTCGGCGAGGCCGGCGTCGGCAAGACCGCGATCGCCGAGGGCCTCGCGCGGCTCATCGTGGAGGGCAAGGTGCCCGACGTGCTGTCGGACAGCACCATCTACTCGCTCGACATGGGCGCGCTG
>JBBINN010000147.1:0-7569 GCA_037443885.1 Gammaproteobacteria bacterium | reverse complement strand
ACCCCCTGGTTCACTGGCTGACCCAGCTGCGTAATCAGGATCAGGAATGTCCCCTTTCCGGAGCCGGCCATGCCCACCAACCAGTCGCTCGTCGAACGCCGCGCCGGCGCCGTCGCCCGCGGTGTCTCCTTCGCCCACCCGGTTTTCGTGGACCGCGCCGAGAACGCGCTCATCTGGGACGTCGAGGGCCGCCGCTACGTGGATTTCGCCGGCGGCATCGCCGTGCTCAACACCGGCCACCGGCACCCGCGGGTGATGCAGGCGGTGCGCGAACAGCTCGAGCGCGTCACGCACACCTGCTTCCAGGTGGTGGGCTACGAGAGCTACGTCGAGCTCTGCGAGCGGCTGAACCGCCTCGCGCCGGGTGCGGGCCCGAAGAAGACCGTGCTGCTGACGACCGGCGCCGAGGCGGTCGAGAACGCCATCAAGATCGCCCGCGCCTATACCAAGCGCCCGGCCGTCATCGCCTTCTCCGGCGGCTTCCACGGCCGCACGATGATGGCGCTCGCGCTCACCGGCAAGGTGGCGCCCTACAAGGCGGGCTTCGGGCCGATGCCGCCGGAGGTCTTCCACGCGCCCTTCCCGAACCCGCTGCACGGCGTATCGGTCGACGATGCGCTGCACGCGGTCGAGCTCATCTTCAAGTGCGATGTGGAGCCCGAGCGCGTCGCCGCGATCATCCTCGAGCCCGTGCAGGGCGAAGGCGGCTTCTACGTCGCGCCGCGCGAGTTCGTGGTACAGCTGCGCGAGCTGTGCGACCGCCACGGCATCGTGCTGATCGCCGACGAGATCCAGAGCGGCGCCGGCCGTACCGGCAAGCTCTTCGCCATGGAGCACTATGGTGTCGCCCCCGATCTCACGACCATCGCCAAGTCCATTGCCGGCGGGCTGCCGGTCTCGGCCGTGACCGGCCGCGCCGACGTCATGGATGCCTGCCCGCCCGGTGGCCTCGGCGGCACCTACGCGGGTAATCCCCTCGCCTGCGCCGCCGCCTGCGCCGTGCTCGACGTGATCGAGCGGGAGAAGATCCTCGACCGCGCGCTCGCCCTGGGCGAGCGAATGACCGCGCGCCTGCAGGCCCTCGCCCGCCGCCACCGGGAGATGGCCGAGGTGCGCGCGCTCGGCGCCATGATCGCCTTCGAACTTTGCAGGGACGGCGACCCGCATCGTCCGGACGCCGACCTGACCAAGGCGCTGACAGCAAGGACCCGCGAACTCGGCCTGATCCTGCTGTCCTGCGGCGTGTACGCCAACGTGATCCGCATCCTCGTGCCGATCACCGCCGAGGACGCGGTGGTCGACGAGGGCCTCGCGATCATCGAGCAGGCGCTCGGCGAGCTTTGTGCCGCACCGGCGGCACTGAAGAGCGCCTGAGAAAGCGAGGCCCCGCCACGGAGTGCCGGGGCGGGGCCGAGCCTGCAGGCTCCGGCACCCGGCCCGCGGTGAACCGCGGGCCGGTCCCGGACTCGATCAGAAGTTGACGGACAGCCGGCCGTAGTAGAACCGGCCGGACCGCCCGAAGGGCGAGTAGTTCGAGAACGGCGTCGCGCCGGTTCCGTTACGGCTGATCGGGAAGGCGTCCGGATACTCGTCGAACACGTTGTCGGCGCCAATGGCGACCCGGACCTTGTCCGTGATGTCGAACCGGCCCTCGATGTCGACCAGCGTCTGCGCGCCGAGCTTGAAGTCCAGCGCCGCCGTGGTGCCCGGGTCGAGCGCCTCGCCGTAGCGGATGGCGCGCAGCGTCGCGCCAAAGCGGTCGAGGCTCCAGTTCAGGTTGAACGAGAACTTGTCGGACGGGTTGCCCTCCTCGAAGGTCAGCACGTTCACCCGGCCAAAGAGCACCGGCGGCGGGTTGAGCGAGGACAGCTCGTTGGTCGTCGGGATCTTCGTGACCTTGGTGTCGTTCCAGTTGCCCGTCAGCACCACGTCGAAGCGACCGGCCTTCTCGGTCAGGATGGGCCAGTTGATGACGACGTCCACACCCTCGGTCTCGGTGTCCACACCATTGATGAAAAAGCGGCCGCCGCCCACGCCTATGAAGCCGAGGCTCTCGAGGTAACTGCGCACGTTCGCCTGCGTGAGGTTCTCGGAAAGCACGATCCGGTCCTCGATGTCGATGCGGTAGGCGTCCACCGTGATCGTCACGTCACCGAAGCGCATGACGGCGCCGAGGGAGAAGTTGATCGACTCCTCGGCATCCAGGTCCTTGGCGCCGAGCGCCCGGGCGGCGGGATCGACGACCGGGAAGGTACGGATGTCGAATGGCACGCCGTTGATGAAGTTCGTGGCCGTCGAGCTGAAGAACTGCTGCTGCAGCGAGGGCGCGCGGAAGCCGTTCTGCACCGAGCCGCGCAGCGCGAACCTCTCGCTGAAGTCGTAGCGCAGGGCGAGCTTGCCGGACACGTTGCTGCCGAAGTCCGAGTAGTCTTCGAGGCGCACCGCAGCCGAGCCGAGCAGCTTCTCGGTCAGGTTGGCCTCGAGATCGACATACGCGCCAATCGCGGTGCGATCCTCGTCGAACGCGTCGGTCGGCTGGAAGCCCGGGAAGACCTGCGAACCCGACGCGGTGGGCGCACCGTTCAGCAGCACGCCACCGTTGCGGTAGGAGTCCGGCTCGCCGGCATTGATCTTGTACTGCTCCTGGCGCGCCTCGACGCCGATCGCGACGTTGAGCGGCGAGTCGAAGGCACCGACCTCGATGGCCCGCACGCCGGAGAGGTTGAAAACGACCTGGTCGTACTCGAAACCACCCGCATCGAACACCGTCGGGCTCGACGGGCCGAGCGAGCGGTTGAGCGTGTTCTGGATGGTGAACTCCATCTCGTTGAAGCCGTAGACGAGGGAACTGTCCATCTGCCATTCGCCCCAGGCCCAGGTCGCGCCGAAGGCCGCGCTCAGGTCGGTCACGTCGGGCGCGATCTGCGGCAGGAAGCCATCCGGGTAGATCTGGATCACGTTGCGGGCGTCGTTGGCCGGCCTGTAGAAGCCCGCCGAGACCGCCTCGCGGTCCTGGTAGCTCGCCCAGCCGTACAGCGACACGCCGTTCGACAGGTCGTAGCCCGCATTCGCGAAGAAGGTCAGCTGCTCGACCTCGGGCTCGCCGTACCAAGCGTTGAAGCGGTCGAAAGTCGCCTCGCGCGGATCGAAGGCGTTGCCCGGCAGCGCGGGATATTGGCGACGCACGTCGTAGCCGCTGCGCTCGGTGCGCTCCTGGTCCTTGTACTCGAACGACAGGGTCAGGAAGCCGTCGCCACCCAGCGAAAAGCCCTTCCAGGCGCTGACCGTGGCGGTCTCGCCGTCGTTGCGGTCGCGCGAGATACGCGATGGCGCCGTGTAGTTGGCACCTGCGGGAACCGGGCCGACCGGGACGGTGTAGCTCGTGTTGCGCGTGCCATAGCTGACGGTCACGTTGCCGCCCTCGCTGGCTTCCTTGAGCTGGATGTTCACCACGCCGGCGATGGCATCGGAGCCGTACTGGGCCGAGGCGCCGTCGCGCAGCACCTCGACCGTCCGGATCGCGGCCGTCGGGATGGTGTTCAGGTCCACGGCCGAGGAACCGCGGCCGATGGTGCCGTTCACGTTGACGAGCGACGCGGAGTGCCGGCGCTTGGAGTTCACCAGCACCAGTGTCTGGTCGGGCGCGAGGCCGCGCAGCGTGGCGGGACGGATCGTATCCGTGCCGTCGGCGAGACCCGGCCGCGGGAAGTTGAACGACGGCAGGGCGATCGACAGGGCCTGATTGAGCTCGGTATTGCCCATCTGCGAAAGCGTCTCGACGGACACGACGTCCACCGGCACGGCAGTTTCGGTCGCGGATCGGTCGGCCACTCGCGTGCCGGTGACGACGATCTCTTCGATCGAGGCGGCCTGCGCCGTGCCGGCGGTGGCCAGCGTGGCGAGGACGGCCAGCCTCAAGGCGTTCTGTCGGGTCATGTCGGCTCCTTAACTCTTCCGGAAATGACAGCGCGTCGGGCGGTCCCAGAGGCGACCGGCCGCCGCAGCGCGTGGGGAAACTCGTCGCAGGCTAGCGACAAGTACGGGTAAACCGCAACAGGTTCGTGACGACGTCGTTGCGCGCAGGCAACAAGCGGGCATGAGCAGAGCAGCGAGAGGAATGGTGGCTAGGGAGAGACTCGAACTCTCGACCCCGGGGTTATGAATCCCGTGCTCTAACCAGCTGAGCTACCTAGCCACGCGGTGGGAAGGACACCCTCGGGGACGCGGGATTCTCCGGGGGGGCACCCCCCCTGTCAAGGCGACCGCGCACGGCGCCCTGCGCCGCCGCGCCGTGCCTTTGCGGCAGGCCGGCGCTTCGCCGCCTTCCTTCGGCGCGCCGGTGCCTTCTTCGCCGCCGGCGCCCGCGCGGGACCCATGAGGTAGGCCGCCTCCAGCTCCGTGAAGGCCTCGGCCGCGTAGCGGGACATGTTCTGCAGGTGCGGCAAGGTGTCGCGACAGCCGACGAAGGCGAAGCCAAGGTTGCCGGCGTAGCTCTCGCAGGTGATGTTGAGCCCGATCCCGTGCGCGATCAGCGAGATCGGGTACACCGCCTCCATCCGCGCGCCCCTGAAATACAGCGGCTTCGGCGGCCCGGGCACGTTCGAGACCGTGACGTTGAACATCGGCCGCGTGCGGCCGCCGATCGGTGTGAGCATGGACAGGATGCTCGGCGCCATCAAGAGGACCGTGTACTGGGTGATGGCCTCGCGCGGCAGCGACGAGAGATGCGCCTTGGCGGCTCTCGTCGAGGCGACCACCGCCGCGAGGCGCTGGACGGGATCCTCGATGTCCGTGCCGAGGGTGGCGATGGCGAAGGTGATGGCGTTACCCGAGCCCTCGTCGTCGGCCGGGCGGAAGGAGACTGGCACGCCGGCGGTGAGCGGCTCCCCGGGCAACTCGTCCTCGTCGATCAGGAAACGGCGCAGCGTGCCGCCGCACAGCGCGAGCACCACATCGTTCAGCGTGCAGTTCGCGGCCTTCGCCACGAACTTGAGCCGCGCGATATCGAACTGCTGCGTTGCCACCCGGCGCTGGCCGCGCACGCGTCCGTTCAGGATGCTCCTCGGCGCCGCAAACGGCAGGCGCATCTCGCCCGGCGCGTCCTCCGGCGGCACGAGCATCGACGCGAAGGCCTTCGCCAGCGTCGGCGCGGAGCGCAGCTGCGCGCCGAGGACGTCCTTCACGCCGGCGAGTACACCGTCGAGGGTGAGCGGCGGCGCGTCTGGCTTCGACGAACGGCGGCCCGGCTTGCCGAGCCCCACGCTCCAGAATGGCGGCAGCGTCCGGCTCTCCTCCGGATCCTCGGACATGCCGCGGGTCACGAGCCGCACGCCGCTGATGCCGTCGATCAGCGAGTGGTGCATCTTGAGGTAGATCGCGAACCGGTTGCCTTCGAGGCCCTCGATGAGGTGGAACTCCCAGGGCGGGCGGCTCAGGTCCAGCGGCTGGCTGTGCAGGCGCGCGATGAGCTGGCCGAGCTCGCGCTCGCCGCCCGGGCGCGGCAGCGCCAGGTGGCGGACGTGGTACTCGAGGTCGATCTCTTCCTGCTCGACCCAGACGGGCAGCGGGTGCGTGAGGCCGGGCGGGCGCAGGCTGTAGTTCCAGGGCGGGTAGAACTCGCGGCACGAGCGCAGCTCCGCCATGAGCGTCCGCAGGAAATCCGGCGGCGCGTCCTCGGGCAGCGAGAACGGGCACAGGGCCGCCACGTGCATGGGCGTGTCGCGGGATTCCACCTGCGTCCAGGCGGCGTCGAGGGGATTGAGCGGGTGGGTCCTCATGCCGCCAGTCTATGCCGGCCGGGGCTAGACGTTGAAGCGGAAGTGCATGACATCGCCCTCGGCGACGAGGTACTCCTTGCCCTCGAGGCGCAGCTTGCCGGCCTCGCGGGCGCCCGCCTCGCCCCTGCAGGCGACGTAGTCGTCGAAGGCGATGGTCTCGGCGCGGATGAAGCCGCGCTCGAAGTCGGTGTGGATCACGCCTGCGGCCTGCGGGGCGGTCGAGCCCTTGCGCACGGTCCAGGCGCGCACTTCCTTCGGCCCGGCCGTGAAGAAGGTCTGCAGCCCGAGCAGCCGGTAGGCGCTGCGGATGACCCGGTTCAGGCCGGGCTCGTCGAGGCCGAGGTCGGCCAGGAAGGCGGCGCGATCGGCCTCCTCGAGCTGGACGATCTCCGCTTCGATGGCGGCGCAGACCGCCACGACCTCCGCGCCTTCCTTAGCGGCACGGGCCCGGACAGCCTCCAGATGCGGGTTGTCGCGAAAGCCATCCTCGCGGACGTTGGCCACGTAGAGCACCGGCTTGGCGGTCAGGAGCGGCAGCTCCTTGAGCTTCTGGCGCTCGAAGTCGTCGAGCGCGAGCGAGCGCACCGGCTGGCCCGAGTCGAGGTGATCGCGAAGTTTCTTGAGGGAATCCCGCCAGCGGACCGCCTCCTTGTCGCCGGCCTTGGCAACCTTCTCCGCGCGCTGGAGCGCCTTCTCGACCGAGTCGAGGTCGGCGAGCGCGAGCTCGGTGTCGATGATGTCGATGTCCGAGACCGGATCGACCCGGCCGGACACGTGCACGACGTCGGGGTCCTCGAAGCAGCGCACGACGTGCGCAATGGCGTCGGTCTCGCGGATGTTGGCGAGGAACTGGTTGCCGAGGCCCTCGCCCTTCGAGGCGCCGGCCACCAGGCCGGCGATGTCCACGAATTCGACGGTGGTCGGCAGGATCTTCTGGGGCTTCGCGATCGCGGCGAGCGCGTCGAGCCGCGGGTCCGGCACAGGCACCACGCCGACGTTCGGGTCGATCGTGCAGAAGGGGTAGTTCTCCGCCGCGATCTGCGCGCGCGTCAGCGCGTTGAAGAGGGTGGACTTGCCGACGTTCGGCAGGCCGACGATTCCGCACCTGATGCCCATGTCTGTCCTCGCGGCGCGCGGCTCAGCCGCGCTCGCCTTCTCCGGCCGGACGCGGCGCCTGCGCGTGCAGCCTGTTCATGACCCGCTCGGCGCCGAGGGACAGCAGTCGCGGGAACTCGTCCACGGCCAGCGCGACCGCGTCGTTGATCGCGACCTCGTCGTCGGCCGAGGGGCGCCGGAGCACGTAGCCGATCACGTCCTCGCGCTGCTGCGGCCGGCCGATGCCGAGGCGCAGCCGCCAGAAGTCCTCGCCGAGGTGACTGATGGTGTCCTTCAAGCCGTTGTGCCCGCCGGCCCCGCCGCCGCGCTTGAGGCGCACGGCGCCCGCCGGCAGGTCGAGCTCGTCGTGCGCGACCAGCACCTCCGGCGCCGGCACCTGAAGGTAGTCGCACAGCGCGCGGATGGACTGGCCACTGCGGTTCATGTAGGTCATGGGCTTGAGGAGCCAGAGGTCCACGCCCTCGATCGTCACCCGCCCGGCCTCGCCGCCGTAGCGCCGCTCCGGCTTCAGGCGTCCGCCGTGGCGGCGCGCCAGCTCGTCCACGAGCCAGAAGCCGGCGTTGTGGCGCGTGGCCGCGTACTCGGGCCCGGGGTTGCCGAGACCGACGACGATGCGAAGAGGCAGGCCAGCCATGGCTGAGGTATCGCCTCGGAGCCCGAAACGACCGGGGCCGCC
>JBBINN010000146.1:2869-7616 GCA_037443885.1 Gammaproteobacteria bacterium | reverse complement strand
GCCTACTTCTTCCTCAAAATCCGGGCAGCATTTCCCGGAGTTGGGTGAAGAACCTCTTTTTTGGCCGCGGCCATCGGCGCCTACAATGGCGCATGAGCGCGGCGTCCTTCAAGGACCATTTCTCCGTCCAGGCAGCCGAGTACGAGCGCTACCGGCCCGGCTATCCGCGGGCGCTGTTCGAGTGGCTCGCCGCGGCGGCGCCCGCGCGCGGGCGGGCCCTCGACGTGGGCACGGGCAACGGCCAGGCGGCCGTGGGCCTCGCCGAGTTCTTCGCGGAGGTCGTCGCAACCGAGCCGAGCCGCGCGCAGCTCGAACGCGCCCGGCCGCACCCGCGTGCGCGCTATGTGGTCGAGCCCGCCGAGCGCAGCCAGCTGCCCGACGCCAGCGTGGACCTGCTGACCGCGGCGCAGGCCGCCCACTGGTTCGCGCCTGGCCCGTTCGCAGCCGAGGTGCGCCGGCTGCTGCGTCCCGGCGGACTGCTGGCCCTGTGGACGTACGAGAAATTCCGGGCGGGTGGCGAGGTGGACCGGCTGGTGGACGACTTCTACCGGGACGTGGTCGGTCCCTACTGGCCGCCCGAGAGGCGCCACGTCGAGGAGCGCTACGCGACGCTGCCGATGCCACTCGAGCCGGTCGCGGCGCCTGCCTTCGCGCTGGAGACCGACTGGGACGTGGACACGGCCCTCGCCTACCTAGGCACCTGGTCGGCGGTGCAGCGCTACCGTCGCCTGCGCGGCGGCGACCCGCTGGCGTTGCTCGAGCCGCTGCTGCGGGACGCGTGGGGAGCCCAGCCGCGGCGGCTCAGCTGGCCCATCCACCTGCGCGCCGGCCGGCGCTGAGGGCCGTCGCGGGCGGGCCGTCCCATCGCACACCTGCGGGCCGCGCCGATCCCGGCGGAACCCTCGCGCTGCCCGGGCCTCTATATCCCGCGTCCCCACCGGGAGGGGTCTGCATGCGACCTGCTGTTCTGCTTGCCCTGAGCCTGTCCCTGTCCTGCGCGGCGGCCGCCGCGGAGCCGGCGCCCCCGGCTCTGTCCTCCGGCCTCGACCTGCCGAGCTACGATCGCAGCGTGCGGCCGCAGGACGACCTGTTCCGCTACGCCAACGGCGCCTGGCTCGCAGCCAACCCGATCCCGTCCGACCGCTCGCGCTGGGGCAGCTTCGACCAGATGGCCGATGACGCGCAGGATCACGTCCGGGCGCTGCTGAAGTCGCCCGCGCCGGCCGGCGACACCGAGGCGGTGGCCGTCCGCGCCTACTACGCGAGCTTCATGGACGAGGCGCGCGCCGAGGCGCTCGGTGTCGAGCCGCTCGCGCCCGAGCTCGCGCGCATCGCGGGGCTCGAAGACGCGGGAGACCTCCTGCGCTATATCGGCGCCGCGCGGGCGCGCGGTGTCCCTGGGCCGCTGTCACTGTCCATCAGCATCGACCGCGGCGATCCCGATGCGTACGTACCCTATCTCTGGCAGTCGGGCCTCGGCATGCCGGATCGCGACTACTACCTGCAGCCGGAGCGCTTCGCCGACGTGCAGGACCGCTACCGCGCCTACCTGGAGCGCCTGTTCGCGCTGGCCGGGCTGGACGAGCCCGGGGAGCGCGCCGCGCGGGTGTATGCGCTCGAGCACGCGCTCGCCGAGGCGCAGTGGTCGCGCGTGGAGAACCGCGACGCGGTCAAGACCTACAACCGCGTGTCCGCGGCGGAGGCCGCGACGCTCGCGCCCGCGCTGGACTGGGAAGCGCTGCTCGAGGCCGCGGCGCTGCCCGGCGATGGCCACGTCGTGATCGCCCAGCCGAGCTACGCCGCGGCGCTGGGCGGCCTGCTCGCCGCGCGCCCGATGGACGAGTGGCGCGACTACCTTGCCGCGCGCCTGCTGAACGCCTATGCGCCTTACCTTTCGCGCCCGTTCGTCGAGGCGCACTTCGATTTCAATTCCCGCACGCTGAGCGGGACGCTGGAGAACCGCCCCCGCTGGAAGCGCGCCGTGTCGGAGGTGAATCGCGGCATGGGCTTCGCGGTGGGCCGGGAATACGTCGCCCGCCACTTCCCTCCCGCGGCCAAGGCCCGCATGGACGAACTCGTCCGCAACCTGCTCGTCGCCATGGAGGCGGGGATCGGGGAACTCGAGTGGATGAGCCCGGCGACCCGGGTGGAGGCGCGCGGGAAGCTGGCCAAGGTGCGGGTGAAGATCGGCTACCCGGACAAGTGGCGCGACTACTCCGGCCTCGAGATCCGCGCCGACGACCTCGTGGGCAACGCGATGCGCGCGACCGCCTTCGAGTGGCGCCGGCAGGTGTCGCGGCTCGGCGGCCCGGTCGACCGCGACGAGTGGCTCATGACGCCGCAGACCGTCAACGCCTACTACATGCCGACGGCCAACGAGATCGCCTTCCCGGCGGCGATCCTGCAGCCTCCGTTCTTCAACCTCGACGCGGAGGATGCAGTCAACTACGGGTCGATCGGCGCGGTGATCGGCCACGAGATCAGCCACGGCTTCGACGACCAGGGCCGCCGCTACGACGGCGACGGGCGCCTGCGCGACTGGTGGGCGGCCGAGGACGACGCGGCTTTCCGTGAACGCACCGAGCGCCTCGTGGCGCAGTACGAAGCCTACCGGCCGCTGCCGGATGCGGGCATCAACGGGCGGCTGTCGCTCGGCGAGAACATCGGCGACCTGTCGGGCCTCGCGATCGCGTGGCGCGCCTGGCAGCTCTCGCTAGGCGGCCGCGAGGCGCCGGTGCTGGATGGCTACACGGGCGCACAGCGCTTCTTCCTGGGCTTCGCCCAGATCTGGCGCGTCAACTACCGGGAGGCGGCGCTGCGCGAGCAGCTGGTGACCGGGCCGCACGCCCCGGGCGAATTCCGCGCCAAGGGCGTGTTGTCGAACTTCGAGCCGTTTTACGCGGCTTTCGACGTCGAGGAGGGCGATCGGCTCTGGCGCCCGGAATCGGAGCGCGTCCGGATCTGGTGAGGGGTGGGTGTCGCCGTCCGGTGACGGACCGGCACGGCGGGATCGGATGCGGGGTGTCATAATCCCGCCATGGGCCAGCCGAACCCGATCCTCAAGCGCGTGCGGACGCCCGCCGTGGTGGCGATGGCCGTGCTGGTCTCGGCCTGCACCCCGTTCGAGTCGCTGTGGCGCAGGGAGCCTGCGCCCCCGGCGCCGCCTCCCGAGCCGCCGCCGAAGCCCGAGCTGCCGCTTGCGGACGCGACCCACCGCTTCACGGTCGAGCCGGGGACCGACGTCGTCGGCCGCCTGCAGGTCACGGTGGCGACGCACGAGGACACGCTTCCCGACATCGCGCGGCGCTTCAACGTGGGCTACGAGGAGATCGTGCGCTCCAACCCCGGCGTGGACCCGTGGCTGCCGGGCGAGGGCACCGAGATCGTCCTGCCGACGCGATTCGTCCTGCCCGACGCCCCCCGCGAGGGCATCGTCATCAACCTGCCGGCGATGCGGCTCTTCTATTACCTCCCGCGAGCGTCGAAGGATGCGCCGCTCGAGGTGGTCACGCACCCGATCGGCATCGGTAAGGTCGGCTGGAAGACGCCCGAGGGCCGCACCAAGGTGACCCAGAAGACCAGGGATCCCACCTGGACGCCGCCACAGTCCGTCCGCCGCGAGCACGAGAAGAACGGCGACCCGCTGCCGGCGCGGGTGCCGCCGGGGCCGGACAATCCCCTCGGCCGCCACTCGATGCGGCTCGGCTGGCCGAGCTACCTCATCCACGGCACCAACAAGCCCTACGGCGTCGGCATGCGGGCGAGCGCCGGCTGCATCCGCCTGTACCCCGAGGACATCGCCGAGGTGTTCGAACTCGCCAGGGTCGGCACCCCGGTGCTGATCGTCAACCAGCCGTTCCTGCTGGGTTGGGAGGGCGAGCAGCTCTACGTCCAGGCCTACGACGTGATGGAGGACGACCCGCGCGACTGGTCGAAAGGACCGAGGACGCTGCGCCAGAAGGGGCTTCGTTCCAAGTCGCCCCTGTGGCAGCGCATCGCGGCGGCCGACGCCAAAATCGACTGGGAGCAGGCGCACGAGGTCGCGCAGAAGCCGCTGGGCATCCCGGTGCCGGTGATGAAGGGTCGGGAGGAGCGCACCGAGACGCTGCTGGCCGGGGCGCCCCGCGTCCGCAATGCGCTGCCTGTGGGTGCGACCTGGGACGGCAACGACGACCAGTACGCCGGCGAGGAACGCTTCCGCGAAATGCTCGCCGAGCGCGAGTCCGAGCGTGGCGGTCCCGGCGCGGCCCCTTGAAGCAGCCCGCAGCGCCCGTCATTCGCGTGTAACGCTGCGCCGCTAGGCTCGCTTTCCCCAAGGCCGGTGCCTCCCGGCCGCCCGCCTTGGAGCGGTGCTTGCGGATCCTCAAGCTGTCGGACGTGTACTTCCCTCGCGTCAACGGCGTCTCAACCTCGATCCAGACGTTCCGCGCCGCTCTCGAAAGCCTCGGTCACGAAACCGTCCTCGTCGCACCGGCGTACCCGGGTGCCGCCCCGTCCGGCGCGGGCATCGAGCGCGTGCCCTCCCGGCCGGTGCCGCGCGATCCGGAGGACCGGCTCATGCACTATCGCGCACTGCTCGAAGCCGGGCGCAGGCTGGCCGGCGCCGTCCGCTTCGACCTGGTCCACGTGCACACGCCTTTCCTCGCTCACTACGCCGGGCTCCGGCTGGGCCGGGAACTGGGCCTGCCCGTAGTCGAGACCTGCCACACCCACTTCGAGGAGTACTTTCACCACTACCTGCCCTTCC
>JBBINN010000146.1:0-2859 GCA_037443885.1 Gammaproteobacteria bacterium | reverse complement strand
GCCGGCAGCATGGCTGCGGCGCGCGGCGCAGCGCCTGACGGTGAGCCAGTGCAACGCCGTGGAAGGGCTAGTCGTGCCGTCGCGGGCCATGCTTGCGGTCCTGCGGGGCTACGGCGTGACGTCGCCGGCGGAGGTCATACCGACCGGGCTCGAGCTTGCCCGGTTCGCCGGCGGCGATGCTGCGCGCTTCCGGCAGGAGCAGGGCATCGAGCCGGGCCGCCCGGTGCTGGCGCACATCAGCAGGGTCGCATTCGAGAAGAACATCGACTTCGTGATGCGCGCCTTCGCCCGCGTGCTCGCCGTCCGGCCCGACGCGCTGCTCGTCATCGCCGGTGAGGGGCCGGCCGAGCGTCACCTGCGCGGGCTGGCAGAGCGCCTCGGGTTGGCCGAGGGCATCCGCTGGGTGGGATACCTGGACCGGGACCGGACGCTGCTCGATTGCTACCGCGCGGCCGACGTCTTCGTCTTCGCCTCGCGCACGGAAACGCAGGGACTCGTCCTGCTGGAGGCGATGGCCCTGGGCGTTCCCGTCGTCTCCACCGCAGTGCTGGGAACCGCGGAGGTCCTGGAAGGCGCGGAGGGTGCGTTGGTGGCCGAAGAAGACGAGGAGGCGTTCGCCCGTGCGGTGCTCGCGGTGCTCGCCGACCCGGGGCTTCACGCTCGCCTGTCCGCGGGTGGCCGGGTCGCGGCGGAACGCTGGTCGGCCGAGAGGCTCGCGAGCCGGCTCGCCGGTCTGTACGAGCGCCTCGCCGCGGCGGGGCGCCGCGAGGTCAGTGGCGCAGCCATGGCTCCTGACGCGACGTCACCGCCGCGCTAGACTTGCGCCATGGCTTCCGCTCCCCAGAATCCAGCCGCCTCGGAATGGCTCAAGGTCATGATCGAGGAAGTCGAGCGCAAGCGTGATGAAGCCGCCCGCGCCCGGCTCGAGCAGGAGCTTCGCGCCGCCGAGCGCCCCGCAGCGGTCGACGGCCCCAGGGGCGGCGGCGCGCCTGCCGGCCGGGGGCGCTCGGGTCGCAAGACCTCCCGCTGACGCGGATCGGGTCCGGCCTGATCATCGATCCCCGGCGTGGCCGGCCCGCGGGAACGCTGGGGCGTCGATGTGCTAACCTTCGACGGAGCCAGGGGAGTGACCGGTGGCGGATAGAATCACCGGAATACAAGTCCACGAAGAAGTGGTCGCGGGCGAGTCCATCGCGCGCGCGCCCGTTGCGGTGACGGCCTTCGTCGGCCGCGCGTTGCGCGGCCCCGTCAACCGACCCGTCACTTTGCACAGCTTCGCGGATTACCGGCGTGTCTTCGGCGGCCTGTGGCAGCCGAGCACGCTGTCCTACGCGGTCGAGCAGTTCTTCGACAGCGGTGGGACGACGGCCGTCGTGCTGCGGGTGGCGAACGACGCCAGGCCCTGCACGCTGGACCTTCCGGCGGGTCCCCACCGGCTGCGGCTGCGGGCGTTGCATCCCGGCACGCGCGAGTACCTGCGCGCGGCGGTCGACTACGACGGCATCGGCGAGAACGAACCCGACCGATTCAACCTGGTCGTGCAGCGCGTGCGGACGCCAGGGTCCGAGCACATCGAGGACCAGGAGATCTACCGGCGCCTGTCCGTGTACCCGGCGTCCTCGCGCCACGTGGCCGCGGCGCTCGCCGCCTCCCAGCTCGTCCGTGTGCTCGAACCGGTGCCGCCGGTCCGGCCCGACGTCGTGACCGCGCCCGGGCGTGCCGGGCTCGCTGGCTACATCCTGTCCAGTTCCGACGGCGACGACGGCGGACCGCTTTCCGACTACGATATCATCGGCTCGGCCGCGGAGGGCACGGGGCTGTTCGCGCTTGGAGGCGCCGAGGCCTTCAGTTTCCTGTGCATCCCGCCGCCGTCGCGGGACGTCGATCTCGGCCCGAGCGCGCTGCTGGTGGCGCACCGCTACTGCCGCGACCGGCGCGCGCTGCTGGTGGTGGACCCGCCGCTGGCCTGGCAGTCGGCCGCCGACGCCATCGCGGCCATGCGTGACTGGCCGCTCGCCAGCGACAGCGCCTTCATGTACTTCCCGCGGCTCCTGGCCTACGACAAGCTGCGCGGCCGATTCGAGTCCTTCGCGCCCTGCGGCGCCGTCGCCGGCATGCTGTCGCGCGCCGCCGGGCACAGCCCGCTGTGGTCGGCCGCGGCGGACGAGGGACTGCTGCGGCCAGGGCTGCGGCCGCTGTGCACGGTGACCGACCTTGAGCGCCAGCGCCTTGCCGCAGCGGGCGTCAACGTCCTGCAGGCCCTGAGGAGTCCGGCCTCGGCGGTACCGCCGGCCTGCACGCTCGCCGGAGCGGGCGCGGCGCCCGAGCAACGGCTCCTCGGCGCGCGCCGGCTGACCATCATGATCCTCGACAGCGTGGAGCGCGGGACGCGCTGGATGCTGTTCGAGCCGAGCGGCCCGTCGTTGTGGCGCAAGGCGCAGTCGCAGCTGTCTTCCTTCTTCGCCTCCCTGGACGAGGAGCGGGCCTTCGACGGCGCGCCCGTCGAGAGCCGCTGGTTCGTGGTCTGCGACGAGCGCATCAATCGCGCCGAGGAGCGCGAGCGCGGCGTGGTCAACGTCCTGCTGGGCTTCGCCATCGGCCGCGCCGGGCGCGTCCACGCCTACCTTCTGACCCACCGGGCGGGCGGCAGCCGCATCAAGCCGGTGACCCTCAACCGCCTGCACGGCGGGCACGTGCGCGGCGAGATCCTCATCGAGGACGATGAGCTGCCGCCGCTGGTTGTGGCGGGACGCGGATAGCGAACGGTCGGACCTCGCGGTGCCGCGGCCGGGACCGGAACCAAGACCGAGACATTGCCTCGCGCGCGGGCGGGATCCGGCCGGGCCCCCCGCGTCGCTC
>JBBINN010000145.1:0-7625 GCA_037443885.1 Gammaproteobacteria bacterium | reverse complement strand
CGTGCTCGCGCGCGCGCCCCGCTTCCTCGCCATCTTCGGGGCGCTGCTCGTCGCGATGGGCTGGCTGTACCTGCGGCTGCCGAGCGCGTTCCTGCCGGACGAGGACCAGGGAACGCTGTTCGCGCAGGTCCAGGCGCCGGTCGGCGCCACGCAGGAGCGGACCCGCAGCTCCACCGAGCGCGTCGAGCGGTACTTCCTCGAGGAGGAACGGGAGGCCGTCGAGTCGGTGTTCGCCGTGCAGGGCTTCGGGTTCGGCGGCTCCGGCCAGAACACGGCCATGGTCTTCGTCAAGCTGCGGGACTGGGCCGAGCGCGAGGCACCCGGACTCTCGGCCGAGGCCGTGGCGGGACGCGCCATGGGTGCCCTGGCGCAGATCCAGGACGCCTTCGCCTTCGCCTTCGCGCCGCCGCCGATGCCCGAGCTCGGCCGCGCCGCGGGTTTCGTCTTCTTCCTCAAGGACAACGGTGGGCAGGGCCACGACGCGCTCGTGGCCGCGCGCGAGCAGCTCCTCGCCGCCGCGCGCGCGAGTCCGCTCCTGACGAATGTCCGCCACAACGGCCTGCAGGACACGCCACAGCTGCGCGTCGAGGTGGATGCCGCGCAGGTAGCGGCGCACCGGCTGACCATGGACGAGGTCAACACGACGCTCGCCACGGCCTGGGGCGGGCGCTACATCGACGACTTCCTCGACCGGGGCCGGGTCAAGCGCGTCTACCTGCAGGCCGACGCGCCTTTCCGCATGGTGCCCGAGGACTTCGCCCGCTGGTCCGTCAGGAACGCCGATGGCGACATGGTGCCCTTCCCGACTTTCGCCCGCGCCTGGTGGGACTACGGCTCGCCGCGACTGGAGCGCTACAACGGCGTGCCGGCGATGGAGATCAACGGCGAGGCCGTGCCGGGCGTGAGCTCCGGCGAGGCGATGGCCGAGGTGGAGCGCCTGGTGGCGCAGCTGCCGGCCGGCTTCGGACTGGAGTGGACCGGGCTGTCCTTCCAGGAGCGCAAGGCGGGCGCGCAGACGCCCATGCTCTACGCGCTGTCGCTGCTGATCGTGTTCCTGTGCCTGGCGGCGCTGTACGAGAGCTGGTCCGTGCCGACCGCGGTGCTCCTCATTGCGCCGCTCGGCATCCTGGGCGCGCTGCTCGCGAGCTTCCTGCGCGGCATGGAGCGCGACGTCTACTTCCAGGTCGCGATGCTGACCACCGTCGGGCTCACCAGCAAGAACGCCATCCTCATCGTGGAATTCGCAAAGGCCAACCTCGAGCAGGGCATGGAGCTCATCGAGGCGACGATGACCGCCGTGCGCGACCGCCTGCGGCCGATCCTGATGACCTCGCTCGCCTTCGGCTTCGGCGTGCTGCCGCTCGCCATCGCGAGCGGCGCCGGCTCGGGCGCGCAGCGCGCCATCGGCACCGGCGTGCTCGGCGGCATGCTCGTCGGCACGCTGCTCGGGATCTTCTTCATCCCGCTCTTCTTCGTCGTCGTGCAGCGGCTGTTCCGCCGGGCGTGGCGGGAGCCGCCGGTGAGCACCGGGCCATGACCGTCATCAGCGCCACGACCGTACGCGCGGAGCAGCAGCGGATCCGCATCCTGGACGCGGCGCAGGCCTGCTTCGTGCGCGAGGGCTTCCATGCGGCGAGCATGGCCTCCATCGCCGAGGCCGCGGGCATGAGCGCCGGCCTCATCTACCGCTATTTCGACAGCAAGAGCGCCATCATCCTCGCCATCATCGAGCGGCAGCTGCAGGACAAGCTGGCCAACATCGCGAAGCTGGCCGAGGACCCGGACATCGCCCGCAGGTTCGTGGACTTCTTCGTGCGCCTGCGCCGCGGCGACCCGGACATGGTCAACCCGGCGCTGCTGCTCGAGATCGGCGCCCAGGCCACGCGCGATCCCCGGATCGGCGCCGCCGTGGCGCACTCCGACCGGGCGGCGGCGGAGGCGCTCGGCGATTGGCTGAGGCAGATCACGCGCTCGCGCGGCCTGGATCTCGACGATGCCGGCATCCGCGCGCGCGGCCTCGCGCTGCAGTGCCTGTTCGACGGGCTCGCCATGCGGGCCGTCAAGGACCCCGGCCTGGACCCCGCGCTGCTCGCGGCCGCGCTCGACGCGGTGCTGCCGCAGCTGCTGGCCTCCGATCCGCCACCCCGACCCGCCACGAAGGCGCCCGAGTCATGATCCAGCCCTGGAACGACGACACCGTCCGCGCGGCCTTCCCGGCGCTCGCCATCCGCGACGACGGCGTGGCGCGCCTGTACCTGGACGCCCCCGCCGGCACGCAGGTCGCGGGACGCGCCATCGAGCGCGTGCACCGCGCCATGCTCGAGGCCTGCGCCAACGACGGCGGGGCGTTTCGCACCTCCCTCGCGGCGGACGCGCTGATGGTCGAGGCGCACGAGGCGGCCGCGGCGCTGATGGGCGCCGGCTCGCGCGACGAGATCGTCTTCGGCCTCAACATGACCTCGCTCGCCTTCTCCTTCGCCTACATGCTCTCCCGGGAGTGGCACGCCGGCGACGAGATCGTGCTCACGCGCATGGACCATGACGCCAACGTGGCGCCCTGGCTGACCATGGCCGAGGAGCGCGGCGTCACGGTGCGCTGGCTCGAGTTCGACCGCGAGAGCTTCCGCTACCGCTACGACATGCTCGACAGCCTCGTCGGGCCGCGCACCCGCCTCGTCGCCTGCAACCACGCCAGCAACCTGCTCGGCACGGTCAACGACGTTGCACGCATCTGCGCGGCCGGGCGCGCGGCGGGCGCCGTGACGGTGGTGGACGCCGTGCAGTCTGCGCCGCACCTGTCGCTCGACGTCGAGTCCATCGGCTGCGACCTCCTGCTGTGCTCCGCCTACAAGTTCTTCGGTCCGCACGCCGGGTTGCTCTGGATCCGGCCGGAGCTGCGCGACCGGCTCAGACCGCTCAAGGTGCGCCCATCGTCGAACGCGATGCCGACTCGTTTTGCGACGGGCACGCCCTCCTTCGAGGCCCAGTCCGGCACGACCGGCGCGGTCGAGCACATGGCCTGGCTCGGCGGCGAGTTCGGCGGCGCCGACCCGGCAGCGCCGCTGCGCGAACGCATCGTCGCAGGCCTCGCGGCGGCCGTTGACCACGAGCAGGAGCTGATGCGCCGCTTCCTCGAGGAAGTACGCGACATCCCGGGCGTGGAGATCTTCGGCATCACCGACCCCGCGGCGCTGGCCCAGCGCGTGCCGACCTTCTCGCTGCGCCTGCCCGGGCGGGACTCCCGGACCGTGGCCGAGGCGCTGGCCGCGCGAAACATCTTCGTCTGGTCCGGCACGTTCTACGCCTGGGAGGCCGCCGGGGTGCTGGGCCTGCGCGGGGGCAGCGGACTGGTGCGCGTGGGCCTGTCGCACTACACGACGGCGGACGAGGTCGCGCAGGTGACGCGGGCGCTCGCGGCGATCGCCCGCGGCTGAGCGCGACGCTGCCGCTGCGCTACACTCCCCGGCAGGCGTGACATCGCGCGGCCCCGCGGGGTAGCGCGGGCCGCCTCGCTGCAGCTGTGGGGGGGAATCCGATGTTCAAGTCGCCCGGACGGCGAAATGTCCGTCCCGCGGCCCGCCTCGCGGGCCTTTCCGCCGTCTGCCTCGCCTCGCTCGCGTCCGTCGTCATCGGCACGGCGCTCGCGGAGCCGCGCCCGGTCGCCCGTTCGGCCCTGCTCATCGCCGACGAGCGCGACGGCGCGAACTGGCCGTCCTTCGGGCGCACCTACAGCGAGACCCACGCGAGCCCGCTGACCGACATCAACGCGGGCAACGTTTCGCGCCTCGGCCTCGCCTGGTCGCTGGACCTGCCTGGCATCAGCAACGGCGCAACGGTGCCGCTCGCCGTGGACGGCGCGGTCTTCTTTACCGTCGGCCAGAGCATCGTGCACGCGGTGGACGCCACCAGCGGCCGGCTGCTGTGGCGGCACGACCCGGAGGTCGCGAAGGTCGCGGGGCGCAAGCTGCGCATCACCTGGGGACCGCGCGGCATCGGCTACTGGGAAGGCAAGATCTACGTCGGCACGACGGATGGACGGCTGATCGCCCTCGATGCGAGGAGCGGCCGGCAGGTGTGGAGCGCGCAGACCGTCGCGCCCGACAACGAGCTGACCATCACGGGCCCGCCGCGCGTCTTCAACGGCAAGGTGATCATCGGCAACGCCGGCAGCGAATTCGGGGCGAACCGCGGCTACGTCACCGCCTACGACGCCGAGACCGGCGAGCAGGCCTGGCGCTTCTGGATCGTGCCCGGCAACCCTGCAGACGGCTTCGAGAACGCCGCCATGGAGATGGCCGCGAAGACCTGGACCGGCGAGTGGTGGAGATTCGGCGGCGGCGGCCAGGCCTGGAACGCCATGACCTACGACCCCGAGTTCAACCGGGTGTACATCGGCACGGGCAACGGCTCGCCCTGGAACCGCAAGGTCAGGAGCCCGGGCGGCGGCGACAACCTGTTCCTGTGCTCCATCGTCGCGCTCGACGCCGACACCGGCGAGTACGCCTGGCACTACCAGACCACGCCCGGCGAGACCTGGGACTACAACTCGGCGATGGACATCACGCTCGCGACCATGACCGTGGACGGCAAGCCGCGGCCCGTGATCCTGCACGCGCCCAAGAACGGCTTCTTCTACGTGATCGACCGCGAGACCGGCAGGGTCCTGTCCGCGGAGAAATTCGGCAAGGTCACCTGGGCGGAGCGCGTGGATCTCGAGACCGGCCGTCCCGTCGAGGCGCCCGGCGCGCGCTACGAGGACGGGCCCGCGCTGATCTGGCCGTCCACCATGGGCGTGCACAACTGGCAGCCCATGTCTTGGAACGCGGCCACCGGGCTCGTGTACATCCCGACGCTCGAGATGGCGAGCCTGTTCGACGACACCGGCGTCGACCCCAAGACCTTCGAGATGAAGAGCACCAAGCTCAACGTCGGCCTCGTGATGCCCGTGGGCGATGCGCCGAAGGATGCCGGCAAGAGCGCCCTGCTCGCCTGGGACCCGCGCCAGCAGAAAGCGGTCTGGGAAGTGCCGACGCCAGGCCTTTGGAACGGCGGCACCATGACGACCGCCGGCGGGCTCGTGTTCCAGGGCCAGTCCGATGGCCGCTTCAACGCTTACGACGCGAAGACCGGCGAGCGGTTGTGGTCCTTCGACGCGCAGATGGGCATCACCGGCGCGCCGATCACGTTCACGGCCGGCGGCAGGCAGTACGTGAGCATCGTCGCCGGCTGGGGCGGTTCGGCGCCCGCGTTCTTCGGCTCGCTCGCCGCCCAGCACGGCTGGCAGGCGCGCATGCACCCGCACCGGCTGCTCACCTTCGCGCTCGACGGCAAGGCGCAGCTCCCGGATACGCCGCCGCCCGTGCAGGTCACGCCCGTGGACGACCCGGACTTCGTCGTGGACGAGGGCAAGGCGAAGGACGGCGGGCTGCTGTTCGCGCAACGCTGCATCGTCTGCCACGGCCTCGGCGCCGTCGCCGCGGGCTACGCGCCCGACCTGCGCGCCTCGCGGGTTGCACTCGAGCCGGCGGCCTTCGCCGACGTGGTCCAGCGCGGCAGCCTGGAGCTGCGCGGCATGCCCCGCTACGACGAGCTGACGGATGCCGAGCTCGAGACGCTGCGCCACTACCTGCGCGCAAGGGCGCGGGGAGCGCCGTAGGCGCGGCTGAACGGCGCTTACCGCGGGGCGTACACCTTTCCGTCGAGGTCGGTGAAACGCTGAGTGCTCTGCCGGGACGACGCCGGCCGGCGCAGCACCATCTCGGCGCGGGCGTAGTCCACCAGCGCCTGCGCGTAGTCGAGGAAGGTGTCCTCGCGGCGATCGCCGTCGATCATCGCGAGGCTCGCGTAACCATCGCGACCACCGGCGATGTAGTCGTTGGCAATCACGCGGAAGATCCGGGTCTCGTCGAGCGGCACCCAGGCCGCGCCGTCCCAGAACTCGATGTCCTGCAACCGGCCCTGCTCGCGCGAGCGCGTGAGATCGGTGTTCCACCGCAGGCCCGCGGCGTACGGGTATGCACCGGTATTGGCGCTGAGGTCGCCCAGCACGTAGTCAACGGCCTCCTCGAGCACCTGCCGCAACTCGCTGCCGGTCATCTGGAGTCGCACCAGCTGGTTCTTGTACGGCAGCGCGAGGTAAGCGTCACCGACGGTGAAAGCGCCCTGCGCGAGGCCGTTGCGCACCCCGCCGCCGTTCTGCAGCGCGACGTCCGCACCGCCGAAGCGCCGTGCCTGCGCCAGGAAAGCCTCCGCCGCGAGCGACTGCACGTGACCGCCCTGCAGGTCGGTGCTCTGGGCACAGCCGGGCGCGCCGTCGCGGCTGCGATCGTGACTGCCGGGCAGCCGGCGCAGGCACAACCGCTCAGGCACCTCGGCCACCTGCTCGCCGGCGAAGTGGTCGATCTGGCCGCGATAGACGTCGAGCACGCGCTGAGCCTGCGGGTCGGCTTCGAAGCGCTGCAGGAACGGGCTCGCGGCGATCTCCGCCTGCGCGCGTTCGAGCGCTGCCCCGGCAAGAGGCTCGCCGTTGCGGCGCAGGTCTTCCCCCACCAGCAGCACCGCGCGGCCGCCGCAGCTCGTCACCCGACCCCCGGCGTCGAAGGTCGCATCGAGCACACCGATGACCCAGCTGTACTGCCAGGCCTGCGCCACGCAGACGAGTTCGCCCGCGGGATTGCGGACCTCGGTCGGGTACGGCCCGGCGGGGCTCAGGCCGAAGGCCGTGAATTCCTCGCCTAGCAGCGTGTGCGAGTCGCCGCCGATGATGAGATCCACGCCCGTGAGCGACGCGGCCAGCTCGAGATCGCTGCGATAGCCGACATGGGTGAGCAGTACGATGATGTCGATGCCCTGCGCGCGCAGCAGGTCCACCTGCGCCTGGGCCGTCGCGGCCTCGTCGAGGAAGCGCGTGCCGGCATCGGGATTCGAAGATGCCTTGGTCTTGCCGGCGACGTCGATGCCGACGATGCCGATGCGCCGGCCGCCGCGCTCGAGCACGACGTGCGGCAGCAGGTAGTCGCGCTCGTCGAAGCGCGCGAGCGGCGAAGCGCCGACCCCGGGCAGCACGTTCGCGCCGAGCGCCGGCGTGCGGCAATCCCAGGTGCGCTTGCTCAGGTAGTCGAGGAAGCGCTTCAGCCCCGCATCACCGGCGTCGAACTCGTGGTTGCCGACCACGAACGCGTCGAAGCAGACCTGGTTCATCAGGTCGGCGTCCGCCTCGCCGTGGAACAGCGTGAAGTACAGGTCGCCGGTGATCGCGTCGCCCGCGTGCAGGCGCAGCACGTGCTCCGCGCCCTCGGCCAGCTCCCCAAACGCCGTCACGAGCTGAGGGAAGCCGCCGAAGCTGAGCTGCGTCGGCTCACCGTCGAGCATGAGCTGGCCGCCGGTGTCCGGTGCGACCCGCGAGTGGTGGTCGTTGATGTGCAGGACGCGCAGCGCGAAGGGCGGCTCCTGCAGCGGCAGCGTCCTGGGCGGCGCGGACTGGCACGCAGCCAGCAGCAGCAGGGCCAGCAGGGCGCCGGCGCGCGCGGCGAGGCTGGCGGGGAACGAATCGGGCTTCGGCATGACGAAGCATTGTGACGGATCCGGGCCGGACGCACGAGCGCTGCCAGCCCAGGGACCGATGT
>JBBINN010000144.1:0-7662 GCA_037443885.1 Gammaproteobacteria bacterium | reverse complement strand
GGGCGAAGGACGCCACCGTCGAGCCACCGAAGAAGGCGCGATCCCACCAGTGGCGCGAGGTCGTCGACTTGAAGCGGAACTCGAAGGCCACGCCACGAAAGATGAGCCCCGCGAGCAGCAGGAACACGCCGATGTAGAGCGCCGGGAGGAACACGGAATAGATCATCGGGAAGGCCGCCAGCAGGCCGGCGCCACCGAGGATCAGCCAGGTTTCGTTGCCGTCCCAGACGGGCGCAACCGAGTTCATCATCTGGTCACGCGCGTCGTCGTCGGGCGCGAAGGGGAAGAGGATGCCGACGCCGAGGTCGAAGCCGTCCATGAGGACGTACATGAAGACGCCGAAGCCGATGAGGACGACCCAGATCAGGGTCAGGTCGATGAGCTCCATGATTCAGCCCCTGCTGGCGCCCGGCGACTGCTCGAGGTCGACGTCGACGGCGGACCATGGCCGCTTCGGCGTGCCGGTCAGACGCTGGTGCACGTGTTCGACGGGATCGGGCCCGGCGAGAATCACCTTGCGCAGGTAGTGCAGGCCGGCGGCGAACACGACGGCATAGACCGCGATGTAGCCGACGAGAGTGGCCAGCGCCATCCAGCCGGTGATCGAGGGCGTCAGCCCCTCGCCGATGGTCATCATGCCGTGGATGATCCACGGCTGGCGACCCACCTCGGTGACGAACCAGCCGGCGATCACCGCCACGAACGGCAGCGGGATCATCCAGGCAAAGACCCTCAGCAGTCCGGCCGACTCGTACAGGGTGCCACGGCGCAGCTTCCAGGCCGCGGTCCAGGCCACGAGGATCATCAGCATCCCGATGCCCACCATGACGCGGAAGCTCCAGAAAACCGTGAACACGGGCGGTCGCTCCTCCGGCGGCACGGATAGCAGCCCGGGCACCTCGCCATCCGCGCGGTGGGTGAGGATCAGGCTCGCCAGCTTCGGGATGCCGACCTCCAGGTGATTGGTCTCGTTGCGGGCATCCGGGATGGCGAAGAGCAGCAGCGGCGCGCCCTCGGTCGTTTCCCACACGCCCTCCATGGCGGCGACCTTGATCGGCTGCTCCTCGAAGGTGTTCAGCCCGTGCATGTCGCCGCTGAACAGCTGCAAGGGCGTGGCGATGGCCAGCATGACCACGCACATCTTCAAGGCCCGCCTGGCGATGTCGGCGTGACGCCCCTGCCGCAGGTAGATGGCGCTGACCCCGGCCACGACGAAGCCGCCGGTGATGAACGACGCGAGGGCGACGTGCGCGAAGCGGTAGGGGAACGACGAGTTGAAGATGGCCTGCGTCCACGAGGTCATCCTGATCATGCCGTCGACCATCTCCACGCCCGCCGGCGTCTGCATCCAGCTGTTCGCGGAGAGGATCCAGAACGAGGAGACGAAGGTTCCGATGGCCACCATGCAGGCCGCGAAGAGGTGCAGGCCGCGCGGCACCTTGTCGCGTCCGAAGAGCAGCACCCCGAGGAAGGTCGCCTCGAGGAAGAAGGCCGTCACGACCTCGTAGGCGAGGACCGGACCGAGGAAGTTGGACGCCGCGTAGGCGAAGTTGCTCCAGTTGGTGCCGAACTGGAAGGCCATCACGATGCCCGACACGACGCCCATGCCGAAGACGATGGCGAAGATCCTGATCCAGAACTTCGACAGCTTCAGGTAGACGGGATCGTCGGTCCTGAAGTACAGACCCTCGAGCAGCGCGATGTAGGCCGCTAGCCCGATGGTGAACACCGGGAAGATGGCGTGAAAAGAGACGACAAAGGCGAACTGGATGCGCGAAAGGAAAAGCGGGTCGAGTTCCATTCGTCCGGATCCTCGTGACGTCTGTGTCGATTCTAGCCAAAGCCAGAGTTCGACCGCATCCGCTCATCGTCCGTTCAATCGGCAGGCGGAACTGCCCGCGGGCACGAGTGTACTGGACGCGGAAGCGCGTACCGCCCCGGGGCATCGCCCGGGACGGGCCGGCTCAGTGGGCGCCCTGGATGCCGATGAAGTGCAGGAACTCGCTGCGGGTGCGTGGATCGGTCCGGAAGGCACCGAGCATCTTGCTCGTGACCATGGAAACGCCCCGCTTGTGCACGCCGCGAGTGGTCATGCACTCGTGGCTCGCATCGATGACAACACCGACGCCGCGCGGACGCAGCACCGAGTTGATGCACTCGGCGATCTCTGCGGTCATCTTCTCCTGCACCTGGAAGCGGCGTGCGAAGCCGTCCACGACGCGTGCGAGCTTGCTGATGCCGACCACCTTGCTGGTCGGCAGGTAGCCGACGTGGGCCCGGCCGATGATGGGCGCCATGTGGTGCTCGCAATGCGACTCGAACTCGATGTCGCGCAGCACGACCATTTCGTCGTAGCCAGCGACTTCCTCGAAGGTGCGGCGCAGGTACTCGGCCGGGTCGACCTTGTATCCCGAGAACCAGTCAAGGTAGCCCTCCACCACGCGCCGCGGCGTGTCGATCAGGCCCTCGCGGGCAGGGTCCTCTCCCGCCCAGCGCAGCAGCGTGCGAACGGCGTCCTCGGCCTGCGCCTGGGTCACCTCCGGCAGCACGGGCTTCTTCCTGGCGGGCATCGGGCTTCTCCCTGTTGGCTTGCGGGAACTCCTTCGCCGCGCGCTGCGCGGTGGATTCATGGATGCTCCTCCAGCAGGCGGGCGGCCGTCACGAAACGCGGCCGGATATCCACCGGCACGTCACCGAGGCGGTCGAGCACGACCTGCACCTCCGGCCGGATCACGATGAGACGATCGAACAGCGCCTTCGTGCCGGCGTAGTCGCCAGTGGCCTGCAGCGTCATCAGCTCGCGCGTCAGCGCCGTGGTGGCGGCCTTCGCGCGATCGAGGTCCACGGAGAACGTGCCATCCTCGCCGATCCGGAATGCGCCCGCATCGAGCAGGTAGTTCATCTGCAGCGCCATGCCGCGCGCATGGGCCGAGCCGGTGCCGAAGCGCAGCGTGCGGAACGACGAGGCGAGGAACGTCGTGTACATGCTGCGCTCGGCGGATGCGTCCAGCACGCCCTTGTCCATCAGCTGCTGCAGGGCCCACAGGCCGGACGCGTCGGCCTTGGCCTCCTCCGCCGTGCTGTACAGTTCCCTCAATGCCTGGCGGACGCTGCCGCCGGAGCCGCCCGCGCCGACGCCGGTCGGCCCGAGGCCGTGCATCACCTCGTGCATGAGGATGTGGGTGAAGAAGGCGTCGAAATCGACGTGCTGCCGATCCTCCGGCGCGAGCGCGACGCGCGAGATCGGCAGCAGCACCTTGTCGAACTTGGCGCGCTGGAAGTTCTTGAGCATCACCCGCTTCGAGCCCATTTCCGTCACGACGCGCTCATCGTTCGGCAGGTTGAAGGCCGCCGTCTGCACGCCACGGTTGCCGTCGCCACCGGCGAACACGACGTTCACCACGCGCATCGGCGCCAGCGCGCCGAGCCGGGCGCGACGATAGGCCGGATCGACCGGCAGGCGGTCCTCCAGCCACTGCAACTCACCGCCGAAACGCTCGAGCCTGGCGGTCTCGGCGTCGTCCCGGATGGCGATGAAGGCGCTGAAGGCCGCCTTGAAGTTGAACCAGTCGTCCTCGTACACCTCGTAGGGGCCGATGGTCGGCTCGAGCGAGGCGTCGAGACGCATCCAGGCGACATCGCTCGCGTAGTAGTCGTTCGACGCGAGGGCCGCCGCGCGCGACTCGAGGAACTCGCGCAGGGTCGGCTGCGCCGTCACGGCAGCTGCCGCCCGCAGGTGCCGGGCCATCTCGCCGAGCTCGTCCTGGTACTCGCTGCTGTAGGGCACGACGACCAGCTCCCCGGCGGAGCCGCGGCGGATCACGGTGAAGAACCCCGTCGCAACGGCGCGCGCCCCGGCATCGAGCGAGTCGAGCCAGGATGCCACCTCGTCCCTCGTCGCGTCACCGGGGTAGAAGTTCGCGCCGCCGGGCTTCGGGCCGACGCCGGGCAGGAACGGGGCCTCGGCGTCCAGCGACGACCACGGTCCCTTGTTGACGAGGAAGTAATCGAGCCGGGCGCGGCCGGACGCGGAGCCATCCGACAGCAGCTGCATGAGCAGCGACGGATTGCCGGCCCACAGCTGGCGCACGAACAGCGAATCGGTCACCCGGCCAGCGCGCACGAGGCTCGCCAGCGCCATGCGCTCGTTCGCCGGCAGGCCCGACAGGTCGACCTCGATGTCGACGGGCGCGAGCCGCGCCGACATCGCGTCGAGGCCCGCCGCGTCGGGAAAAGCCGCGGTTTCCGCGGCCAGCGTTGTGCTGGTCACGAGGGCCAGTGATGCAAGGAACGCTGCTTTCATGGATCGGTCATCCTGCAGTCGACGGACCGCGGCTCAGGCGGCCGGCTCCGTGGTCGCGAACGAGGGCCGCGGCGCGAGCTGCTGCATGAGCCGCGCCAGCACCGGGTGCTCGGCCGCCCAGCCGAACTGCGGCAGGCGGAACGACAGCCAGCCCAGGCAGGCGCCGCAGGCGATGTCCGCCAGCGTCAGCCTCCCGGCCACGTACCACTCGCGATCGCCGAGGTCGGCGGCCAGTGCAGCGAGCCCCCGACGGACCTTGTCGGATTGCCGCTCGATCCACGCCGCGCTGCGCTCGGCCCCGGGCCGGAGGCTCTCGAGGCGGATGAGCACGCCGGCATCCAGCACGCCGTCGGCCAGCGCCTCGAGGCGGCGCACTTCGATGCGGTCGGCAGCCGGGATCAACGGCGCTCCATGGCCGAACCCGTCGAGGTAGTCGACGATGACGCGCGAGTCGTACAGTGACCGGCCGTCACCCAGCACCAGCACCGGCACCTTGCCAAGCGGGTTGAACGCGGGCACCCGGCTGTCGTCCGCCATCGGGTTCGCGACCTCGAAGGGCAGCTCGACGCCCTTCTCGACCGCAAAGGCGCGTACCTTGCGCGCATACGGGCTAGCGTGGCTGCCCAGCAGCTTCACCTGCATGCTCCCCATCGCTCGTTCGACGCATGGTAACACCCCGCGCCCGCCGGGCCGTTGCCCGGCGCAGAGATGGAAGCACCGGGTCGGCCGCGGGAGCGACGGCGAGGCACAGGAGAATCAGCGCGGGATCACTTTCCCGGGATTGAGGATGCCGTTCGGATCGAGGCTGCGCTTCAGCAGGCGCATCAACCCGATTTCCGCCGGGTTGCGGGATGCGTGGAGCCAGTCCCGCTTCTCGATGCCGATGCCGTGCTCGGCCGACACCGCGCCTCCGAGGCGCGCGAGCGGCCCGTACACACATTCGTCGACCTGCGCGTGAACGTCACCGGCCTCGACACGCGGGCAGACGACGAAATGCAGGTTTCCGTCGCCGAGGTGGCCGAACGCGTAGAAGCGACCCTCGGGCCAAAGCGCACGGACACCCGCCGCGACTTCGTCGACATAGGCCGGCATCCGGGCCAGCGGCAGGCTGACGTCGTAGGTGAAAAGCGGCCGGTCGTGACGGATCGGGCCGAAATCCTCGCGGATCGCCCACAGGTGATCGCGCTCGGCACGCGACTTCGGCAGGACGGCATCCACGACCAGTTCCGCCTCCCAGGCCGCGGTCACTGCTGCCTCGAAACACGCCGCGTCCGCCTCTTCATCGGCGCCCTGGGCCTCGATGAGCACATAGAAAGCGTGGTCGCGGTCGAGCGGGGCCGCATGGCCGCCGGCAGCCGTCACCGCCCGGTAGTAGTCGCCCCACATCGCCTCGAAGGATGACAGCTGACCGCCCAGGCGCTGGTCGACGTGGCGCAGCAGCGGCGCGAGCTTCGACGCGTCGTCCACTGCCAGGAGCGCCGTACAGACGCTCGTCGGCCGCTCGCGCAGCGCGAGCACCGCGCGCGTGACGACGCCGAGCGTCCCCTCGGTCCCGATGAACAGCTGCTTGAGGTCGTAGCCGCTGTTGTTCTTGAGCATGCGGTTCATGGACGAGACCACCGTGCCGTCGGCCAGCACCGCCTCCAGGCCCAGCACCTGCGCGCGCATCATGCCGTAGCGGATCACCGTCACGCCGCCGGCGTTGGTCGCGATGTTTCCGCCGACGGTGCAGGAGCCGCGCGCGCCGAGGTCGAGCGGGAAACAAAGGCCCTCGGCCTCGACCGCCTCGTGCAGCGCCTGCAGCGTGCAGCCCGCCTGGACCACGGCGGTCCGGCCGGCCGTGTCGATCTCCTCGATCCGGTTCATGCGCTCGAGCGAGAGCACGACGTCCGCCGCCGTCGCGCGCTCGCCGCCGGAGAGACCCGTCCGCCCACCGTGCGTGACGACCGGCTGGCGGTGCGCGTTGCACAGCGCGAGCACCCGGGCGATCTCGTCGGTGGAGGCCGGTCGTACGAGCGCGAGCGCCTCGAGCGGCTCGGCGCTCCAGGCGTGGCGGCTCCTGCCGGCAACAGCCTCGCCGGTGAGGACCTGCCCGGACCCGAGCAGCGCCCGGAGTTCGTCGATGAGCTCCGGCACGGTCAAAGTGACTGGATGACGGCCTGCTCCTGCTCGGCGGTCGGCCATCCCCGCGCCGCCGCGCGTCGCTCTGCGGGCAGGCCGCGCCACCAGGCGAGCGTGCCGTTCGCGCTGTCGGCGAGCGACCGATAGCGCAGTCCCGCCGCCTGCGAGGCGGCATTGGCGAAGCCGAAGGGCCGCCTGAACCAACCCGTCAGGGGCAGGTTCAGGCCCGCCCTTTCCAGACTCGCGGACGTGGCCCAGTGAAAGCGCACCGGCTCCGCGGTGAGCGCTGCCAGGCCCCACAGCACCTGCTCGAAGCTCATGTCCGTGGCCGGACCCGCCGCGTTGAAGATCCCGCCACGGTCCTTCTCGGCGAGCGTGACGATCCACGGACACAGGTCGCGCGCGTCGACCAGATGCAGCGGAAAACCGCGATCCGGCGGTCCCAGCACGTCGCCGCCGCGCGAGACGCGATCGGCCCAGTAGGTGAAACGGTCCGTCGTGTCGCCGGGTCCCACGATGAAGGAGGGACGGACGATGGTCGCAGCCTGGCCATAGATCTCGCGCACGATCCGGTCGCCCTCTGCCTTGAGCGGCCCGTAGGTCTCGCCGTTCACGTCCTCCACGGAAGGATCCGCGAGCGGCGCAAGCGGGCCGGACTCGTCGAAGACCGGCGGCGCATCGGGCGCGGCGAAATCATAGACGGCAACCGTCGAGACGAAGACGTAGCGCCCCACGCGGCCCTTGAGCAGTTCCGCCGAGTCGCGGACGTGCCTCGGCACGTATCCCGAGTTGTCGATCACGACATCCCAGCTGCGGCTGCCTTTCAGCGCCGACAGCCCATCGCCCTGTCGCGCATCGCGGTCGCCAGTCAGCTCCTCGACCTTGTCGCCGTACAGCCCCGACTTCCGTCCACGATTGAACGTCGTGACCTCGTGACCGCGCGCAAGCGCGTACTCCACCTGGTGCGGACCGATGAAGCCCGTGCCGCCGAGGAACAGTATCCGAAGGCGCCTGGGTGCCGGCTCGACGCCGGACGCCGCCGCCACACCCGTCGCCTGCAGCGTCGCCGCCGCAGCCGTCACCTGAAGAAACTGCCTGCGTGAAACCATGGTTCGCCCCCTTCTTGGCTCCCGCAGTCTAGCGGGAAACGCGGGCATCCCCCGTTTCCGGAACGGAAAAAGGGTACCTGATTACCCACGAGGCTCAGCCAGGGTTGCGAGTCGATAGGGGAAGGGAGC
>JBBINN010000143.1:0-7722 GCA_037443885.1 Gammaproteobacteria bacterium | reverse complement strand
AACGACATGAACCCGAGCCGCACGCCGTGGCGCTTCTCGAAGGCGTCCTTGTAGCGCCCACGAATCTCGTTGAGCGCGTGCATGTCCACCTCGTTGAAGGTGGTCAGCAAGGCCTGCGTGGACTGCGCCTCGACGAGGCGCTGGGCGATGCGCGTCCGCAGGCGGGTCATTGGCACGCGCTGTTCGCTGCGCCCGGCCGCCGCAGGCGCGGCCTTTGCCGTGGCCGGCGTCTTCGAGGCCTCGCTGGCCGGCTCCGCTGCGGGCTTCTCGAGGTGCTGCTGCACGTCGCCCTTGGTGATGAGGCCATCGCGGCCGGAGCCGGCGATACGCCCGGCGTCGAGCTTGTTCTCCTCGACGAGCCGGCGCGCCGCCGGCGACAGCCGTCCGCCCGCGGCCTCCGCCCTCTCCGCAGCCGTGGTCTTCTCCGCGGCAGCCGCCTTGTCGGTCGCCGCAGGCGCTGCGCCGGCAGCCTCGCCCTCCGCGATCACGGCCAGCAGCTCGCCGCCGGTCACGGTCGTGCCGGTATCCACCTTGAGTTCACGGATCACGCCGGCGACGGGCGATGGCACCTCAAGCACAACCTTGTCCGTCTCGAGGTCGGCGAGGTTCTCGTCGCGGACGACGGCGTCGCCCGGCTTCTTGTGCCAGGCGACCAGCGTGGCGTCTGCGACGGACTCGGGCAGTTGCGGGACTCGGACTTCGACGGTCATGGGCTGTTCCTGCCTCCCTGAGCGGTCAGGCGTTGGGTGTCGCGGTGGGTGGCCTCTGTGGCCGACGAGCGCAGCGCGGCATTCACGAGGTTCTGCTGCTGCTCGGCGTGCAGCGCGAAGATGCCCGCCGCCGGCGCGGCGGCGCCGGCGCGCCCCGCGTAGTACAGGGCGTGCGTGGGACCGAGCTGTTCCTGCAGCCGGTGCCGGATCTGATACCAGGCGCCCTGGTTCTGCGGCTCTTCCTGGCACCAGACGATCTCGCGCGCCTTCGAGTAGCGCTCGACCAGGGCTCCGTACTCGTCCGACGGGAACGGATAGAGCTGCTCCACACGCACGATCGCGACGTCCTCGATGCCCTCGGCCCGCCGGCGCTCCAGCAGGTCGAAGTACACCTTGCCGCTGCACAGGACCACGCGGCGGACCCTGGCCGGCTCGAGCGCGTCCACCTCGTCGATCAGCTGGTGGAAGCGGCCCGTCACCAGCTCGCCGAGGCCCGAGACGGACAGCTTGTGGCGCAGCAGGCTCTTCGGGGTCATGACGATGAGCGGCTTGCGCAACGCACGACGCATCTGGCGGCGCAGCATGTGGAACATCTGCGCCGGCGTCGAGGGCACGCAGACCTGGATGTTGTACTCGGCCGACAGCTGCAGGAAGCGCTCGAGGCGCGCCGAGCTGTGCTCGGGACCCTGGCCCTCGTAGCCGTGCGGCAGGAGCAGCGTGATGCCCGACAGGCGGCCCCACTTGGCCTCGCCCGAGGCGATGAACTGGTCGATGATGACCTGCGCGCCATTGGCGAAGTCGCCGAACTGCGCCTCCCAGACGACCAGCGTATCGGGCGAGGTCGTGGAGTAGCCGTACTCGAAGCCGAGCACCGCCTCCTCGGACAGCACCGAGTCGGTCACCCGGAAGCGCTGCGGCTCGTCGAGCAGCTCCGCGAGCGGGATGTGGCGCCGCCCGGTCGCCTGGTCGTGCAGCACGGCGTGGCGATGGAAGAAGGTGCCGCGGCCCGAGTCCTGGCCGGTGATCCGGATGCGGAAGCCGTCCTTGAGAAGCGTCGCGTAGGCCAGCGTCTCGGCGGCACCCCAGTCGAGCGGCATGTCGCCCGCGTACATCCGGCGCCGGTCCTCGATGACCCGCGCGACGCGCGGGTGCAGGGTGAACTCGGCCGGAACCTGGACCATTCTCCGGCCGAGCGCGGCCAGCGCCTCGGCACCGCCGTCGTGATCAACTCGTTCCAGCTGGCCTCGAGGTGACGGCTCCAGTCCACCGTGAACTTGTTGCCGGTCGTGCCCACGAATGCCCGCGCCTGCGGCTTGCCTTCCTCGAGGCCCTGCCGGTACCTCTCGGGCATCCCCGCGGCCTCGGCCGGGTCGATCGCACCGGCCGTGACGAGGCGCTCGGAGTAGAGCTGCCGCGCCGTCGCGTGCTTGCGGATCACCTGGTACATGACCGGTTGCGTCGCCGAGGGCTCGTCCGCCTCGTTGTGGCCGTGCCGGCGGTAGCAGACGAGGTCGATCACCACGTCCTTGCGGAAGCGCATGCGGTAGTCGAGCGCGAGGCGCGTGACGAAAACCACCGCCTCCGGGTCGTCGCCGTTGACGTGGAACACCGGCGTCTCGATCATCTTGGCCACGTCGCTGCAGTAGAGCGTCGAGCGCGTCACGCGGCTCGCTGGTGGTGAAACCGACCTGGTTGTTGACGATGATGTGAACCGTGCCGCCGGTGGAGAAGCCGCGTGCCTGCGACAGCTGCAGCGTCTCCATCACCACGCCCTGGCCGGCGAAGGCGGCGTCGCCGTGGATGAGGATCGGCAGCACCCTCTCGCCGCCGGCGTCGCCGCGGCGCTCCTGGCGCGCGCGCACCGATCCCTCGACCACCGGGTTCACGACCTCGAGGTGGGAGGGGTTGAAGGCGAGCGCCACATGGACGTTGCCGCCCGGCGTCTTCAGGTCCGCCGAGAAGCCCTTGTGGTACTTCACGTCGCCGGAGCCGGTGAGCTTCGCGAGCTCGTAGGCGCCCTCGAACTCGGAAAACATCGCCGACGGCGACTTGCCGAGCACATTGACCAGCACGTTCAGGCGCCCACGATGGGCCATGCCGATCACGATCTCCTCGACGCCGCGCACGCCGCCCTGCTGGACCAGGTCGTCGAGCATCGGGATCAGCGCGTCGCCGCCCTCGAGCGAGAAGCGCTTCTGCCCGACGTACTTGGTGTGAAGGTAGCGCTCGAGGCCTTCCGCGGCGGTGAGCTGCCAGAGGAGGTTTCGCTGCTCTTCCGCCGCGAAGCGGTGGTGCAGCATCCCCTCCTGGAAGCGGTCCTGCAGCCACAGGCGCTCCTCGGTCTCGGACACATGCGCGAATTCAGCGCCGACCCGGCCGCAGTAGATCTGCCTGAGCTGGGCGACGATGTCCCGGAGCTTCATGCGCTTCGCGACGCCGCCGCCACGGCTGCCGGTGAAGAACTCCGTGTCGAGGTCCGCCTCCGACAGCCCGAAGTAGGAAAGTTCCAGCACCCTAGGCACCGGACGGTGCATGAGGCCGAGAGGATCGATGTCCGCGACCAGGTGTCCGCGGTTGGCGTAGATCTGGATCAGGCGCGACACCGCGCCCTGCTTCTTCGAGGCCTCACCGCCACCTTCGGCAAAGGCGGCGACCCGCGGCTTCGCTGCGCGCTCGAGCAGCGCGCTCTTCAGCGGCCCATGCGCCACTTCGCCAGCGGGCGCGGCGCCGAGGCCGTTGAAGTAGTCCCGCCAGCGACCATCCACGGACTGCGGATCCGCGAGGTACTGCTCATACAGATCCTCGACGTAGGGCGAATTGGCGGCGAAAAGCGGACTGGACGCGTACAACTCGGCGAGCGGTCGGCTCATGGCGTCGGCAACGCTCCGGTTCAGGGCAATTTTTCTATGATACCGGAAGGGAAGCGTGCAGGGGACGCCCGCAGGCCGACGGCCGGCGGAATGTGGTGCCCCGGACAGGAGTCGAACCTGCGACCTGCCGCTTAGGAGGCGGCCGCTCTATCCACTGAGCTACCGGGGCGCGGGCCGCATGGTAACCCAACGCGCCGCGGACCGCGCCCTTGCGCGGCCCGCGCGCGTGTGGAATTCAACCGACCTTCTCCACCGCCTGCTCGGCGGCGCCGCTGACGGCCTCGTCGACCTTCTGCGCGGCCTGGTCGACGACCTGCGCGGTCGTCTTCACCGCCTGCTCGGCGGCGCGCTCGACCTGCGTAGTCGCCTTGCGGACCCGCACGGCGGTCTTGCGGATCGCCTTCTTGGCGGTCTGGGTAGCCTTGGCGACCGTGCGGCGAGTCGCGCCGGCCGCCTTCTTGACCTGTTGCGCGGTGGTCTTGGCGGCCTTCTTGGCAGCCTTCTTCACGCTCTTCTGCGCGGCTGCCGTCTCGACCTTCGACTTCTTGCGGAGGTCGGCCGCATGGGCGCGCGCATAGGTCTGGATGTCCTTGAACTGACCCTTGGCATTGCGCTTCGCGTAAAGCTTCTTGCCGGCCGAGCTGCGATGCGTGGTCCGCCGCGCCTTCTTCGCGGCCTTCCTGACCGGCTTCTTCGCGGCTTTCCTGGCCACTTTGGCCTTGCCGGCGGCCTTCTTCGCGGACTTCTTCGCGGCCTTCTTGGCCGCCTTCTTGCGGATCGCCATTTGAATCCCCTGGTGCACGCGCCGACCCTCGGGCGCAACGCAACGCTAGGACGCGACGAGCAGGAAAGTCAACCGTGAAAGTCCAGGCCGACGGAGGGTCGGATGCCCGGATGCGGAAAGGCCAGGCGGGAGCCTGGCCTTTCGGGTTCTGGTGGTGGAGCGGAAGGGGATCGAACCCTCGACCTTCGCATTGCGAACGCGACGCTCTCCCAGCTGAGCTACCGCCCCATCGAGGCGCGGAATTGTAGTGACGCACCTCCCGCCCGGCAAGCGAAACCCGCTGCCCGGCCCATCCCGGGGCCACCGGCGGCTATCATGAGACTTCCTCCTCCGTGCGGCGGGCCATGGATCTCATACTGCGCGACGCCATCGCATCCGACCTCGAGTTCGTCGTCGAGGCCAACCGGCGTCTCGCACTCGAGTCCGAGGACATCGTGCTCGACCTCGCCCTGCTCCGGCCAGGGGTTGCCACGGTGCTCGCCGACCGGTCGCTCGGCCGCTACCTCATCGCCGAGGTCGGCGGGAAGCCGGTCGGCCAGATGATGCTCACCTACGAGTGGAGCGACTGGCGCAACGGCAGCTTCTGGTGGATCCAGTCCGTCTACGTCGATGACGCATACCGCGGCCGGGGCGTATTCTCGGCCCTGTTCCGACACGCCGCTGGACTGGCCTCGGCCGACCCGGCGGTGTGCGGCCTGAGGCTTTACGTGGATCGCGCCAACACGCGCGCGCAGGAAATCTACGCGCACCTTGGGCTGCGCGCATCGAATTACGAGTTCATGGAGCAGGTATTCCGGGGCCCGGCATCCCGCCGGGAAGATTGAGTCAGGCTGGAGACAGGGAGGCCGGATGATCAGGAACGGGGAAAAGGCGCCGGAGTTCAAGCTGCCGGACCACGAGGGACGCGAGCGCAGCCTGACGGAGTTGCTCGACGGCGAGGCACTCATCCTCTACTTCTACCCGGCGGACTTCACGCCGGGCTGCACCAAGGAAGCGTGCGATCTCAGGGACCTGCACACGCAGATCCTCGGCGCGGGCCTCAAGGTGGTGGGCGTGAGCCCGCAGTCGCCCGAGAGCCACGAGCGGTTCCGCAAAGAGTACTCGCTGCCCTTCACGTTGCTGTCCGACGAGAAGAAGTCGGTGATCCGGGCCTTCGGCGTGGACGGGCCGCTCGGAATCGGCGTGCGCCGTGCCACCTTCCTGATCGACCGGGGCCGCGTCGTGCGCGATTCGGTTCTCGCCGACCTCAGGATCGGCCGCCACCTCGCCTTCGTGGAGAACGCGGTGGCACTGGCGAAAGAGCGCGTCCCTCCCGGCCGCAAGCCGCGGGGCAGCTGAAGGACCCGCTGCGGGAAGCAACGCGGCCTCGCGAGTCGGCGGCGCGACTCCCTCGCTAGGGCAGTTCGATCCGGGCCACGACCGGCCGGCTGAAGCGCGGCACGGCCACGATGTACAGCGTCCCGAACTCGGTCTCGGACATCGCCGGAACCGGCTCCCGCGACAGGCGCTGGACGATCTCCGGCACCGTGTTGCTGTGCCCGATGATGAGCACCCGCTGGCCCTGGAACTCGGCCAGCGCACGCTCCGCCACTGCCCTCGGGTCGCGATCCTCGACGACCACGACCGGCACCCCCAGCGCCGCGGCCAGCGGCCGCGCGGTTTCCTGCGTCCGCCTGAGTCCCGAGACGACGATACCGTCCGGCGCGAAGCCCTGGGCCGTCGCCATGAGCGCCGCGAGACGCTGCGCCCGGGCCTCGCCTTCCGCCGACAGCAGCGGATCCGCGCCCGCCTCCGCCACCGCCTCCGCGTGGCGAACGACCATCACCAGCGTGGTGGAGGCCGACAGCACCAGCCAGACCGCGAAGGCCAGCGCGACGATCGCGCCGAACACCGGCAGCCAGAGCGGCATCAGGAAGGGCCGGCGGCGCAGTCTGGCGTATTCTTTCCGCATGGCAGTCATCATACCTGCCCGGGGACGATCCCCGCAGGAGACAGTCTTCGAATCCGTCTGGGTCGTCATCCTCGCCGCCGGCGCAAGCCGCCGCTTCGGCCGCGCCAAGCTACTGGTCCGCCAGGGATCTACAACCTTGCTCGAGCGCTCGGTGAGGATCGGCCAGGCCGTCGCCGGACCGCGCTGTGTCCTGGTGCTAGGTGCCCGGGCCTCGCGGCTCGCCGCGGCTCTTACCGTGCCGCATCCCCTCATCGTGGTGAACCGCCGCTGGCGCGAAGGAATGTCCACGTCACTCGCAGCGGGGCTCGCGCGACTGCCCCGATCGGCCCGAGGCGCGATCGTGCTGCTGGCCGATCAGTACGCCCTCGAACCCGGGCACCTGGTGCGGCTCGTCGCCCGCTGGCGTGAGAACCCCAGCATGATCCACGCCGCTGAAACGGATGGCACTCTCGGCCCGCCGGTACTCCTGCCCCGGGCAGTCTTCGCTGCTGCCCGCCGCCTGAGGGGCGATGCTGGGGCACGCGGCCTCCTGCGCTCGGGACAGGTCGCCGTCAAGCCTGTGCCCCTGCCGGCGGCAGCGGCAGATCTGGACGAGCCCGGCGACCTCGAGCGGGCACTGGCAAAGGGCCGGCGTGGCTGGTCCCTTTAGTTCCTTCCGCGAGTTTCCCTGGCACGTCAGCGCAATACGCCTGGCGTAAGGTTCGACCCCCGCGGCTTCGAGGGCCAGATCGTCACCTGAACGGTCGCCGGCGACGGGGCGGGCCTCACGCTGCGGATGGTGCCCGAGCGGCAGGTGACGCCGCGCTCCCACGGCACCCGCCTGCGTCCCGGTCGGAACCCTGGATGCCCGCGGGAGTCTTTGACTCAGAGCGTCATGGGCGCATCCTGTTCCGCAGGGCGGACGACCCTCGATTGAGCGCGCCTGACGATGCGATCGACACGGGCGATTGGATCTATCGCCGGTTCACATCTAGATTGGCCAGACGCTGACCCGATCAACAAGGAGCACAGCATGCCCAGCGAGACCAGCTGCCCATTCGCCGCAATGACGGGCGCCCGCACCCACGAGGGATCCCAGTCGAACAGCGACTGGTGGCCGAACCGGCTGAACCTGAAGATCCTTCACCAGCACTCCGCGAAGTCCAACCCCATGGGCGCGCAGTTCAGCTACGCGAAGGAATTCAGGAAGCTCGATCTCGCTGCGCTGAAGATAGATCTTCACGCGCTGATGACGGATTCCCAGGACTGGTGGCCGGCCGACTGGGGCCACTACGGCGGGCTGTTCATCCGCATGGCCTGGCACAGCGCCGGTACCTACCGCGTCTCCGACGGCCGTGGCGGCGGCGGCACCGGCAACCAGCGCTTCGCGCCGCTCAACAGCTGGCCCGACAACGGCAACCTCGACAA
>JBBINN010000142.1:0-7793 GCA_037443885.1 Gammaproteobacteria bacterium | reverse complement strand
CGCTGCGTGCCGCCGTAGCCGGGCAGCAGGTTCAGCCGCACCTCGGGCTGGCCGAAGGTGGCGGTCGGCTCCGCGAGGCGCAGGTGGCAGGCCATCGCGAACTCCATGCCGCCGCCCAAGGCGACACCGTTTATCGCGGCGATCGCGGGCTTGTCCATCGCCTCGATCTTGCGGAAGGCGAGGTGCGCGTTGTTCGGCAGCGGCAGCGCCTCGTCGAGCGTGTGCACGTCCTCGAGCAGCTGGCGGATGTCCGCACCCGCCACGAACGAGGCGGTGCCCGCGCCGGTGAAGACGACGGCCCTCACGTCCTCGCGCCGCGCGAGGTGGTCCACCACGATGTTGAGCTCGTCGAGGGAGCGCTCGTTCAATGCATTCACCGGCGGGTTGGTGACGGTGACGAGCGCCACGCGCACACCCGGCGCGAGGGCGTGGTACTGGATGCGGAAGTAGCGGTAGTTCTCGAAGATGCGCTGCTCGTCGGCCACCTTCTGCCGGGCGAGCCACTCGGCGATCGCCTTCTCGAGCTGCGGGATGGACTCGGGGTTCCTGAGCGTCGAGGTGTCGCCGACGTCGGCGCCCTCGACCAGCGCGCGCACCATGCGGCGCATGTACTTGCCGCTGCGCGTCTCGGGGAACTGCGCGACCTCGATGAAGTCCTCGGGCACGGCCGTCGCGCCCTTCTCCTGGCGCACCAGCTCGATGAGGCGGCGGCGGTCGTCGCTGGTGAGCCTGCGGCCCGGCGCGGGCTTCACGAAGGCAAGCGGGGTGAGGCCCTTCTGCGCGTGCGGCGCGCCCACCACCACGACGTTGCCCACCGGCGAGTCGGGGTAGAGCTGCTTGTCGCGCAGGATCGCGCCCTCGATCTCCTCGGTGCCGAGGCGGTGGCCCGAGACGTTGATGACGTCGTCGGAGCGGCCGTGCAGCGAGTAGCCGCCGTCCTCGTACTTCACCGCGAAGTCGCCCTGGGTGTAGGCGATGCGGCCCTGCCAGCGCGTCCAGTAGGTCCTGGCATAGCGCTCGACGTCGCCCTTCCACGCGGGCGCGACCCTGGCGCCCTCGACGCGGAAGCCGTCCGCGTCGCCCCAGATGGTGCGGCAGAGGTAGGGATACGGCGCCTCGATGACGATCTCGCCCTTCTCGCCCACCGCCGCGACGCGCGGCGCGACCCGCCCCGAGGCGTCCGGCTCGCTGTCGGCCACCCACACCTCGCCGCGCACCCAGGGCAGCGGGTAGGTATGCGCGTCCGCGCGCAGCGGGAAGTCGCCGTTGCCGTAGAAGTGCGTCCAGACGATGCCGCCGTGCTCGGTCGCCCAGTAGGAGTTGATGTACCAGGGCGTGACGAGCTCCATGCCGAACTGCTGCACGGCGGGCGAGGTCGGCTCGGCACAGAAGGTGGCGACGCGCAGCGATCGCATGGAGAACTCGCGCACGTCGGCGACGTTCTGCGGGTCGGTCATGACCGTCTTGAGGAAGGTCACGCCGGCCTTGAAGATGGAAACGCCGTAGCGCTCGATGATGCTCGCGAATCGGCCCGCGCTCGGGAACACCGGCGCGCCTTCCGAGATGACCGTGGTGACGCGCGTCGCGAGCGCGGCGCAGATCATGTAGCTCTGGCCCGTGATCCAGCCGGGGTCGGCGACCACGTAGATGACGTCGCCCGGCTTCGCGTCGAAGGCGACCTGCATGGTGTGCGCAACGCCCGCCACGTAGCCGCCGTGCACGTGCACCACGCCCTTGGGCTTGCCGGTGGAGCCCGAGGTGTAGATGAAGAACAGCGGGAACTCCGCGTCGAGCGGCACCGGCGGGCAGCTCGCCCAGAGCGCCGCGACGAACTCGCGGTCGGGCAGCGCGAGCAGGTCGTCGGCGAGCGCCTTCGCCGTGGCGCTGTCCGGGTCCGGCAGCCGTGCGCCGGCCGCGCGCGCGCGCGCGTGGATGCCGGCGAGCGCCGCGTCGGTCAGCTCGTGCGCCCAGCGGTCGCGTTCGACGCGCCAGGAGATATCCGCCTGCCCCGTGTGGCGCACGACGACCACGGTCTCGACACGCGGCGGGGTGGTGACCAGCGCCGAGGCGATCGCGGTGCGGATGCGGCTCGCGTCCGCGGCCGGCAGGCCCTGGATGGCCTCGAGCGCGCCGCCGATGCCGCGCATCACGTCGGAGCGGTCGAGCGTGATCTCGCCCGCGACCGCCTTGCGCGCCGCGGCCAGGATGTCGTTCGACGCGCCGGCAGGCAGCGACAGGCCCGAGCGCGTGAGCTCCTCGAGCGCCGCCGCGACACGCGCAACGGCGATCTCGGCCGGCACGTAGCCGTCGAGCGCAGGGTCGGTATAGACCTCCTTGAACGGCACGACCTGCGCGTTGCGCAGGCCGCCGTCGGCGGTGATCACGATGCGCGCGCCGGCGTCGTGGATGCGATCCGACAGCGTCTTGTCGGAAAACCCGCCGAACACGGGCGTGTAGACGATGCCCAGGCGCTTGCAGGCCTCGGTCCAGAACACCTGCTCGGGGATGTTCGGCATGTTGATCGCGACACGGTCGCCCGTGTCGAGCCCGAGCGAGCGCAGGGCCACGGCACACTTCGCCGTCTCCAGCAGCAGCCGCTTGCGGCTGATCGCATAGGAAACGACGGGCCCGCCGCGGCCGCCGTCGAGCGACTGGTCCCAGCGATCGCCTTCGAAGACGATCGCGGCCTCGTCGCCGTGCCCGGCGAGCACGTGGCGGTCGAGCTCGTTGAAGCAGGCGTTGGTGAGCCCGCCGCCGAACCAGCGGTAGAACGGCGCTTCGGATTCGTCGAAGGCCTTGTCCCAGGGCTCGTGCGATTCCGCATAAGGCGCGGTGACCGGCGCGCCGCTCGCGGCATCGAAGCCCGTCCACGCGCCTGCAGCGTCATCGAAGCGGAGCCACGCGCCGGCGGCGCCGAGCGAGGCGTCGAACCAGTGGATCTCACGCTTCGCGATCGCGCCGTGGAATGCGCCGGGATCGCGGACGCAGGACTCGCGGGCGGCCTGCCAGTCGGCGCGCGTGCGCAGCGGATTGGCCCTGGTCGGCCGCGGTGCGACCGCAATGATTTCCCGCGCCGCCGTGCGCGGCGTCTCCCTGGCTGTGGACATCGGTCACCCCGGACGAAACAGCATCCCCGTGCGGGTACGCTAGCAGATGGGGCACCCTCCGAAGCAAGGGCATTTTCCGAGGCAGAAGGCGCGTGCGATGCTGGCCCGGGGCGCCCGACCCGGTTTGTGCGCGGCAGACGATCCATGACGCTGGAACAGGGAATCATCCTCGGCCTGCTCGTCGCCCTCGTGGCCATGTTCCTGTGGGGCCGCTGGCGCCACGACATGGTGGCGCTGGCGGCGCTGCTCGCCTGCGTCGGCGCGGGCCTGGTGCCGCCCGCGTCGGCCTTCGCGGGCTTCGGCCACCCCGCCGTCATCACGGTCGCCTGCGTGCTCGTGCTGAGCCGCGGGCTGCAGGCCTCGGGTGCGGTGGACGCCCTCGCGCGCTACGTGCTGCCGGCCGCGGCGGGGCCCACCGCCGCGATCGCGTCGCTCACCGCCCTCGGGGCCGTGCTGTCGGCCTTCATGAACAACGTGGGTGCCCTGGCGCTGCTCATGCCCATCGCGCTGACGGCCGCCAGGCGGCTCGAGCTGCCGCCGGGGCGCGTGCTCATGCCGCTCGCTTTCGGGTCCATCCTGGGCGGCATGACGACGCTGATCGGGACGCCGCCCAACCTCATCGTGTCGGGCTTTCGGGGCCAGGCGGGCGGCTCGACTTTCGCGATGTTCGACTTCACGCCGGTCGGCCTCGCAGTGGCGGCGTCCGGCGTCGCCTTCGTCGTACTCGTCGGGTGGCGGCTGGTGCCGTCCCGCAGGCAGGAAGTTGCAGCAGGCTTCGAGTCCGGGGCCTACGTCACCGAGGCACGGGTCGGGCCGCGCAGCAAGGCCGAAGGGCAGCGACTGCGGGAGATCGAGCAGGCACTGGAGGAAGCCGGCGCGCAGGTCATCGGGCTGGTGCGTAACGATGTGCGTGTGACGGCGCCGAACCCCGGCCGCGTCGTGCAGGCGGGCGACATACTCGTGATCGAGGCCGAGGCGGCGGCGCTCGCGGGCGCCCTGTCGAAGCTCGGGCTGACGCTCGAGGAAGCGCAGTCGACCGGGGAAGGTGCATCCGGGGAAGGTGCATCCGGGGAAGGGAACAAGCAGCAGGAGCGGCCGCCGGGCGGCGACGACGAGGCCGGTGAAGATACGCCGCCCCGGCCGGACGAGAGCGACGAGATCGTCCTGATGGAGTTCGCCGTGCTGCCCGGATCGTCGCTCGAGGGCCACTCGGCGAGCGACCTGCTGCTGCGCACGCGCTTCGGCCTGAACCTGCTCGCGGTGTCCCGCCAGGGACAGCGCTCGCGCGCCCGCCTCAGGACATTGCCTCTGCGCGCCGGCGACCTCCTGCTGATGCAGGGGCCCGCCGAGGCGCTCACCGGGTTCGCGGCATCCTCCGGCTGCGTGCCGCTCGCGGAGCGCGAGCTGCGCATCCCGGACAGGCGCAGGGCGCTGCTCGCAGGAGGCATCATGGCGCTCGCGATTGCCGGCGCCGCCTTCGGTCTCGTGCCGGCGGCCGTATCGTTTGCGGCAGGCGTGCTGGCCTCGATGGCGCTGGGCACCGTGCCGCCGCGCGCCGCCTACGACGCCATCGACTGGCCGGTCATCGTGCTGCTCGCCTCGCTGATCCCCGTGGCCGGCGCGATGGAAACGACCGGAGCCGCCGACCTCGTCGCCCGCCTGCTGCTGGAGCAGGTGGCGCAGGGGCATGCGGTCGTGGCGCTGGCCGTGGTGCTGGTCGTCACGATGACGCTGTCGGACCTCATGAACAACGCCGCCACCGCGGCGGTGATGTGTCCGATCGCGATCGGCACGGCCGCGGCCCTGGGGGTCAGCGCCGATCCGTTCCTCATGGCGGTGGCGATCGGCGCCTCCTGCGCGTTCCTGACCCCGATCGGCCACCAGAACAACACGTTGATCCTGGGGCCGGGCGGGTTCCGTTTCGGGGACTACTGGCGGCTGGGCCTGCCGGTCGAGCTGCTCGTCATCGGCGTCGGCCTGCCCATGCTGCTCTGGATCTGGCCTATGTAAGTGGAAATACGAATAAGAATGATTCTCATTGACTTCCCGAGGCAGGCACCCCTATGCTTTCACCGCCAATCTTGGGGAGCCACATGTCCACGAATTTCCGCGTTCTCGCCGCCGCCGTCTGCACGATCCTCGCCGCCTCCGCCGCCCACGCCGATGCGCCCGAGCCGGACCCGGCGCCGGACAGCGCCGAGGCCTCGGGCGACCTTGGCGCCGCCCGCATGCTCGCCGAGGTGGTCGTCATCGGCACCCGCGAGAACCTCGACCGGATCCCCGGCTCCGGCGCGATCCTGGACCGGGACCTGCTCGATAACGCCCGCGTGTTCACGATCAACGAGGCGTTGCGCAAGGTCCCAGGCGTGTTCGCGCGCGACGAGGAAGGCCTGGGACTGCGGCCGAACATCGGCATCCGCGGCCTGAATCCGACCCGCTCGACCAAGGTGCTGCTGCTCGAGGACGGCCTGCCGCTCGCCTTCGCCCCCTACGGCGACAATGCGAGCTACTACCACCCGCCCGTGGAGCGCTTCGAGCGCATCGAGGTGCTGAAGGGCGCCGGCCAGGTCGCCTTCGGCCCGCAGACCATCGGCGGCGTGATCAACTACATCACGCCGCGCCCGCCGGAGGACCTGTCGGGCCGCGTCTACATCGCGGGCGGCAACCGTGACTATCGCGAGATCCATGGCACCGTGGGCGACACGCTCGGCAAGACGGGCTGGCTGCTGACCGGCACCACCAAGGAATCCGAAGGCTCGCGCGACAACATCAACCTCGACATCACCGACGTCGCCGGCAAGGTCACGCACACGCTGAATGACCAGCACGCGTTCACGCTCAAGGGCAGCTACCTGCGCGAGGACTCGGACGTCACCTACTCCGGCCTCACGCGCGCGGAGTACGCGGCCAACCCGCGCCAGAATCCCTTCGTCAACGACGAGTTCGAGCTGTACCGCTGGGGGACGTCGCTGACCCACGCCTGGAAACCGTCGTCGGCGATGGACCTGACGACCTCCGTCTACTACAGCTACTTCAACCGCGACTGGTGGCGGCAGTCCTCGAACTCCGGCCAGCGCCCGAGCGACGCCTCCGATCCGGCCTGCGGCGGCATGGCCAACCTGAATACCACCTGCGGCAACGAGGGGCGGCTGCGCCAGTACAAGACCTACGGCGTCGAGCCGCGGCTGAACGCGCGCGGCAACTGGGCAGGCTTCGACACGGAACTGTCGACGGGCCTGCGCTACCACGAGGAGGAGCAGTATCGCATCCAGGCCAACGGCGACACGCCGCGCGCGCGCACGCCCGGCACCGGCGTCAACGGCGGCATCCGCGAGAACCAGGAGCGCTACGCGGACGCGTTCTCCGGCTTCGTGCAGGTGGCACTGACCCGCGGCGACCTCACTGTGACGCCGGGCGTCCGCTACGAGCAGATCGACTACGAGCGCGTGAACCTGCAGAACGGCGCTCGCGGCACGACCGATCTCGACCAGTGGATCCCCGGCATCGGCGCCGTGTGGCAGGTCACCGACACGATCAACGTGTTCGCCGGCGCGCACCGCGGCTTCGCACCGCCGCGCGTCGAGGACATCATCACGGCGACCGGCGGCAGCGTGGACCTCGACGCGGAGCTCTCGTGGAACTACGAGCTCGGCGTGCGCGCCACGCCCTGGGACGGCCTGTCGCTGGAGTTCACCCTGTTCCGTCTGGACTTCGAGAACCAGATCGTGCCGGCGAGCGTCGCCGGCGGCACCGGGGCGACGCTGACGAGCGCCGGCGAGACGCTGCACCAGGGCTTCGAGGCGCTGGTCGAGGGCAACTATCCCTTCGACAACGGGCTGTCGGCCTACGCGCGCCTCGCCTGGACCTACCTCCCCGACGCCGAGTACCGCGGAACGCGCCTCTCGTCGGTGTCCGGCTTCGGCAACGTGAGCGTCAGCGGCAACCGCCTGCCCTACGCCGCCGAGAATACCGCGACCCTCATGCTCGGCATCGCAGGCCCCCGCTGGCGGGCGCAGGTCGACGGCATCTATACGGACGAGATGTACACGGACGACCTCAACACCGTTCCCGTCACGGCGAACGGCCAGCGCGGCCTGATGGACGACCATCTCGTCTGGAACGCCACGGTCAACCTGTACCTGACCGAGCGCCTCGACGTCTTCGCCACGGTGAAGAACATCTCCGACAAGACCTACGTCGTGGACATGACCCGCGGCCTCGTCCCGGGCAGCCCGCGGCTGGTGCAGGGCGGGATCACGATGCGGTTCTGAACCCGCACGGCGTTCTGGCATGATCGTGCGTGGATGCGCGACGCATCCTCAACCAGAGGCTGGACGCACATGAGCAAGGGTCTGGACAAGAAGAAGGAAGACAAGAAGAAGCCGGCGAAGTCGCTGAAGGAGAAGCGGGCGGAGAAGCGCGCGAAGCGGGACTCACGCGGCTGACGCTGCCCGCGCACACCGCGCCTGGTCGAGCGGACGCTCGCGGCCTGCTGCGGCCGGTTCTGCCCGCCGGGGCGCCGCCAGCTGCGGCTCGGCTTCTCGATGGAGCCGGTCGCGGCGGTGTCGCTGCGCGGCTGAGGGCCCCGGCCGCCGCGGCTATGCGCCGACCGTCGCGGCTGCGCCGATGAAATCCGAGATGTCGTTGTCGCGCCAGGGCTCGGGCAGGCTCGACTGCTCGCAGAAG
>JBBINN010000141.1:0-7835 GCA_037443885.1 Gammaproteobacteria bacterium | reverse complement strand
AGAAGGAGGCGAACGCCATCCTGCGCCGGGTCGAGGAGGGCGCAGAGAAGCCGAAGCCGAAGGTCCTCTTCGAGCCGGGCGAGGTCGTCCGGGTCACGGACGGGCCGTTCAACGACTTCAGCGGCGTCGTCGAGTCCGTCAATTACGAGAAGAGCCGCCTGCAGGTCGCGGTGCAGATCCTCGGGCGCTCGACGCCCGTAGAGCTGGACTTCGGGCAGGTGGAGAAGGGCTGAGAGACACACGGGGAGCCTCGCGGCGCTTGCACCCGTAAGGAGCAGAAGTGGCAAAGAAGGTAACCGGCTACATCAAGCTGCAGATCCCTGCAGGCCAGGCGAACCCGAGCCCGCCCGTGGGCCCGGCGCTGGGCCAGCAGGGCGTGAACATCATGGAGTTCTGCAAGCAGTTCAACGCGGCCACGCAGTCCCTCGAGAAGGGCCTGCCGACGCCGGTCGTGATCACGGTCTACAGCGACCGCAGCTTCACGTTCATCCTCAAGACGCCCCCTGCCTCCGTGCTGATCCGCAAGGCGATCGGCCTCGACAAGGGCTCGGGAACGCCCAATACCCGCAAGGTGGGCAAGGTGAATCGCGAGCAGCTCGAGCAGATCGCGAAGACCAAGATGCCGGACCTGACTGCCGCCGACCTCGACGCGGCGGTTCGCACCATCGCGGGCAGCGCCCGCAGCATGGGCGTCGACGTGGAGGGAGTGTGACATGGCAGCCGTAGCCAAGCGCCAGAAGGCCTGGAAGGACCAGCTCCAGCCGGGCAGGCAGTACCCGATCGACGATGCGCTCGCGCTCGTCAAGCAGTTCGCCACCGCGAAGTTCGACGAGTCCGTCGAGGTCGCGGTCAACCTCGGCGTCGACGCGTCGAAGTCGGACCAGCAGGTCCGCGGCTCGACCCTGATGCCGCACGGCCTCGGCAAGAAGGTGCGAGTGGCCGTCTTCACGCAGGGCAAGAACGCCGACGCCGCCCGCGAGGCGGGCGCCGACATCGTCGGCCTCGAGGACCTCGCCGAGCGCGTCAAGGCCGGCCAGATCGACTTCGACGTCGTGGTCGCGAGCCCGGACGCGATGCGCGTGGTGGGCCAGCTCGGCCAGATCCTCGGCCCGCGCGGCCTGATGCCGAACCCCAAGGTCGGCACCGTGACGCCGGACGTGGCGGCCGCGGTCAGGAACGCCAAGGCCGGCCAGGCGCGCTACCGCTGCGACAAGGGCGGCATCGTGCACGCGGCGATCGGCAAGGCCAGCTTCGAGGTCGCCGCGCTCAAGGACAACCTGAACGCGCTGCTCGCCGACCTGGCCAAGGCCAAGCCGTCGACCGCGAAGGGCGTCTATTTCCAGCGTGTGACGCTGTCGTCGACGATGGGTCCCGGCGTGCCGGTGGACCGCGCGACGCTGGGGCTCTGAGGCAGCCGCGTAGAGACAGTTTCCCCCGGGCGCGGGCCCGGGATGGCCGGGAGCCGCGGGGTTCCCGGGCCATCGAAGACCGCAGGCGGGGCGACGGCCCCTTAATGGTTGCCTGCGCAGATGGTGGTACCCGAGTCAGTGCTGACTGGTGAAGGTCGCCACCGGCCGGCCGCAGGGCCGGTGCGCCGCGCGGCGTCGAGTGACGCCACCGGCCGCAAGGGTGGGCGCGGAGCGATCCGCGCCCGGTGTTTGATCTTCTGCCAGGAGGATGCGAATGGCACTCACGCTCGATGCGAAACAGGCGATGGTCGCTGAAGTCCACGCCGTGGCGCGCGAGGCGCACTCCGTGGTGGCAGCGGAATACCGTGGCCTGACGGTCACGCAGATCACCGGGCTGCGCGCGAAGGCGCGCGAGTCCGGCGTGTACCTGCGGGTCGTCAAGAACACGCTGGCCCGCCGCGCCGTCTCGGGAACGCAGTTCGAGTGCATCGCGGGCAACCTCAAGGGGCCGTTGATCCTGGCGTTCTCCACCGACGACCCGGGCGCCGCCGCCCGCGTGGTCAAGGAGTTCGCCAAGACCAACGACAAGCTGGTTCCGACCCTCGTGTCGCTCGGTGGGCAACTGCTCCCCGGGTCGGACATCGAGAAGGTCGCGAGCCTGCCGACCCGCGACGAGGCGCTCTCGATGCTGCTCGGCGTGCTCAAGGCGCCCATCTCGAAGTTCGTGCGCACGCTCGCCGAGCCGCACGCGAAGCTGGTGCGGACGGTCGCCGCGGTCAAGGACCAGAAGGCCGCCGCCTGACGCCGCTTCACCAACCTTTCACAGCAACACCTTTTAACCGGAGCAACTGACATGGCTGCCACTAAGGAAGAAATCCTCGACGCGATCTCCAACATGACCGTCATGGAGATCGTCGACCTCGTGAAGATGATGGAAGACAAGTTCGGCGTCACCGCCGCCGCCCCCGTGGCCGTGGCCGCGGTCGCCGGAGCCGTCGCCGCCCCGGCCGTCGAGGAGAAGACGGAGTTCACCGTCGTCCTCAAGGCCTACCCGGCCGACAAGAAGGTCGGCGTGATCAAGGTGATCCGCGAGATCACCGGCCTTGGCCTGAAGGAGGCGAAGGACCTCGTCGAGGGCGCGCCCAGCACCGTCAAGGAAGGCGTCAGCAAGGACGAGGCCGAGAAGATCAAGAAGCAGTTGACCGACGCCAACGCCGAGGTCGAGGTCAAGTAAAGGCCTCCATGCGAGGGCAAGAAGCCCCGCAGGCGGCAGCGCTGGCCGGCGGCGGGCCCGGCTCCCTCGCGGGAGCCGGGCGCTCGGCCGTCCCCGGCGCGGTGATTTGGTAACCGGAATTCGCGCAGGCCGCGCGCGCAGCGCGGCGGACAGGCGGCACGGGCGTGGAGCCCGCAAGCCCCGCAAGAGCTAGAGGGCGACCCGATGGCCTATTCGTTCACCGAGAAGAAGCGCATCCGCAAGAACTTCGGCAAGCGGCCGAGCATCCTGGATGTGCCGCCGCTGCTCGCGATCCAGACGGACTCCTACGCGCAGTTCCTGCAGCTGGAGGCGGCGGCCGCGCTGCACCAGGAGCTGCAGGAGCGCGAGGCCGCCAGCCGCGACGCCGCGGGCGGGCGGCTGATGTCGGAGGCCGAGGAGCGCGCCCTGATCGACGGCCGCCTGCGGAAGGCCGGCCTGCACGCCGCTTTCCGCAGCGTGTTCCCGATCAAGAGCTACTCGGGGAACGCGGTCCTCGACTACGTCTACTACTACCTCGGCGAGCCGGTCTTCGACGTCAAGGAGTGCCAGCTCCGCGGCCTGACATACGCCGCGCCGCTGCGGGTTCGCCTGCGCCTGCGCATCTTCGACAAGGAGTCGCCGGGCGGGACGCGCGTGAAGCGCGCGATCGAGCAGGAGGTCTACCTCGGCGAGCTGCCGCTCATGACCGAGAACGGCACCTTCGTGGTCAACGGCACCGAGCGCGTGGTGGTCTCGCAGCTGCACCGCAGCCCGGGCGTGATCTTCGACCACGACAAGGGTAAGACCCATAGCTCGGGCAAGCTGCTGTTCCAGGCCCGCGTGATCCCCTACCGCGGCTCCTGGCTCGACTTCGAGTTCGACGCCAAGGACTGCGTGTTCGCGCGCATCGACCGCCGCCGCAAGCTGCCGGTGACGATCGTGCTGCGCGCTCTCGGCATGAACGAAGGCGAGATCCTCGATACGTTCTTCGAGAAGAACACCTTCTTCTTCGCGAAGGACTCGACCGCCATCGAGCTCGTGCCGCAGCGCCTGCGCGGCGAGACGGCGACGTTCGACATCCGCATCGGCGACAAGGTGATCGTCGAGGAAGGCCGTCGCATCACGGCTCGCCACGTACGTCAGCTCGAGGACGCGGGCATCACCCGCCTGAACGTGCCGCGCGATTACGCCTACGGCAAGATCCTCGCCCACGACGTGGTCGACACCGGCACCGGCGAGGTGCTCGCGCGCGCCAACGAGGTGGTCACCGCCGCGCTCGCGCGGCAGCTCATCGACGCGGGCGTGGAGGAGATCCACACCCTGTACGTCAACGACCTCGACCGCGGTCCCTACGTCTCCGACACGCTGCGCATCGACCAGACCAAGACGCGCCTCGAGGCGCTCATCGAGATCTACCGGATGATGCGTCCCGGCGAGCCGCCCACCAAGGACGCCGCGGAGAACCTGTTCCACAACCTGTTCTTCAACGCCGAGCGCTACGACCTGTCTGCGGTCGGCCGCATGAAGTTCAACCGGCGCGTGAACCGCCAGCCCCCCGGGGGCATGGACCCCGCCGCCGAGGACGCCTGGCTGGAGGAGCCCGGCATCCTGTACGACGGCCGCTACTTCCGCACCGTTAACGAGCTGCGCAAGGACGAGGCCGTGCGCCGCCTGTACGAGCACTACGGCGACGGCATGTCCGACGTCATCGACGTGCTGCGCACCCTGATCGCCATCAAGAACGGCGACGGCAAGGTGGACGACATCGACCACCTGGGCAACCGCCGCGTCCGCTGCGTGGGCGAGATGGCGGAGGTCGCTTTCCGCATCGGTCTCGTGCGCGTCGAGCGCGCCGTCAAGGAGCGGCTGACGCTGGCGGAGAGCGAGGAGATCAACCCGCAGGACATGATCAACGCCAAGCCGGTCGCGGCGGCGGTGAAGGAGTTCTTCGGATCCTCGCAGCTGTCGCAGTTCATGGACCAGAACAACCCGCTGTCCGAGGTCACCCACAAGCGCCGCGTCTCGGCGCTGGGCGAGGGCGGCCTCAAGCGCGAGCGCGCGGGCTTCGAGGTGCGCGACGTGCACCCGACGCACTACGGCCGCGTGTGCCCGATCGAGACGCCTGAAGGTCCGAACATCGGCCTGATCAACTCGCTCGCCGTCTATGCCCGCACCAACAAGTACGGCTTCCTCGAGACTCCGTACCGCCGCGTGCGGGACGGCCGCGTGTCCGAGCAGGTGGACTACCTCTCCGCCATCGAGGAGAGCGAGTTCGTGATCGCGCAGGCGAACGCGAGCCTGGACAGGAAGGGCACCTTCACCGACGAGCTGGTCTCCTGCCGGCACCAGAACGAGTTCACGCTCATGCCGCCCGAGCGGGTGGACTACATGGACGTCTCGCCCCGGCAGATCGTATCGGTCGCCGCCGCTCTGATCCCGTTCCTCGAGCACGACGACGCCAACCGCGCGCTGATGGGCTCGAACATGCAGCGCCAGGCGGTGCCTTGCCTGCGCCCCGAGAAGCCCTTCGTCGGCACCGGCGTCGAGCGCACGGTCGCGGTCGACAGCGGCACGACGGTGCAGGCGCTGCGCGGCGGCGTGGTCGACTTCATCGATGCCAACCGCATCGTCGTGCGCGTGCACGACGACGAGAACGTCGAGGGCGAGGTCGGGGTCGACATCTACAACCTGGTCAAGTACACGCGCTCGAACCAGAACACGAACATCAACCAGCGGCCGATCGTCAAGAAGGGCGACGTCATCGCCAAGGGCGACGTCATCGCCGATGGCGCCTCGACCGACCTGGGCGAACTGGCGCTCGGCCAGAACATGCTGGTCGCGTTCATGCCCTGGAACGGCTACAACTTCGAGGACTCGATCCTCATCTCCGAGAAGGTGGTGTCGGACGACCGGTACACGTCGATCCACATCGAGGAGCTGTCGGTGCTCGCGCGCGACACCAAGCTCGGGCCCGAGGAGATCACCCGCGACATCTCGAACCTGTCGGAGAGCCAGCTCGGCCGGCTCGACGAGTCGGGCATCGTCTACATCGGCGCCGAGGTGCAGGCCGGCGACACCCTGGTCGGCAAGGTCACGCCCAAGGGCGAGACCCAGCTGACCCCGGAGGAGAAGCTGCTGCGGGCGATCTTCGGCGAGAAGGCGTCCGACGTTAAGGACACCTCGCTGCGCGTGCCGCCGGGCATGGACGGCACGGTGATCGACGTCCGCGTGTTCACCCGCGACGGCGTCGAAAAGGACTCCCGCGCAATGTCGATCCAGAAGGCCGAGATCGAGCGGGTCCGCAAGGACCTGAACGACCAGCGCCGGATTCTGGAGAACGACCTGTTCAGCCGCCTGCGCACCGAGATCCTCGGCAAGGTCGCCGAGGGCGGGCCTCACAAGCTGAAGGCCGGCAGCACGGTGGAGGCCGCCTACCTCGACGAGCTGCCGCGCGAAGAGTGGTTCGAGATCCGGCTGCGCGACGAGGCGGCCAACGCCGCGCTCGAGGGCGCGCGCCGGCGCCTCGCCGAGCAGCACCGCGACTTCGAGAAGCGCTTCGAGGCGAAGAAGGCCAAGATCACCGCGGGCGACGACCTCGCTCCGGGCGTGCTCAAGATGGTCAAGGTCTACCTTGCCGTGAAGCGCCGCATCCAGCCGGGCGACAAGATGGCCGGCCGGCACGGCAACAAGGGCGTCGTCTCGACCATCGTCCCGGTCGAGGACATGCCCTACCTGGCCGACGGCACGCCGGTCGACATCGTCCTCAACCCGCTGGGCGTGCCGTCGCGCATGAACATCGGGCAGATCCTCGAGACTCACCTCGGCTGGGCGGCGCGCGGCATCGGCCAGCGCATCCAGCGCATGGTCGAGGCCCAGGCCGCGGTCGTCGAGCTGCGCAAGTTCCTCGACCAGGTCTACAACGGCACCGGCGGCCAGCGCGAGGACATTGCCTCGCTGTCGGATGCGGAGGTTGTCGAACTCGCCCGCAACCTGTCGAACGGCGTGCCCATCGCGACGCCGGTGTTCGACGGCGCGAGCGAGGAGGAGATCAAGCGGCTGCTGGAGCTGGCCGAGCTGCCGGTGTCGGGCCAGACGACGCTTTCCGACGGCCGCACCGGCGAGGCGTTCGAGCGTTCGGTCACGGTCGGCTACATGTACATGCTGAAGCTGAACCACCTCGTGGACGACAAGATGCACGGCCGCTCGACCGGCCCGTACAGCCTCGTCACCCAGCAGCCGCTGGGCGGCAAGGCGCAGTTCGGCGGCCAGCGCTTCGGCGAGATGGAGGTCTGGGCCCTCGAGGCCTACGGCGCCTCCTACACGCTGCAGGAGATGCTGACCGTCAAGTCGGACGACGTGAACGGCCGCACGAAGATGTACAAGAACATCGTCGACGGCGACCACGCCATGGATGCGGGCATGCCGGAATCCTTCAACGTGCTTGTGAAGGAGATCCGTTCGCTGGGCATCAATATCGAGCTGGAGCAGGAGGGCTGATCAGATGAAGGACCTTCTCAGGATGTTCAAGCAGCAGCCCCAGGTCGAGAACTTCGACTCGATCCGCATCGGGCTGGCGTCGCCGGAGATGATCCGGTCGTGGTCCTACGGCGAGGTCAAGAAGCCGGAGACCATCAACTACCGGACCTTCAAGCCGGAGCGTGACGGCCTGTTCTGCGCCAAGATCTTCGGGCCGATCAAGGACTACGAGTGCCTCTGCGGCAAGTACAAGCGGATGAAGCACCGCGGCATCGTCTGCGACAAGTGCGGCGTCGAGGTGATCCAGTCGAAGGTGCGCCGTGAGCGCATGGGCCACATCGAGCTGGCCTCGCCGGTGGCGCACATCTGGTTCCTGAAGGGGCTGCCGAGCCGCATCGGCACGATCCTCGATATGACGCTGCGGCAGCTCGAGAAGGTGCTCTACTTCGAGGCCTATGTGGTGACGGACCCGGGCGATACGCCCCTCAAGGCCGGCGAGCTGCTGACGGAGGAGCGGTACCGCAAGTCCGCCATGGAGTTCGGCCCCTCGGCCTTCAAGGCGGGCATGGGCGCCGAGATCATCCGCGAGATGCTCCAGGGCATGGACCTCGAGAAGGAGTCGGAGGACATCCGGCAGAAGATCGAGACCGCCACGTCCATGGCGACCAAGAAGAAGCTGACCAAACGGCTCAAGGTGATCGAATCGTTCCGCAAGT
>JBBINN010000140.1:0-7838 GCA_037443885.1 Gammaproteobacteria bacterium | reverse complement strand
CCCTGGTTCACTGGCTGACCCAGCTGCGTAATCAGGAAAGGGAATGTCCCCCTCTACCAAGCAGCGAGGCGAGGAGTGCCCCCCGCCGGATCCCGGTCGCGGCGCAGGCTCAACCGCCGGATCCCGCCGGCGCGCGAGGCGAGAGGGGGCAATCCCCGGCCGCGCGTGGAGTTCAGCGCCGCTCGGTCTGCTTCGCGACAGCCTCGGCCGCGGCCTTGATGGCCTCGGGGTCGCCGAGGAAGCGGCGCGCCTTCGCTGGCGCAAGCGATTCGTCGAGCTCGTAGACGATCGGCACGCCGGTCGGGATGTTGAACTCGACGATCTCGGCGTCCGACATGCCGTCGAGCATCTTGACGAGCGCGCGCAGGCTGTTCCCGTGCGCCACGATCAGCACGTTCCGGCCGGCGGCGAGCTCTGGCGCGATGCGGTCGCGCCACAGCGGCATCACGCGCCCCAGCGTGTCCTTCAGCGACTCCGTTGCCGGCAGCAGCCCGGAGTCCAGGCCGCGGTAGCGCGGGTCGAAGCGCGGGTGGCGCGGATCATCGGCGTCGAGCGGCGGCGGCGGTATGTCGTAGCTGCGCCGCCAGATCTTGACCTGGTCGGCGCCGTGACGGCGCACCGTCTCGGCCTTGTCGAGGCCCTGCAGCGCGCCGTAGTGGCGCTCGTTGAGTCGCCAGCTGCGCTCGACCGGGATCCACATCAGGTCCATCTCGTCGAGGGCGAGCCACAGCGTGCGGATCGCGCGCTTGAGAACCGAGGTGAAGGCGAGATCGAAGTCGAGCCCCTCGGCCTTGAGCAGTCGCCCGGCCTCGCGGGCCTCTGCGATGCCCTGGGCCGTCAGGTCCACGTCGGTCCAGCCGGTGAAGAGGTTCTCGAGGTTCCACACGCTCTGGCCGTGGCGGACCATGACTAGCTTGCCGGGCACGATGGCACTCCCTCTGGCGGATGCGGACGGCGTTATACCACGCCCGCGCCAGGGAGGGTCTCCGCAAGGTGCGCAGCGAGGCCCTGCGCGCAGCGGGTGCGCCGCGTGCGGCGCGTCTGTGCGAGCAGTTCCTGGCCGGCCGCGGCCCGCGAACGGTCGCCGGGCGGGTGGTGCAGGTGCCAGGCCAGCGCCGCGAACGCCAGGCTGCGGCGCACTACGCCGGCATTCCGCAGGCGCGCGCCGAGTTCCTTGTCCTCGGGGCCCCAGCCACGCAGCGACTCGTCCCAGCCGTTGACGCGCAGGAGGTCGTCGCGCCAGAAGGCCTGGTTGCACCCCTTGACCGCCAGCCAGCCATTCGCCGTCCGGCCCAGGCAACGCGCGAGCCACGGCGCGCGCAGCGCCTGCGGCCGGTGCCGCCAGTCCGTGTCAGCAAGGCACGGCCCTGCCGCGGCCCGCGCGGCGCCGACGAGCCTCGCGGTGGCCTCGGGCGAGAGCGGCAGGCGGCATCCCTGGACCCAGTGCCCGGGCCGGGCGTGGTGGACGTGGTCGGCCACGAAGTCGCGGTCGAGCAGCATGTCGCCGTCCACGGTGATGACGTAGTCCTCGTGACAGCGGGCGACGGCGGCGTTGCGCGCGCGGCAGACCCGCCAGCCTTCGTGCGGCTGCCAGGCATGCAGGACGGGGAAGCCGGCGCGGCGTGCACAGGCCTCGATGGTCACGCGGGTCGTCTCGCCCGAGCCATCGTCGGCGACCACCAGCCTCTCCGGCGGCCGCGACTGCGCGAGCGCCGAGTCGAGCACCCGCGCGAGCGCGTCGGGGCGCTCGAAGGTCGTGACGACGAGCGCGACGGTGGGCCCTTCAGCTTTCCGCAAGCCGGCGCACCGCCTGAAGCGCGACCGAGAGCGTCGCGAAGTCCGGCTGCCCCAGGCCGCGCATCTCCTCCACGGTGCGGCGCAGCGATTCCATCTCGCGCCCGCGGGCCGCGAGCCAGCGCCCGAGTGCGGGCCCGAGGTCCCCGCAATGTGCCTTCGCGAGCGCCGAAGCACAGAGGCGCCGCTGCAGCGCGTAGGCCTCCTCGCGTAGAGTGGCGCGGGCAACTGCCTGCCAGTGGCCGTCCACCGGGAGCCGGTCTAGGCTGCTGCGGATCCAGTCGATGCCGGTTCGGGCGCCGAGCTCGAAGTAGGCGCGGGCCGTCGCTGCGACCGGCAGCGAGCAGCCGCGTGCCACCTCGACGATGTCCACGCCCGAGTGCGTCGCCGCCATGCCTGCGACGCGCCGCGCCAGCCTCGCAGGAATGCCCTCGGACTCGAGGCGCACCAGCGCGCGCTGGAACTGCTCGGACTCGAGCCCCACCAGGAGCGCCGGCAGCTCCTGCTGCAGCTCGCGCAGGCCCGGCTGCAGCGCGGACACGGCTCTCTCGATGTCGAGGTCGCGCAGGTTCGCGAGCGCCCAGTAGGTGAGATACCGCAGCAGGCGGCTGCTCACGTGCAGCATCTCGTACTGGAGGACGGCCGGCGCGCGGTTGTCGAGCCGCTCGATGTCCGCCCAGAGGTCGCGCATCCCGGTGGCCTCGCGCGCGATCGTGTAGGCGCGGGCAATGGCGCCGATGTCCGCGCCCGTGTCCTCCAGGCAGCGGATCGCGAACACGGGTCCCATCCGGTTGACGAGGCTGTTGGTCGTGGCCGTGACGATGATCTCGCGCCGCAGCGGGTGGCCCTTCACGTCGCCCGCGAAGCGCTTCTGCAGGGGGAGCGGGAAGTAGCGCAGCAGCTCGCGACCGAGATAGGGGTCCTCGGGCACGTCCGAGTGGATCAGCTGGTCGTTGAGCCACAGCTTCGAGTAGGACAGGATCATCGCCAGCTCGGGCCGGGTCAGGCCCTTGCCCAGGCGCCGCCGCTCGGCGATGTCCTCGTCCGCGGGCAGCGATTCCAGCACCCTGTCGAGTCCCGCGCTGCGCTCGAGAGTGCGGATCACGTGGCCGTGCTCGAGCAGCATGTCCGGCGCCATCGACTCGGCCACCGAGAGGGCCTGGCCCTGCATGTAGTTGCCGCGCAGCACCAGCTCGGCCACTTCTCCGGTCATCTGCGCGAGCAGCCGGTCGCGGGCCCTGGGCCCGAGTCGGCCCGACTGCGATGCGCTGCTCAGCAGGATCTTGATGTTCACCTCGACGTCCGAGCAGTTGACGCCGCCCGAGTTGTCGATGAAGTCGGTGTTGAGCCGGCCGCCGTTCAGCGCGTACTCGATGCGCCCGCGCTGCGAAAGGCCCAGGTTGCCGCCCTCGCCGACGACGCGGCAGCGCAGCTCGCGCCCGTCCACCCGTACCGCGTCGTTGGCGCGGTCGCCCACCTCCGCGTGCGACTCGCCGCTCGCCTTGACGTAGGTGCCGATGCCACCGTTCCACAGCAGGTCCACGGGCAGGCGCAGGATGGCCCGCACCACGTCGCGGGGTGTGGGGTCCGCGGCATCGATCGACAGCAGCCGGCGCGCTTCCGCGGACAGCGGCACGGACTTCGCGTTGCGCGGGTAGACGCCGCCGCCGCGGGAGAGGATCCGCCGGTCGTAGTCCTCCCAGGTCGAGCGCGGCAGAGCGAAAAGGCGCTGGCGCTCGGCGAAACTCCCGGCCGCGTTAGGCTCGGGATCCAGGAAGATGTGCTGGTGGTTGAAGGCGGCGACGAGCCGGATATTCGGCGACAGTAGCATCCCGTTGCCGAACACGTCGCCGGACATGTCGCCGATGCCCGCGACCGTGAAGTCCTGCGACTGGGTGTCCACGCCGAGCTCGCGGAAGTGGCGCTTGACGCACTCCCAGGCGCCGCGCGCCGTGATGCCCATCTTCTTGTGGTCGTAGCCCGCGGAACCGCCCGAGGCGAAGGCGTCGCCGAGCCAGAAGCCGTATTCCGCGGAGATCCCGTTGGCGACGTCGGAGAAGCTCGCCGTGCCCTTGTCCGCTGCCACGACGAGATAGGGATCGTCCGGGTCGAGGCGCACGACGCGTGGGGGCGGAGCCAACCTGCCGCCGACCAGGTTGTCTGTCAGGTCGAGGAGCGAGCGGATGAAGAGGCGGTAGCACTCGGTGCCCTCGGCGAGCGCCTCGTCCCGGCCCGGCGGCAGCCGGCGCGGCACGAATCCACCCTTCGATCCCACCGGCACGATCACCGTGTTCTTGACGTTCTGCGCTTTCATCAGCCCCAGGATTTCGGTCCGGAAGTCCTCGCGGCGGTCCGACCAGCGCAGGCCGCCGCGTGCGACCTTGCCCATGCGCAGGTGCACGCCCTCGAAGCGCGGCGAGTGAACGAAGATCTCGAACATCGGCCGCGGCAGCGGCGTCTCGGGCACGGCACGCGGCTCGAGCTTGAGGGACAGGTAGGGCCGCGGCGTGCCCGCCGCGTCGATCCTGAAGAAGTTCGTTCGCAGCGTTGCGAGTATCGCCGACAGGAAGGCGCGCACGATGCGGTCGTCGTCCACCCGGCTGATCTGCCCCAGCAGACCATCGAGCGCCTCGCGGTGCCGCGACTCGGCCCGCGAACGCGCCGCCGGCTTCAGGTCGGGGTCGAAGCGCGCGAGGAACAGCCGGGCGAGGTGGCCCGCCGCCTCCGGATTCGTGGCGAGCGCCTCCTCCATGTAGGCCTGCGACAGCGGCAGGCCGAGCTGCACGAACCATCGCGCATAGGTCCGAAGCACCGTCACCTCGCGCCAGTCGAGGTCGGCGGCCAGCACCAGCCGGTTGAACCCGTCGTTGTCCGCGTGTCCGTTCCAGACCGCGTCGAAGGTGGCCAGCAGGCGCGGCCCGTCCGTCGCGAGATCGATGGAAACGCCGCGCGGGTGCTCGAGTTCGAAGTCCTGGATCCAGCAGGAGCCGCCGGCGACTTCGAGCTGGTACGGCCGCTCGCTGATCAGCCGCAGGCCGAGGTTCTCGATGGTCGGCAGCACGTCGGAGATCGGAATGGGGCGGCCGCGGCGGTAGATCTTGAACTGCACCGTGTGCGTGGGTCGGCCGGCCGGCCGCTCGAGACCCGTGACCAGGCGGTCCGGAGCGGCTGCAGCCTGCTCGAGACGCTCCACGTCCGCGACGGCCTGCGTGGGTGTCACGTCCTCGTGGTAGGCGGCGGGGAAAGCCGTGCCCCAGCGGCGGAACCGCAGCGCCGCCAGGTCGTCCGGCAGCGCCGCCTCGAGCGCCTGCCGCAGGCCGTCGGGCCAGGTCCGCACGGCTTCCTCGATGCGACGCTCGAGCGCCGCCACGTCGATCCGGCGCGGAGACTCCGGGTCCGTCCGGACAAGCATCTGCAGCCTGACGAGTACCGACTGTGACAGCTGCACCTGCGACTCGATCGCGAGGCCGCCGAGGGCCTCCATCGCGAGGCGCTCGATCCTGTGGCGGACCTGCGTGTTGTAGCGGTCGCGAGGGACGTAGAGCAGCAGCGTGTAGAAACGCCGGAAGGCGTCGCGCCGCAGGAACAGGCGAACCTCGTAGCGCTCGTAGAGGTTGACGATGCCGCGCACGATGCGCACGAGATCGGCGACGCTGGCCTGGAAGAGCTCGTCGCGAGGGTAGGACTCGAGGGCGTGCAGGACCGCCTTGCCGTCGTGGCTCGACGGCGCCAGCCCGAAGGTCGACACCACTTTCTGGACCTTGTGTCGCAGCACCGGGATGTCGCGCGGGTTCGCGCTGTAGGTCGTGGAAGTCCACAGGCCGATGAAGCGTCGTTCGCCGGTGATGCGGCCGCGCGCGTCGAAGGTCTTGAGTCCAACGTAGTCCAGGTGGGTGGCGCGGTGCACCGTGGACATCGAGTTGGCCTTGGTGATGATCAGCAGGTCGTTCGAACGGGCGAACTTGCGGATCTCACCGGACAGCCGGGTCGGCGCGGCGGCGCGCCGCCGGCCCGGGCGCAGCACGCCGAGCCCGGTCTCCGGGAGCGCCTCCAGCAGGTCGTGGCTGCGGCCGCGCCGCAGGCGGTACTCGCGATAGCCGAGGAAGGTGAAGTGGTTGTCTTCCATCCACTCCAGCAGCGCGCGTGCCTCGTCCGCCTCGGCGGCCGGGACGGGCGGCGGGGCGAGCTGCATCTCGGCCACGATCTCCCGCGCGCGCCGGCGCATGGCGCCCCAGTCCGCGGTCGCGCAGCGCACGTCGTCGAGCGTCTCGAGAATGCGCCGGTGCAGCGCATCGAGGCGCGCCGGTTCACCCTCGCGATCGATCTCGATCAGCTGCCATGACTCGGAGAGGGCTCCCGCCGCAGGAGCATCCTCGTGCAGCGCAGTCAGGCGGCCTCGGCGGTCGCGCGAGACGGAGAGCACCGGATGCACCAGGAAGTGCACGTTCAGGCCGGACTGGGCGAAGACGATGCCGAGGGAGTCGACCAGGAACGGCATGTCGTCGGTCGCGACGAGAGCCATCGTATGGTTGCTTTCGAACCCGTCCGTGTCCCCGGACGGGTTGAAGACACGCGCGAGCGTCTCGCCGGGGCGGCGGACGGTTGCCATCGCCAGGTGCTTGAGGGTCGCCCGGGCGAGGGCATCGGGCTGGTGGAGCGCGAGGTCCTCCTCGGCGACGCCGTGGTAGTAGGCGCGGACGAGCGCATCGGCGGCGACGGTCAGCCGGCCGGTCCGCAGGCGTCGCGCACGCTCGGCGATACGTTCGATCAGCGCGACGCGTGCGGCGGGGATCTTTCCGTGCATGGTATTCCTCGGCGGCTTCGGGCCTGCCCGGTCAGCGGTTGATTATAAGTTCAGTCCGGGCGCGTTCCGTCAGCCTGTGGAGCGCGTCGTCGAGGGCGCGCAGCGCCGCGGGGTCGAGCGCCTCCACAAGCCTGCGCTCGTACTCGAGCGCCCACGGCACGACCTTGCTGTACACATCGCGGCCCTCGCGGGTCAGTGCGAGCTGCTGGCGGCGGCGGTCGCCGCGCACTGCATCGCGGCGCACGCGCCCGCTCGCCTCGAGGCGCGAGACGGCGCGGCTCACCGCCACCTTGTCCATGGCGGTGCGCGCGGCGACCTCGGCCGCGGTGAGGCCGGGTTCCTGCGCCAGAACCGCGATCACGCGCCATTCCGGGATGCTCAGGTCGTGCCTCTCCGCGTACACGGAGGCGATGGCGGTCGACATCGTGTTGGCGAGCACGGACAGGCGGTAGGGCAGGAAGCGCTCCAGCTGCAGCTCCGGGACGGGCTTGCGGCGTAGCGGCATGGGCGGATCCTTGGCGCGGGCTTCGCCGCGGCGGCTATAATGGTTGCAATTGTAACTATTTGCACGGTCAAGGAGCGAGCATGGCCGCAACCCACGACAACCCGATGGGCACCGACGGCTTCGAGTTCGTCGAATACACCGCGCCGGACCCGGTGCTGCTGCGGTCCCTGTTCGAGAAGATGGGCTTTCCCGTCGTCGCGCGGCACCGCCGCAAGAACGTGACGCTGCACCGGCAGGGCGACGTCAACTTCATAATCAACGCCGAGCCGGGCAGCTTCGGCCAGCAGTTCGCCGCGGCCCATGGCCCGTCTGCCTGCGCCATGGCGTTCCGCGTCCGCGATGCGGCGGCGGCATGGCGGCGCGCGATCGATCTCGGTGCGGAGCCCGGCCCTGATACGGCAGGGCCGATGGAGCTGAACATCCCGAGCATCCGCGGCATCGGCGGCAGCCTGATCTACCTCGTGGACCGCTATGGCGAGCACACCATCTACGACGTGGACTTCGTCCCGGCAGCGCCGCCGGCCGGCGTACGGCCGGCCGGCCTGACCCTGATCGATCACCTCACCCACAACGTTCGGCGCGGCAACATGGACCTCTGGGCAGGCTTCTACGAGCGCCTGTTCAACTTCCGCGAGATCCGCTACTTCGACATCGAGGGCAAGGCCACCGGCCTGATCTCGCGCGCGCTCACCTCGCCCTGCGGCAAGATCCGCATCCCCATCAACGAGAGCCTCG
>JBBINN010000139.1:0-7917 GCA_037443885.1 Gammaproteobacteria bacterium | reverse complement strand
AGTCCAGGGGCCGCGTAGGGGGCAGGGTCCTGTCCTTCGCCGAAGTCCCCGGAATTCCCGAGGCGGGTGGCCAGTCCATCGGGCCCGGCTACGGCATGCTGATGACCGCCACGCGACGCTTCAAGGTCGCGCTGGAGGACCGGCTGCCGACGCAGCAACGGCACTCGCGCGTGGAACTCGTGCTCGGCGGCGAGGTGATCGCCCCGGACCGCTGGCCGGCCTCGCCGAAGAATCCGTTCCCGGAACCGGACAGGGCGAAGATGCCCTGGCAGTACGCAGCCGCGCTGCTCGCAGCCGGCAATCCGCTCGCGCCGGGCACGCCGTGGTACGCGCAGGCGAACGCGGTCCACGACCGGCCGTTCGCCGACTTCCTGCGCGAGCGCGGCGCTCCTGAGCCGGCCATACGGCTGGCCTACGACACCAACCCCAGCTACGGCACCAGCGCGCGGGACATCTCGGCGCTGATGCTGATGTTCATCGACGCCTGGACGGGGATGCAGCGGCGCATGCGTCCTGCTGCGGTGTACAAGGCGAACGGCGGCAACCAGCGCATTCCCGAGGCGATGGCGGCCGGCCTGGACAGGGAAGTCCTGCTGCGGACGCGCGCCGTGGCGCTGCGCCAGGACGCTGGCGGCGTCACCGTCGCCTGCGACGACGGTCGGCGGCTCAAGGCACGCCTGGCCATCTGCGCCCTGCCGCTGCCGGCACTGCGCCGGCTGTCACTCGAGCCGGGACTAGGCGGGGTGCAGCGTGAAGCCGTGCAGTCCATGCCCTACCAGCAGTCCACCCAGGTGGCACTGCTGGCCAAGCGGCCGTTCTGGAAAGACGATGGCCTGTCGACGAGCATGTGGACCGACAGCCTGCTCGCGCGAACCTTCGCCCACCACGAGGGCGACGAGGTAGTGAGCATCCTCGTGACCGCCTACGGGAGCAAGGCATCGCAGCTCGACCGTCTCGGCCGCGAGGGCGCGATGCGCCGCGTCATCACCGAGTTCGAGGCCGCGCGGCCCGCAGCCCGCGGCCAGCTGCAGGCCGTCGCCTGGCATTCCTGGGGCCTCGACCGGGATGCGGGTGGCTCCTGGGCGGTGTTCGCGCCGGGCACCGTCACGCGCTTCCTGCCGGCGATGTCGGCGCCGCACGGGCGTGTCCACTTCTGCGGCGAGCACACCGCGCTCACGGCGCGCGGCATGGAGGGCGCCATGGAGTCAGGGCAGCGGGCGGCCATGGAAGCCCTCCGGCAACTCTGACGCGCACCCGGGTGGGCGCAGTGTCCCGGCTCGAAGTCGCGTTTGCCGCCGCCGGCGCGATCCTCCTGGCCCTCGCCACCGCGCTCGGCGCCGTTGGTTCGCACGTCATGGCGGCACGGCTGGATCCCGAGGGTCTCGCCTCGTGGCAGACGGCGGTGTCGTTCCAGTTCTGGCACGGGCTCGGGCTCTTCGCCGTCGCCTGGTCGGTGAACCGCCTGCCGCGGTCCCGCCTCGCGCCCGCGGCAGGCGCACTGATGCTGACCGGCGTGCTGCTGTTCAGCGGCAGCATCCTGGTGGCGCGGCTCGGCCTGTCGGTGCAGGCCGGCCCTGCCGCCCCGATCGGCGGCAGCAGCCTGATCCTGTCCTGGCTGATGCTGGCCGCGGCCTGGATCGGCGTGCGGCGCGGCTGACACGTCAGGCCGCGGCCGTCGCCGGCCGGCCGAGCAACTCGCCGATGCGGATCGCGGTCTCGAGCGCCCGCAGGCCGTCCTCGCCCGAGACAACCGGACGCCGGCCCGTGACGATCGCCTCGAGGAACGACGCAATCTCGTCGCGCAGCGCGTCGCCCTGGTCGCAGCTGCGCTCGTCGATCGCGACCTGGGGCATCTCGCCGGCGGGCGCCGCCGCGCCCTTCTTCACCATCGTCAGCACCTTCTGCTGGAGATCCACCGACAGATAGGTGTCGGCCTGGAAGATGCGGAGCTTGCGCTCGGTCTTCATGCTGATGCGGCTCGCCGTCACGTCGGCGACGCAGCCGTCGGCGAAGCGCAGGCGCGCGTTGGCAATGTCGATCTCGTCGGTGAACACTGGCGCGCCCACGGCATCGATGCTGGCGACTGGTGCCCGGACGATGTTCTGCACGAGGTCGATGTCGTGGATCATCAGGTCGAGCACCACGCTCACGTCGGTGCCGCGCGGCTTGAACGGCGCGAGGCGGTTGGACTCGATGAATCGCGGCTTCTCGAGCAGGCCCTCGATCGCGACGATCGCCGGATTGAAGCGCTCCAGGTGGCCCACCTGCAGGATGCGCCCGCGCGCAGAAGCCAGCGCGACGAGCTCGCGGGCCTCCTCGAGGGTCGAGGTGATGGGTTTCTCGACCAGCACGTGCGCACCGGCCGCGAGGAAGTCGCCGGCCAGCCGATGGTGCAGCGGCGTCGGTGTGACGATGCTGACGGCGTCCACCTCGCCGAGCAGCGACCGGTGGTCGGCGAGCGCGGCCACGCCCAACTCCTGCCCCACCCGCTCGCGCGTGCCGGCGTCCGGGTCCACGATGGCGACCAGGTGTGACCCGGGGAGCGAGGCGTACTTCTGCGCGTGGAAGCGGCCGAGGTAGCCGGCGCCGATGACGGCGGTGCGAAGCGCCGGAGGACTCACTGGCGGTTCTCCCGGTGCCATCTGGAGCGCCGCCGATAATCGCCCCGCATCTGCAGCGTCGCCGCGCCATAGATGAATACGAAGCAGCCGGCGCCGGCGAGCAGCATCGCCGGCACCTCCCAGTGCTCGATGGACCAGGCCCGCGCCAGCGCCAGCAACGCCGCCAGGAGACCCAGCGCGATCGCTGCGTAGGGCCTCGACTCGTAGAAAGACTCCGGCCACCAGCGCTTTGGCATCGTGAATCCGCCCCCACCGTTACCGGGGCCAAGTATATGTCGACCGCGGTTGCCAGGTCGCCACGCTCGGCCGCACACTGCTCGTGCGAGCCACGGAGCCCCATGATGACGACTGCGCGAGGACTGCACCGGGAGATGAGGTTCCTGCTGATGCTGGCCGGTTTCGGCCTGGTCGTCATGCCGTTCCTCATCTACCTGGCAGGCGTGCTGACGCTCGGCCCCTACGCGGGCGGTCTGCCCGCCTTCCTGGGATCCCTGTACAAGGCGCTGCTGCGGCTCGAGCCTTCCGCGTGGCTGCTGCTGCTCGGCCCGTACCTGCTTTTCTGGCCGCTGCGACTGCTGACCCGTCCTCTGCGCCGGCGGCGACGCGCCGCCTAGGGCCGGACGGCTGCAGCCCGGGGGCCCGGCGCGCCCGATCTGCAGGGCTTCGCAACAGGGACGTCCTGCCAGTTACGGGGCAGGCGTCACTAAAGGAATACCGTCCGCGGTCGCTACACCGTTCGGAGGCAGCGCCGTGCAGCACGGCAGCCTCCGCCCAGCCCAGGGTAGAAACGCCAGAGAAACGCCGCGGAATCAACGATCCATGACGCCTGAGCTCGAGTCGCACCTCAAGTCGCTGGTCAACCTGCCGAGCCCGCCGGGGGTGGCTACCCACATCATCGAGCTGGCCCAGGACCCTGACATCGAGATGAGCCGGGTCGCCCGCGCCGTCGGGCTGGATCCGGCCCTCACCACCAAGATCCTCCGCATCGCCAACTCGGCAATCTATGCGCAGCGGCGACGCAGCGAGAATCTGCGCCAGGCGCTCGTGGTGCTCGGACTGAACGCCACCCTTACGCTGGCGCTGTCGTTCACTCTGGTGCGTTCACTGAGGACAGGCACGCCGATCGCGCTCGACTATGACCACTACTGGCGTCGCGCACTGCTCGCCGGCACGGCCGCCCGCTCACTAGGCGAGGCCGTGGGCCAGACCCTCTCCGAGGAGCTCTTCCTGGCGGGCCTGCTGCAGGACATCGGCATGATTGCGCTCGAGCGCAGCAAGCCGGACCTCTATCAGGGCACGGCGGAGATGCAGCGCATCCATGCGCAGATCCTGCCGCACGAGCGCAAGCGCCTCGGCGTGGATCACGCGGAGGTGGGCTCCTGGCTGATGCGCCAGTGGAACCTTCCCGAGAGACTCTGGCGGGCGGTGGAATCGAGCCACAAGCTGGACACGCGGCGCGCCCTGACGCCGGAGGACGGGTTCGCCCGCTGCGTCGCGCTGTCCGGCCCGATCGCCGACACCTTTCTCGGCCCGGCAGAGGCCGCGCCCAAGGCGCTGAACGAACTTGCCCAGCAGGTGGAGCGAACCTTCGGCCTGCGACGCGAGGCCTTCGGCGCGCTGGTCGAGCGGATCGGCACGCTGATCCCGGAGACCGAGGCGGTGTTCGAGACCTCTATCCTCCCGGAGCCGGAAGCCATCATGGAGCAGGCCCGCGAACTCCTCATGGTTCGGAACCTGCACACGCTGCGCGAAGTCAACACGCTGCGCGTCACCGCAGACTCACTCTCGGCACGCGCGATGGAACTCGAGGCGGAGACGCGCCGCGACCCGCTGACCGGCGTCTTCAACCGCAGTTTCCTGGAACAGTATCTCGCCCGGGAATTCGACGGCGCCGCGCGGCAGGGCTGGCCGCTGTCGGTGGCCTTCTGCGACCTGGACCATTTCAAGAAGGTCAACGACTCACACGGCCATCAGGCCGGCGACCGGATCCTGCAGTTCACGGCACGGATGCTGAAGGGCAATACGCGCGACTCCGACGTGGTGGCCCGCTACGGCGGCGAGGAGTTCGTGCTGGTGCTGCCGAACGCCGACGTGCACACCTGCCAGAGCGTGTGCGAACGCATCGTCGCGACACTGGCCGGGACGCGGCAGGACGTTGGCGAAGGCTCCATCGCGGTGACGATCTCCATCGGCTTCGCCACGCAGTCGCCTGAAACGCCCTTCGAGAGCGTGGCAGCACTGCTGAAGGCCGCCGACCAGGCGCTCTACACCGCCAAGCTGCAGGGACGCAACCGCGCCGTCCGCTACGACGCAGCCGGGCCCGTCCCGCTGTTCCGCTTCCGCTGAGAGGAGGCAGCGGAGGTCAGCGCTGCCGGGCCGCCCGGCTCTCGTCGCGCTTCGCCCGGAACTCGTTGCCCTCGTACCAGTTCGGCCAGCCCGGTGCGACCCCGACCTGCAGCCCCACATCGAACAGCAGGCGCAGGTCCTCGATGTTGCCCGACACGTCCCAGGCGGGGTCGTAGTCGTCGGAGGGCTTGTGATAGCGCTCGCGCGTGTACTCGTCGAGCATCGCCTGGCCCGTGCCAGGCGGGCGTTCGCGCAGGTCCACGCCGGCCTTCGTGTAGAGCGCCGGCACGCCCCCCTTGGCCAGGTTGAAGTGATCTGAGCGGTAGAAATAACCGTGCTCGGGCAGCGAGTCGGGCTTCACGACCCGGCCCTGCCGCTTTGCGGCTGCGGCCAGGAGGATCTCGAGCTCCGACGCGCCACTGCCGATCACCTCGATGTCCAGCGCCCGGCCTAGCGGCTGCATGCCGTCCATGTTGATCACCGCGGCGGTCCTCTCCAGCGGCACCAGCGGGTAGCGCGCGTAGTACTCGGAGCCGATCAGGCCGGACTCCTCGGCCGTGACCGCGAGGAACAGCACCGACCGAGAGGGGGTCACGAGCAACTCACGGTAAGCACCGGCGATGGCGAGCAGCCCCGCCACGCCCGTCGCGTTGTCAACCGCGCCGTTGTAGATGGTGTCGCCGGCCAGCGCGAGACCCTTGCCGAGGTGGTCCCAATGGGCCATGAAGATGACGTACTCGTCGCGGCGGTCGCGGCCCGGCAGGTAGCCAGCCACGTTCGGCGAGCTGGCGCGCCGGACCAGGTTCCGGACGCTGCCGCTCGCAGTGACGCCCAGCGGCTTGCCGCGGAAGCCGCGCTGCTGCGCCGCCCGCTGCAGGGCATCGAGGTCCTGGCCGGCCATGGAGAGAAGCTCGCGCGCGCGCACCTCGGTGATCCACGCCTCGAGGGCCAGCGCTCCCGCATTGCCGTCCGCAGTCTCCGCCCAGAACTGCGGGCCCGTCCAGCTGTTCCGGACGACCTCCCAGGGATACGCCGCCGGTTCGGTCTGGTGGATGATGATCGCCGCGGCGGCGCCCTGCCGTGCCGCCTCCTCGTAATTGTAGGTCCAGCGGCCGTAGTAGGTCATCGCGCGGCCGCGGAAAAGCTCCGGGTCGCCCGAGCCGAATCCAGGGTCGTTGACCAGGATCAGCGCGGTCTTGCCGCGCATGTCGAGCCCCTCGTAGTCGTTCCAGCCGTACTCCGGCGCGACGACGCCATAGCCGACGAACACGACCTCGCTCTCGGTGATGGCCGACGAAGGCTGCACCCGGCGCGTGCCGATCACCATGTCCTCGCCCAGGGCCAGGTCGGCCTGGCGGCCGCGTCCCGCGAAGCCGAGGCGCGCCTGCGCCGGGATCGCGGTGATCTCGACGAGCGGCACCTGCTGGCGGAAACTGGCGCCGTCCACGGGCTGGAGGCCGAGCGCCAGGAACTGCTTCTCGAGGTATTCCACTGTCTTGCGTTCGCCCGGCGAACCCGGCGCCCGTCCCTCGAACTCGTCCGAGGCCAGTTGCGCGACATGCGCGCGGTAAACCTCCTCGTTGATCGCGAGCGTCGCCCGCTGGACGTAGTGGTTCGTGCCGCCGCAGCCGGCGAGCAGCAGCGACAAGAGTGCGAGGCAGGCAGTCCTGGACATGGCGTGGCGTATCTCCGTGCAGGGCTCGGACAGGGAACCGCCGGGGCGGGCCCGGGTCAGACTCGATATCAGGCGACGGGGTCGGGCCAGTAGGCCCACGCAATGAGGGCCAGCCCGGCCCACATGGCGGCCTGTGCCGCCCAGCGCCAGGCGGTGCGCTTCTGCAGGCCGTAGAAGGCGGCGCCGGACACCGCCGCGAGCAGCGCGAACCAGGCTGCGGCGCGCACCAGCGGGCGGTATTCCTCCAGGAGGGCCGGATGCTCCGAGGAGACGACCAGGAAGATGACCCCCACCATCACCAGCACGGTGGCGATCGATGCGGCCGACCCCAGCACGACGCCCGTCAGGAACCCCAGTGGACCCACAGCCTGCAAACTCCTGATCCGCAAAGTGAGCGCGGCACTTGATCCGCGGGGAGTCGACCTCTACCTTAGCTCGATGGCCGGCTGCCCGCTGCCGCTCAGTCCTGAAGTCTAGCAACCTATGACCGACCGCCGCTCGAAGCGTTTCCCGGGATGGCCGCGCCTCGTCGCGGTGGCGGCGCTGGTGCTCGCGCTCGCCGTACTGGTCACGGGCACCGGGCCGGTTCCGCCTCCCGCGGTGGCCCGGGCATCGGCGTCGCCGGGCGAGCTGGCGCCGACGGACCGCCACCGCCGTGTCGTCCGCTTGGTGGCCGAAGTGATGCAGCGGCAGCACTACCGGCAGGCCAAGCTGGACGACCGGCTGTCTGCTCAGATCTTCGAGCGCTACCTCGAGGCGCTCGATGGCAACCGCAGCTACCTGCTGGCCTCGGACGTCGCCGAGTTCGAGCGCTACCGCAACGAGCTGGACGACGCCATCCAGTCCGCCAACCTAACCCCGGCCTTCGACATGTTCGTCCGCCTGCAGCAGCGCAACCACGAACGCATGTCCTACGCGCTGGCGCTGCTCGACACCGAGCCAGACTTCGCGCTGGACGAGGAGTTCCGCTTCGACCGCAGCGAGGGCCCCTGGGCCGCCAGTACCGAGGAGCTCGACGAGATCTGGCGGCTGCGGGTCAAGAACGACGCGGTATCCCTGCTGCTGGCCGGCAAGACCTGGCCGGAGGCGCGCGAGGTCCTTCGGAAGCGCTACGAGCGCGTGCTCAAGCGCATCGACCAGGTCAGCAGCGACGACGTATTCGAGACCTTCATGAACGCGTACTCGCACGTGTTCGACCCGCACTCGAGCTACCTGTCGCCCCGCAACTCCGAGGAGTACAACATCGCGATGAGCCTGTCCTACGAGGGCATCGGC
>JBBINN010000138.1:0-7945 GCA_037443885.1 Gammaproteobacteria bacterium | reverse complement strand
CAGCAGCTTCGAGCGCTTCCTGATCAGCTTCGACAGCTATTACACCACCCACTCGGCCGAGAACCGGCACTACACGGAGCTCGTGTTCAAGGCGCTCGACGCCGCGGGCCACATCGCGCGCCGCACGGTGCGCCAGGCCTATGACGAGCAGGCCGGCATGTTCCTGCCCGACCGGTACGTCAAGGGCACCTGCCCGCGCTGCGGCGCCGCGGACCAGTACGGCGACAGCTGCGAGTCCTGCAGCGCGACCTACTCGCCGCTCGACCTGAAGGATCCTGTGTCCGTGGTGAGCGGCACGCGGCCGGTGGAACGCGAGTCGGAACACCTGTTCTTCAGGCTCGGCGACTTCGGCGACTTCCTGCGCCGCTGGACGCGCTCCGGCGCGCTGCAGGAGGCGGTGGCGAACAAGCTCGACGAGTGGTTCGAGGCGGGCCTCAAGGACTGGGACATCTCGCGCGATGCGCCCTACTTCGGCTTCGAGATCCCCGGCCACCCCGGCAAGTACTTCTACGTGTGGCTGGACGCACCCATAGGCTACATGGCGAGCTTCGCGAACTTCTGTGCGCGCACGGGCCGCGACTTCGACGCCTACTGGCGCCCGGGCGGCGACGCCTCGCTGTATCACTTCATCGGCAAGGACATCCTGTACTTCCACTCGCTGTTCTGGCCGGCGACGCTGGAGGGCGCGGGCTTCCGGCTGCCGGACGGTGTTTTCGTCCACGGCTTCCTGACCATCAACGGCCAGAAGATGTCCAAGTCGCGCGGCACCTTCATCACCGCCGAGCGCTACCTCGAGCACCTCCCGGCCGAGTACTTCCGCTACTTCCTCGCAGCCAAGCTGACCTCGGGCGTCGAGGACATCGACATGAACCTCGAGGAGTTCGCGGCACGCGTGAACTCCGAGATCGTGGGCAAGCTGGTCAACATCGCGAGCCGCTGCGCCGGGTTCATCACGCGCGGCCACGGCGGCGAGCTGTCCGGCGCGCTGCCGGAACCCGCCCTCTTTGCCGAGTTCGTCGCCGCCGGAGAATCGGTCGCGGCGCTCTACGAGGCGCGCGAGTACGCGGCCGCGATCCGCGAGATCATGGCGCTTGCGGACCGCGCCAACCTCTACATCGACCAGGCCAAGCCCTGGCTGGCGGCGAAGGACCCCGCAAGGGCCGGCGAGGTGCAGGCCGTGTGCACCGAGGGGCTCAACCTGTTCCGCGTGCTGATCGCCTACCTCAAGCCCGTGCTCCCGGACATGGCGGTCCGCGCGGAGGCCTTCCTGCAGGCGCCGCTCGCGCGCTGGAACGAGGTCGCGCAGCCGCTCGTCGGGAGGCGAATCCGGTCCTATGAGCCGCTCGCGACCCGCGTGGAGCCGGCACAGGTGCAGGCGATCGTGGATGCGCCGCGGCCGGCGGCCACGACGAGGCCCGCGGCGCCTGCGCCTGACTCGCCGGCGCCGGCGACAGCGGCCGCGGAGATCGCCATCGAGGACTTCCAGCGGGTGGACCTGCGCGTCGCGCGAATCGAGTCGGCCGAGTCCGTCGAGGGCGCAGACAAGCTGCTGCGGCTGACGGTGGACGTCGGCGGCCAGCGACGCAACGTCTTCGCCGGGATCCGCCAGGCCTACGACCCGGGCGCGCTCGTCGGGCGGCACGTCGTGGTCGTCGCGAACCTCAAGCCACGCAAGATGCGCTTCGGCGTGTCCGAGGGCATGGTGCTGGCCGCCGGCCCCGGCGGCGGCGACATCTTCCTCGTTGCGCCCGATGCCGGCGCGCAGCCGGGCATGCAGGTGAAGTGAGGTTGATGGAGCAGGCCCAGGACACCGGCGGCGCGCTGCTGGCGGGACGCATCGACGCCCTGCTGCCGCAGACCCAGTGCACGCGCTGTGGCTTTGCCGGCTGCCGGCCCTACGCCGAGGCGCTCGCCCGCGGGGAAAGCGAGATCAACCGCTGCCCGCCAGGGGGCGTACCGGTAATGCGCGCGCTGGCCGCCCTTCTTGGCCGGCCCGAGCATGCGATCGACCCGGACTGCGGCGAGACGGGCCCGCCGCTCGTCGCGGTCATCGAAGAGCCCGATTGCATCGGCTGCGCCAAGTGCATCGACGCCTGTCCCACGGATGCGATCGTCGGCGCGCGCAAGTGGCTGCACGGGGTGCTGCCCGAGGACTGCTCGGGCTGCGAGCTCTGCGTGCCGGCCTGCCCCGTGGATTGCATCCAGCTCGTGCCGGCGCCGGGCCTGCCGCAGGCTCCGCTCGGCGCAGATGCGATTGCCGCCCGCGCCGAACACTTCCGTTCACTCTTCGAGGCGCGGCTCGCCCGCCTGGCCCGCGACGCTGCCCGGCGCCAGGCCGGGCTCGCCGCCCGCCTCGCCGCGGCGACCGGGCAACAGGCGTGAACCCCGCTAAGCGGCGCGACATCTTCGAGCGGCTCGCGGCCGCCAATTCGGCGCCGACGACGGAGCTCGCCTGGTCCAGCCCCTTCGAGCTCCTGGTCGCCGTGATCCTGTCCGCGCAGGCGACCGACCGCAGCGTCAATGCCGCCACGCCCGGACTGTTCGCGGCCGCGCCGACGCCGGCGGCGATGGCCGCGCTCGGCGAAGCGGGCATCGCGACGCACATCCGCACCATCGGCCTGTGGTCGGCCAAGGCCAGGAACCTCGCGGCCACGGCCCGGCTGCTGCTCGAGCGCCACGGCGGCGAGGTCCCGCACCGGCGCGAGGATCTCGAGGCGCTGCCGGGCGTCGGCCGCAAGACCGCCAACGTCGTGCTGAACACCGCCTTCGGCGAGCCGACCATCGCGGTGGACACGCACATCTTCCGCGTTTCCAACCGGACCGGCCTCGCGCCCGGACGCAATGTCCGCCAGGTCGAGGAGAAGCTGCTGAGGGTGGTACCCGCCGAGTTCCGCAAGGACGCGCACCACTGGCTGATTCTGCACGGCCGCTACGTGTGCAGGGCGCGCAAGCCCGACTGCGCGCGCTGCAGCCTCGTCGACCTCTGCGAGTTCCGCCACAAGGCGCTGCCGGAACCGGCTTCGCTGCCGCTCGGAAGCGCCGGGGCCGGGACGCGGACGAGGCGGCCCGCCGGCGCGCGCAGCGCCAGGGGCAAGTGACATGGTCCTGTTCGCAGGCGCCGACCGCGACCAGCTAAGGCGGACCTGGCTCGAGGCCTGGCGCAAGCACCGCTGCGGCCTGCCGCTCGAGCCGCTCGAGGCCCAGCTCGCCGACGTGGTCAGGGCGCATCCCGAGTACCATGGGTTGCTGGAGGCCGGGCCGGAGACCGCCGCGCGCGACTGGACGCCCGAAGGAGGCGATAGCAACCCCTTCCTGCACATGGGGCTGCACATGGCCGTGCGCGAAGGCGTCGCGACCGACCGGCCGCCGGGGCTGCGAGCCATGTTCCTGGCCATAGCGGCAGCAAGCGCCTCGGCGCACGAGGCCGAGCACCGCCTGCTCGAGTGCCTCGCCGAGACGCTCTGGGAGGCGCAGCGCGCGGGCCATCCGCCCGACGAGGCCACCTTCCTCGAGCGCGCGCGCCGCCTGGTCCCGAGGCGGTGATGTTCCGGCGTCGCGGGCGGTGTGCCATGCAGGAGCTGTACGGATGACGTCGCAAGCCGCCGCCGCCCGCTGGGAGCCCACCCGGCAGCGCTTTCCCGTAGCCGGCGCAGGCCTCGGCTTCCGCCGCGCGCTGCTCGGGGAACTCGAGCAGCAGGGCGCGATGGGAATCGACTTCTTCGAGCTGGCGCCGGAGAACTGGATCGGCGTGGGCGGCTCGCTCGGCCGGCGCCTGCGCCAGTTCACCGAGCGGCACCCCTTCGTGGCGCACGGACTGTCGCTGTCGCTCGGCGGTCCCGGGCCGCTCGACACGGTGCTGCTGGAAGACATCCGTTGTTTCCTCGACGCGCACGGCATCCGGGCCTACACCGAGCACCTGAGCTACTGCACGGACGAGGGCCACCTCTACGATCTGATGCCCATCCCCTTCACCGGCGAGGCGGTGCGCCACGTCGCCAGTCGCATTCGCCTTGCGCAGGACATCCTCGAGCGGCCGATCGCGGTCGAGAACGTCTCCTACTACGCGGCACCGGGTGCGGAGCTCTCCGAGCTCGAGTTCGTCACCGCGGTGCTGGAGGAAGCCGACTGCGGCCTGCTGCTCGACGTCAACAACGTGTTCGTCAATGCCATCAACCACGGCTACGAGCCGCTGCGCTTCCTGCGCGCGCTGCCAGCGGAGCGCGTCTGGTATTGCCACGTCGCCGGGCACTACGTCGAAGCCCCGGACCTGCGGGTGGACACACACGGCGCGGACGTTTGCGGCGACGTGTGGTCGCTGCTGGAGGCAGCGTACACAAACTGCGGCGCCGCGCCGACGCTGCTGGAGCGCGACTTCAACTTCCCGCCGCTCGGGTTTCTGCTCGAGGAGGTCGCGCAGGTGCGCGGCCTGCAGGCGCGTGGCGATCGCGCGGCCGCGGGCTGAGCGATGGACTTCACCGAACTGCAGCGGCGCTTCGCCGCACACCTGCGGGACCCGGACAACGTCCCGCCGCCCCCCGGTATCGAGCCGCGGCGGCTCGACGTCTACCGGGAGCTCTTCTTCAACAACGTCGCGAGCCTGCTGGGCGGCACCTTCCCGGTGTGCCGCGACATCCTGGGCGAGCCCGGTTGGCGCGGACTGGTGCGGCGCTTCTACGCGGGGCACCGGGCGCACACGCCGTACTTCCTCGAGCTGCCCTCCGAGTTCGTGCAGTGGCTCGGCGAGCGCAGCGACGATGCCCCGGGGCTGCCGCCGTTCCTGGCGGAACTCGCGCACTACGAGTGGGTGGAGCTGGCGCTGTCGGTGAGCGATGCCGAGCCCGACCCTTCCGGGTTCGATCCGGCAGGCGACCTGCTCGAGGGCCGGCCCGTCGTTTCGCCGCTCGCATGGCCGCTCGCCTACCGCTGGCCGGTCCACCGCCTGTCGCATGCTTATCGGCCGGAGGCGCCCGGTGACCTGCCGACCTTCCTCGTCGTCTATCGCGATGCCGAGGGGAAAGTGCGCTTCCTCGAAACGGACGCGGCCACCGCAAGGCTGCTGGAACTGATGGACGCGGATGCCGGCGCCACGGGCTCGGCGTCGCTCGCGCGCGTGGCGGCCGAACTCGGCGCTTCGGACGCCGCCGCAGGAGGGGCGGAACTGCTCGAGGGACTGCGCGCGCGCGGCATCCTGCTCGGCACGCGCTGCTGACCGGGCGTCCGGTCAGCGGCGTGGCATGAACAGGTCGGTGAGCGTCCCCTCGAAGGCCTCGGCGGCGAAACCGACGGTCTCCGACAGCGTTGGGTGCGGGTGGATGGTGAGGCCCACGTCGCAGGCATCCGCACCCATCTCGATCGCGAGTCCCACCTCGGCAATGAGGTCGCCCGCGCTGGTGCCCACGATGCCGCCACCGACGACGCGGTGCGTGTCCGGGTCGAACAGCAGCTTGGTGAAGCCCTCCTCGCGGTTGAGCGCGAGCGAGCGGCCGCTCGCCATCCAAGGGAACAGGCCCTTGCCGAGCTTCCGGCCCTCCGCCCTCGCCTCCTCCTCGGTGACGCCGACCCAGGCGACTTCCGGGTCGGTGTAGGCGACAGAGGGAATCACGCGCGCGTCGAAGGCGCTCTTGTGCCCGGCAACGACCTCGGCGGCGACCTTGCCCTCGTGTGTGGCCTTGTGCGCGAGCATCGGCTGGCCCGCGACGTCGCCGATGGCGAAGATGTGCCCGACGCTGGTGCGCTGCTGGCGATCCACGGGAATGAAGCCGTGCTCGTCGACCCGGATGCCGGCCTTCTCGGCGCCGATCACGCGGCCGTTCGGGACACGTCCCACGGCGACGAGAACCCGGTCGAACAGCTGTGGCCCGGGCGCGGCAGTGCCCTCGAAGCTGACCCTGAGGCCCTCGTCGCGCGCCTCGACGCCGACGACCTTGGTGCCGGTCATCACCGCCTCGTAACGGCCGCGGATCCGCTTCTCGAGCGGACGCACGAGGTCGCGGTCGCAGCCCGGCATCAGGCCGGACGTGAGCTCGACCACGCTGACCTTCGAGCCGAGCGCGTCGTACACACAGGCCATCTCGAGACCGATGATGCCGCCGCCGACGACCAGCAGCCGGCCCGGCAGTTCCTTCAGGTCCAGCGCGCCGGTCGAGTCCATCAGCCTGGGGTCCGACGGCCAGCCGGCCATCCGCACCGGTTCGGATCCCGCCGCGACGATGCAGTGCTCGAAGCCCACGACCTTCACGCCTCCGTCCGGCTCGCGCAGCTCGAGCCGATGCGGCGAGGCGAAGCGGCCGAAGCCGCGCAGCACCCGCACCTTGCGCTGCTTGGCGAGGATGGTGAGCCCGGCCGTGAGCTTGCCGACGATGCGGTTCTTCCACTGCCGCAGCCGCTCGATGTCGATCGAGGGATCGCCGTAGACCAGGCCGTGCTCGGCCATGGACTCGACGTCCTCGATGACCCGCGCCGCGTGCAGCAGTGCTTTCGATGGAATGCAGCCGACGTTGAGACAGACGCCCCCGAGCTGCGGCCAGCGGTCCACCAGGATCACGGACAGGCCGAGGTCGGCGGCGCGGAAGGCGGCGGTGTAGCCGCCAGGGCCGGCGCCGAGGACGACGAGCTGCGCGCTCAGGTCGGCGGCCGGCTCGCCTGCCTTGACCGACGGCGCGGGCACGGTGGCTCCAGGCACCGGAGCCGCTGCGGCGGCCTCGGGCCCGGCCTGCGCCGGCTCGGCGACGGTCTCGATGCGCACGGTGTCGCCGGCGGAGCCATTTTCCCCAGCGAGTCGCACCAACAGGCTGCCGGTGTTGACGCGATCGCCCTTCTTTACGGCGACCTCGGTCACCATGCCGGCCGCGGTAGCGGGCACGTCCATGGTCGCCTTGTCGGTCTCGAGCGTGACGAGCGGCGTCTCGGGCTCGACGACATCGCCCGACTTCACCAGGACCTCGATGACCTCGACATCCTTGAAGTCGCCGAGCTCGGGGACGCGCTGCTCGATGCTCACGGCACGGCCTCGGCGAGCAGCCGCGGCTCGGCCAGCGCCCGCGCCAGCGCCACCGTGAACCGCACCGCCTCGGCACCGTCGATGACCCGATGGTCGTAGGACAGCGACAGCGGCAGCATCAGCCGCGGCACGAATTCGCCGTCGCGCCACACGGGCTGCATCCTGGCCTTCGACACCCCGAGGATCGCGACCTCCGGCGCGTTTATGATCGGCGTGAACGCCGTCCCACCGATGCCGCCGAGGCTCGACACCGTGAAGCAGCCGCCCTGCATCTCGGCCGCCGAGAGCTTGCCGGCGCGCGCCTTCTCCGACAGCGCGCCGAGCTCGCGGGCGAGCTCGTAGACGTCCTTGCGGTCGGCGTCGCGGATCACCGGTACGACGAGGCCGTTGTGGGTATCCGCGGCGAAGCCGACGTGCAGGTACTTCTTCATCACCAGCTGGTCGCCGGCGAGCGAGGCGCTGAATCGCGGGAATCCAGCCAGAACCCGTGCGCAGGCGCGCAGGATGAACGCGAGCGGCGTGAGTTTGAGGCCCGCGGCCGCCGCCTTGTCCTTGAGCTCGGCACGCAGGGCCTCGAGGTCGGTGATGTCCGCCTCGTCGTGCTGCGTGACGTGCGGGATGCTGACCCAGCTCGCGTGCAGCCGCGGCCCGGAAATGCGCTGCACGCGCGTGAGCGGAACCGCCTCGACCGGACCGAAAGTCGCGAAGTCCACCTCAGGGACCCGCGGCAGCCCCCCGCCGGCTCCAGGCGCTGCGCTCCCCGCGAGTGCAGCCTTGACCCAGGCCTTGAGGTCCTCGTGCGTGATGCGGCCCTTGAGCCCGCTGCCCTTGACCCGCGCGAGATCCACGCCGAGCTCGCGCGCGAGGCGTCGCACGGAGGGGCCTGCGTGCGCGCGGGAGAAGCCGGCCTCCTCGACCGGCGGCAGCGCGCCCGCCGGCGCCGCG
>JBBINN010000137.1:7703-7981 GCA_037443885.1 Gammaproteobacteria bacterium | reverse complement strand
GGCGGTCGATGCGGCCGTGGCAATACTCGTCGTAGAGGCGGTAGACCGAAGGGTCGATGGGCTGGTCCGGCATGATCCTGTCTCCCGGTGGCACGCTGCGGGTCCGCCTGGCGGCGGGCGATTCCGGGACCCAGCATACAGGCGCGGCAAACCGGTATGGCGCGACCCCGCCGCCTCGGCCAGCCTGTGGCCTCGAACCGCGACAGGAAGCACCCCGGCATGGCCTCGAAGCCTTCCGTCGACCTGCTGCTGCTCCACCCGCCGAGCGTCTACGACTT
>JBBINN010000137.1:0-7662 GCA_037443885.1 Gammaproteobacteria bacterium | reverse complement strand
CGAGATCTACCCGATCGGTTTCCTCACGATCGCGGGCTACCTGCAGCAGCAGGGGATGGAGATCCGCATCGTCAACCTGGCGCTCAGGATGCTGACGGACCGCCGCTTCGACGTTCCCACGTTCCTCGCAGCGCAGCGCCCCGCGGCCATCGGGATCGACCTGCACTGGATGCCGCACTGCCACGGCGCGATCGAGATCGCGCGCATCGCCAAGCAGGCGCACCCGGACGTGCCCGTCATCCTGGGCGGCCTGTCGGCGACCTACTTTCACCGCGAACTGCTCGAGTACCCCGAGATCGACTTCGTGCTGCGCGGCGACAGCACCGAACCGCCGCTGCACCAGCTGCTGACGGCGTTGCGCGAGGGTGGCCCGCTGGACGGGATTCCGAACCTGACCTGGCGCAAGGGCGGCGAGATCCGCGTCAATCCGCTGACCTTCGTCCCGGACACGCTGGACTACGTGGACGTCAGGCCGGAGCTCCTGATCGAGATGGCCGTGCGTCACCGCGACTTCGCGAGCGTGCTGCCCTTCAACGGCTGGCTGCGCGATCCCACGACCATGGTGCTGCCGCTCAAGGGTTGCGCCTACGAGTGCGTGACCTGCGGCAGCTCCGCGACAACCTGCAGCCACATGACCCGCCGGCAGCGGCCCGTCTTCAGGAGTCCGGAGAGCCTGGCACGGAACGTCGCCGCCATCAGCCGCTTCTCGCAGGGGCCGATCGTCATCCCGGGCGACCTGCTGCAGGGTGGCGAGGCCTACGCCGCCGCGGTGATCGACGGGATCGCCGCACTCGGCGTGAAGAGCCCGATCTGCCTGGAGTTCTTCGACGTGCCGCCGATCGGGTTCCTGAGGCACGTCGACGCGAGACTGCCGGACTGGAGCTTCGAGATCAGCCCCGAGAGCCACGACCACGACGTTCGCCGCGCGATGGAGGGCGAGACCGGCTACGACAACCGGGCGCTGGAGGGCTTCCTGCGCGACGCGCTCGGTCTCGACTGCCGCCGCATGGACGTGTTCTTCATGATCGGCCTGCCGCGGCAGACCTACGGGTCGGTCATGGAGACGGTGGACTACTGCGAGCACCTGTTCGGGTTCGGCGACCCGCGGCTGCAGTGCTTCATCTCGCCGATGGGTCCGTTCCTCGATCCGGGCAGCCGCATCTTCGAGGACCCCGCCCGCTTTGGCTTCCGCAAGTTCGCGCACACGCTCGAGGAGCACCGCCAGCTGCTCGTCCAGCCTAGCTGGGAGCAGATACTCAACTACGAGACGGAGTGGATGACGCGCGCAGAGCTCGTGGACGCCACCTACGATGCAGCCGAGCGGCTCAACGCGCTGAAGCTGCGTTACGGACGCATCTCCGCCAGGACCGCCAGGGGCGTGGCCAACGGCATCGCCGAGGCGCGGCGGCTGCGCGCGCGCCTGGCCGCGTCCAGCCGCGGCGAGCTCGATCCGGAAGATGCCGCACGGCTGCGCGGCGAGATCGCGCGCTACAGCCACTCCACGGTCTGCGACAAGCGCGAGCTGTTCTGGCAGCGCCACCTCATGGGCTTCAACCTGCCTGCCATCGCGCGGGTGGCGGCCGGCGCGCTGAGGAACTGAGGACTGTCGACGTCACGGCGCCCGATACGTGGTGGCTCGCATCGCCGACGCCCGCCTCAACCCTTGAAGCCCTTCGCCACCACGTAGACCTCGCGGGACCGCGACCGCGACGCCGAGGGCTTGCGGATCGCCACCTTCTCGAAGGCGGCGCGGACTTCCTTCAGGTACTCGTCGGAACCCGCGCCCTGGAAGAGCTTGGCGACGAAGGCACCGCCGGGCTTCAGGACCCGCCGGACCATGTCCAGCGCGAGCTCGAGCAGGTAGATCGAGGCGGCCTGGTCAGCCGAGCTGATGCCGCTGATGTTGGGCGACATGTCGGACAGGACGAGATCCGCCTTCTCGCCCGCCAGGTGCGCGAGGATCTGGTCGAGCACCGACTGCTCGCGGAAGTCGCCCTGGACGAAGTCCACGCCGCGGATCGCGTCCATCGGCAGTATGTCCGTGGCGAGCACCCGCCCCTTGTCGCCGACCCGCGAAGCTGCGACCTGCGACCAGCCGCCGGGCGCCGAGCCGAGGTCGATCACCCGCAGGCCCGGACGGAGCAGGCGGTCCTTCTCGTCGAGCTCGAGCAGCTTGTAGCTCGAGCGCGCGCGGTAGCCGTCCTTCTGCGCGCGCTTGACGTAGGGATCGCTGACGTGTTCCTGCAGCCAGCGGCTGCTGCTCTTCGATCGCGCCACGGGTTGCGAACCACCGGGGAAAGCGGGCAAGGGTACCCTGACCTGCGGGAACGGGCCCGAGGCCGCTACAATTCCCGCGTCATTCTATCCCTCTGCCGGGGACACCGGCCAGGAACCGGCCTTGATACGCATCACGGAGCTGTCGCTGCCCCTCGACCATCCGGCGGAGGCCCTGCCCGCGGCCATCGTCAGGCGGCTCGGGATCGCCGAGGCGGACCTGGAGGGATTCACCGTCTTCAAGCGCAGCTACGATGCCCGCAAGAAGGACAGCACGATCACCTTCGTGTACATCGTGGACGTGGAGGCGCGCGGCGAAGCCGCGATCCTCGGACGCTTCGCCCGTGACCCGCACGTCCGCCCCGCGCCGGACATGGCCTATCGCCCAGCCGGGCAGGCGCCGGCGAGCCTGCGGGAGCGGCCGCTCGTCGTCGGCTTTGGTCCCTGCGGGCTCTTCGCGGCCCTCGTGCTCGCGCAGGCCGGATTCCGCCCGATCGTGCTGGAGCGCGGCCGGGACGTGAGGCGCCGCACCCAGGACACCTGGGGCCTGTGGCGCAGGAAGATCCTGATGCCGGAGTCGAACGTTCAATTCGGCGAGGGCGGCGCCGGTCTCTTCTCCGACGGCAAGCTCTACAGCCAGATCAAGGACCCGCGCTTCTACGGCCGCAAGGTGATGCAGGAGTTCGTGCGCGCCGGCGCGCCGCCGGAGATCCTCTATGTCAGCAAGCCGCACATCGGCACGTTCCGCCTGACCGGCGTGGTCGCGGCCATGCGCAAGGAAATCCTCGCGCTCGGCGGCGAAGTGCGCTTCGAGTCGCGCGTCACCGACCTGCTGCTCGACGGCGGCCGGATCGAGGGCGTGGCGCTGGCGGATGGCGAGGTCGTGCAAGGCCGCCACGTGGTTCTGGCGCTGGGCCACAGCGCCCGCGACACCTTCCGCATGCTGCACCGGCGCGGCGTGTTCATCGAGCCCAAGCCGTTCGCGGTCGGCTTCAGGATCGAGCACCCGCAGTCGCTGATCGACCGCGCCCGGCTCGGTAAGTACGCGGGGCACCCGGCGCTCGGCGCCGCCGACTACAAGCTGGTGCACCACGCGAGGAACGGCCGGGCCGTCTACAGCTTCTGCATGTGCCCCGGCGGCACGGTGGTCGCCGCGACCTCGGAGCCGGACCGCGTCGTCACGAACGGCATGAGCCAGTACTCGCGCAATGAGCGCAACGCCAACGCCGGCATCGTCGTCGGCATCGCGCCGGAGAAGGACTTCCCGGACGGACCGCTTGCCGGCGTGGAGCTGCAGGAGCGCCTCGAGTCCCTTGCCTTCGATCTCGGCGGACGCGACTACTGCGCGCCCGGACAGACGGTGGGCGACTTCCTGCGCGGCGCCGCCTCGCGCGGGTTCGGCGAGGTGCTGCCCTCCTACAAGCCCGGCGTGACGCCCACCGACCTCTCCTCGCTGCTGCCGGACTACGCGATCGAGGCGATCCGCGAGGCGATCCCGGTGTTCGGCCGCCAGATCCGCGGCTTCGACCGCGAGGACGCGGTCTTCACCGGCGTCGAGTCGCGCACTTCCTCGCCGATCCGCGTGACGCGCGACGACGCCACGTTGCAGGGCCTGAACGTGCGCGGCCTCTACCCCGCCGGCGAGGGCGCCGGCTACGCGGGCGGCATCCTCTCGGCCGGCGTGGACGGCATCCGGGTCGCCGAGGCGGTGATCCGATCCCTGCTGGAGGCAGGCGGCGCGGCTGCCGCGACGGCCGGGGCCGCGCGGGCATGAAGCTCGACGACGTCCGCAAGCTGCACCAGAAGAAGTACCGCGACGAGCTGGGCCATTTCCTCGCGGAGGGCGAGCACCTCGTCCTCGAGCTGCAGCGGGCGGCGAGGCGCAACCCGGCCCTGTTGGAAGCGCGGCTCTTCGTGACCGCCGGTCACGCCGAATGGCCCGGGCCCTTAGAGAAGCAGGTGATCAGCGACCGCCAGATGGCGCGGATCTCGGACACCCGCGAGCCGCAGGGCATCGTCGCCGTGGTGCCCAGACTGCCTGCCGCGGCGCCGCGGGTGGGCGAACGCGCCGTGTATCTCCACGAGGCGCAGGATCCCGGCAACCTCGGCTCGATCCTGCGCACGCTGGCCTGGTTCGGTGGCTTCCGCTGCCTGCTCGGCCCGGGCAGCGTGGACCCGTACAACCCCAAGGCCGTGCGCGCCAGCATGGGCGCGATCTTCCACGTGCCCGTCGAGACCGACGTGCCGCTCGAGTCGCTGCGCGATCGCTTCGCCCGGATCGCCTGCCTGGACCTCGCGGGCGAGCGGCTGTCCTGCGATGCCTTCAAGGCGTTCGATTGCTACCTGTTCGGCAACGAGGCGCGCGGCCTGCCCCGCGAGGCGCTCGTCGCCCTCGGTGCGCGGCCATTCACCGTGCCTGGCGGCGGCGCAATCGACTCGCTGAACCTCGCGGCGGCGGTCAACATGTGCGCCTACGAGCTGAACCGCTAGCGGCTGAAGGAAAGCCCCGAGAGGCCGCGCAGCATGGACCAGGACGGCCCCGAGCCGCTCACGCACTCAGCGGGAAGGAGGCCAGCTACCGCGATCGATCCGGTAGTACACGTAGTCGTGCAGCACGCCGCCATGCTCGCGCTGCGTCTCGATTGCGAGCTGCGCGCCGAGCTTCTCCATGGCGCGACGCGAACGATGGTTGTCCCGTCCGACGTGGAACCAAACCGCATCCACCCAGCGGAAGGCGTGATCCAGCATGAGGCGCTTCATCTCCCGGTTCGCCGCGCCGCCCCAGTGACTGCGGGCGAGGAAGGTATAGCCGATCGCGACGGACCGCGCGGCCGGATCCCAGTCGTAGTAGCGCGACGAGCCGATCGCCGCGCCGCTCGCCCGGTCGATGGCGAGCAGCGCGCCGCGCGAGGCGAGCGCGGCCGTGAAGAAGCCCTCGAACACGAGTCGCTGGTAGCGCGTCGGCTCCGGGTGCTGCTCCCAGATCGCCGGGTCCGCGGCGACTTCGTACAGTGCGTCGAAATCCTCGACGCGCAGCGGTCGCAGGATCAGCGTCTCCCCTTCGAGCGTCGGTTGAAGATCGAAATCGGCCGTCTCGCTCATCCCACTCCCCGATGCCCGTGTGACCGGCCCTCGCCGTGCCGCGCCAGAGCATGGACACTCGGCGCGCCGCTGTCGAGAGCCCTCGCCGACCCGCATGGCCCGCCCGATTTGCGCGACAACCCTCGGCAGCGCAGACTCCGGGAACTCTCGCACTGCCCGCGCGCGTGGCGGGTCTGGAGCACACGATGAGCGTGGAGCTGAGCCTCAGCCAGGTCAGGGACGCCTGGCGGCTGATGTGCGGGGCAAGCCCCGGCCGGGCCATCGAGGACGTCGACGGGCTCTCGTTCATCTTCAGCGGCCTGCCCATTCCCTTCTTCAACCTGGCGGTCGTCAACGGGCGCAACCTGTCCGGCGATGCGCTCAGGACGCATGCCGACACCGCACGGGCCTGGGCGGCCGGCAAGGGTGTGCCGTGGTTCCTGCTGGTGACTCACGAGTACCTGCGGCCCGATACGGACGCCAGCATGGTGCTTGATGGCTGCGGACTGGCACCGGTGATGCCGCTGACCGGCATGCTCGCCGAGCGCGTGACGCCGGCTACCCGTGCTCCACAGGACCTGCGCCTTGGCGTGCCGCGAAACGACGGCGGCTGCGCTGCGCTGGTCGACCTCAACGGGCTCGCCTACAGCGCACCGCTCGAGGAGGCGAAGCCGGTCATCGGCAGGCGGCGCTTCTGGGAGGACCACTTCCCGGTCGTCGGGTCGGTCGATGGCGCGCCAGCGAGTTGCGCCGCCGTGCTGATGGTGAGCGGGCACCGATACGTCGCCATGGTCGCGACCGACCCCGCGCAGCAGCGACGGGGCTACGCGGAGGCCGCGATGCGTCATGCGCTCGACGCCGCGGCCGGGGTGCACGGCGATCTGCCGACCGTGCTGCACGCGACCGAGGCAGGGCGGCCCATCTACGAGCGGATGGGCTACGCCGCCATCTCGCGCCACACCTTCTTCATCGACAAGGCCTTCCTGGCGGGGCACTAGCCTCGTCCCCGGACCCGCGTCACGGTGGCGCGCGAAACCCGCGCACGCGGGTGCCGCAATCTGTATAGTGCCCGCCATCAAACGAGGGTCGCGCGGTCAGCGCCCCCTTTGGCTCGAAGCCGGCGCCCCCGCGGCGCGCTCGATTCCAGCAACCTCCTCTCGCTACTGACCGCCCCGGGGCAAGCCCCGTGCAGCGAGTCCGCTTCCAAGGATTTCGACAATGCATTTCTCCGATCTCGGGCTCGAGCCCGAGCTGCTTCGTGCCGTGGCCGACAAGGGCTACGACACCCCGACCCTGATCCAGCAGCAGGCCATCCCTCCCGTGCTGGCCGGCCGCGACCTGCTTGCAGGCGCGCAGACCGGGACCGGCAAGACCGCCGGTTTCGTGCTGCCCCTGCTGCAGCTGCTCAGCAGCGCCGCCGGCCGCGCGCCGCGCGTGCTGGTGCTGACGCCCACCCGTGAGCTCGCCGCGCAGGTGGCACAGAGCGTCAAGGACTACGGCACCCACAAGAACCTCCGCGCCCGCGTGATCTTCGGCGGCGTCGGCGAGACGCCGCAGATCGACGGCCTGCGCGCCGGCTGTGACCTGCTGATCGCCACGCCGGGCCGGCTGCTCGATCTCGCCAACCGCGGCCTCGCGGACCTGTCCCAGGTCCAGCACTTCGTGCTCGACGAGGCCGACCGCATGCTCGACATGGGTTTCATCCACGACATCCGCCGCGTGATGCGGCTGCTGCCGGCGAAGCGCCAGAACCTGCTGTTCTCGGCGACCTACAACGACGACATCCGCACGCTTGCCGCGAAACTGCTCAACGACCCGGTGCACGTCGAAGTGACACCGCGCAACAGCACGGCCGAGCGTGTCGAGCAGGTCGCGTACCGCGTGGACAAGGAGCACAAGCGCCACCTGCTGGTGCACCTGTTCCAGAACGGCATCGGCGACGAGGGCCCCTGGACACAGGCGCTCGTGTTCACGCGGACCAAGCACGGCGCGAACCGCCTCGCCCAGCAGCTCGAGGGTGCGGGCATCCGGTCCGCGGCCATCCACGGCAACAAGAGCCAGTCGGCGCGCGTCAAGGCGCTCGCGGACTTCAAGGCGGGCAGGATCACGGCGCTGGTCGCGACCGAGGTCGCCTCGCGCGGCCTCGACATCAAGGAGCTGCCACAGGTCGTGAACTACGAGCTGCCGAACGTGCCCGAGGACTACGTCCACCGCATCGGCCGCACGGCCCGCGCGGGCGCCGAAGGCCACGCCGTGTCGCTCGTCTCGCAGGACGAGGCAGGGCTCCTGAGGGACATCGAGAAGACG
>JBBINN010000136.1:0-8013 GCA_037443885.1 Gammaproteobacteria bacterium | reverse complement strand
CGCCGCCGCAGCGCTCGGCGCGCGGGCTGCGCTGCCGTTGCCCGAGGGGGCGGCGGGGCGGGCCTCGGCGGCGGCGCGCAGGCGCTCCTCGCTGACCTGGCCGGGGCCGATGACCATGGTCTTCTCGAACTCGTCCGCCTCCGGCTCCTCGACCTGGCTGTCCACGAAGCGCAGGTGGTGGTGCCCGACGGTGATCACGTCGCCGTGCTTGAGCGCGTGCTTCTTGATCAGCTTGCCGTTGGCATAGGTGCCGTTGGTGCTGTTCAGGTCCTCGAGGAACGAGTCATTGAGTATGTTGATGATGAGGGCGTGGTGGCCGCTCACGGAGGGGTTGTCGATGCGGACATCGTTGTCCGGCAGCCGACCGATGGTGTACCGCTCCTTGGTCATGTTGTACTCGGCGAGCACATCGCCGTCGAGACTGAGGATCAAGCGTGCCATCGTTTCCCTCGTCGCCGGTTAGCCGAACCAGCCCAATATTCTGTCAAGTATGCCTTTTTTCGCCGGGAAAGTTTCCGTCACCTCGGTGAGCAGCACCGAGATGTTGTCCCGGCCGCCGTTGTCGTTCGCCAACTGCACCAGTTGCTTGGAAACCGTATCAAGATTCGCGCCAAAGGTACTGATCGTCAAATGAATATCTTCATCCTCGATCATGTCGCTCAGGCCATCCGAGCACAACACGTAACAGTCTCCGCGCTGCACCGGCTCCTCGCGGATTTCTACCTCGACCGCAGGCTCCACACCTAAGGCACGGGTCACATAATTCTTGTTCGTGACCCTCTGGGCTTCCTCGGGGGTGTAGAACCCGCGGTCCACCAGTTCCTGCAGCAGCGAGTGGTCCATGGTGACCTGCTCGAAGCGCTCGCCGCGCAACCGGTATAGGCGCGAGTCGCCGACGTGGGCCACGATGATTTTATTGTCGTGGAAAAGCGCGGCGACGACCGTCGTCCCCATGCCCTCGCACTGGGGCTGGGTCTTGGCCGTCTGGTTGATGATCTTGTTCGCCCGCGCAATAGCGTCACGCAGGATGATGGCCGGCCGGCTCAGGCCGCTCGCCTTGTCCTGGCCGCCGAGTTCCTGCACTTCGTAGGACTCGCGGACGAGGTTCATGATGGTCTTGACGGCGATGCCACTCGCGACCTCGCCGGCGTTGTAGCCACCCATGCCGTCGGCCAGCACGAACAGGCCGATCTCGCCGTCCCAGGCGATCGCATCCTCGTTGTGCTCGCGGACCTTGCCCGGGTCCGTGAGCCCCACCGAGCGCAGCTTGCCCCGCAGCGAGACGTAGTCGCCCATCAGCGCAGCCCCGGGTCGATGGTGCGGCCGACGTCACGCAGCGCCTGGGCCATCTCGGCGCCGTTCGCGAAGCGGTCGTCGGGATCCTTGGCCAGCGCACGGTCCACGACCTGGCCGAGTGCCGCTGGCAGGTCGGGCCGGATGGTGACCAGCGGCGGGTGCGGCTCGAGGACGATCCGGCGCATCAGCCCCGGCATCGAGTCGGAGCGGAAGGGCAGGGACCCGGTCAGCAGCTGGAACAGCGTGACGCCGAGGGAAAACAGGTCCGAACGGCCGGTGACGGGGCGGGCATCTAGCTGCTCGGGCGCCATGTACGAGGGCGAGCCGAGCACGACGCCGGTCCGGGTGGCGCTGCTGTCCGCGAGCCGGGCCACGCCGAAATCCATGATCCGTACGCGCCGCCGCTGCTGATCGAAGACGATGTTGGCCGGCTTGATGTCGCGGTGGATCACCCCGCGCTGGTGCGCGAAGTGCAGTGCCTCGGCGACGCGGGCGCACATCTCGCAGGTCATGCGGGGCGGCAGCAGCCGGTCCTGGTAGGTGTGGGTGTCGAGGCTCACGCCCTCGACGAACTCCATCGAGAGGTAGACCTGGCCACCGTGCTCGCCGGCCTCGAACACGTCCACGATGTCGGGATGCTCGATGCGGGCGGCGGCCTCGGCTTCGCGGCTCAGCCGCAGCCGGGCCTCGTCGAGCCGGTCGGCCGGCCAGTCCTCGCCCAGCGACAGCAGCTTGAGCGCAACCCGGCGGCCGTTGCGCTCGTCGGTCGCGCGGTACACGGTGGCCATCGCACCGCGGCCGAGCTCCCGCTCGATCCGGTAGTGGCCGAATGCGTCGCCTGCCCGAAGCCGTGGTCCCCCGCGCCCGTCCTCCGGCTCGGCGAAAGCCATTTCGAGCGGCTGGCGCAGCGGCGGCAGGTGCTCGCCATCCGGGGCGATCACCGTGTCGGTGGCCGATGCGCCGCGCAGCCACCGCCCGAGGGGGGATTCACCGCTCATGCGCGCGCGCCGGGGGCCGGTTGAAGCATCCGCGGATCATAAACGCGCCTTGCGGCTGCGGGAACGATCGCCACGCGATTTTTCCGGAGCTTGGGCCGGATTTCGCGAACTGGCCCGCAGTCTCGCCGGGACGCGTGCTAGCATCGCCGCTCCCCCGATGGCCAAGTCACGCACCGTCTTCGTCTGCTCGAGCTGCGGCGCAGAGGCGCCGCGCTGGCAGGGACAGTGTCCCGCCTGCGGCGAGTGGAACACGCTGTCCGCGTTCCATGACAAGCCGGTCGCGCGGCGCTCGCAGCGCACTCTCCCGCCGCCTGCCCCGGCCATGCTCGAGCTTCTCGGTGCGGAGGAGGACGCGCGTCTCGTCACGGGCCTCGCCGAATTCGATCGGGTCCTCGGCGGCGGCCTCGTGCCCGGTTCGGTTTCGCTCATCGGAGGCGATCCCGGCATCGGCAAGTCCACCCTGCTGCTGCAGGCCGCGGCCGCCCTCGCGCCGGCGGCAACCGTCCTGTACGCCACCGGCGAGGAGTCGGCCCGGCAGGTGGGGCTGAGGGCCCAGCGCCTGGGTCTCGCCGGCGCGCCGCTGCGGCTCGTTGCCGAGACCGCCGTCGAGCAGATCGTCGAGCAGGCGGGCGCGATCGGCGCGCGAATGCTGGTCATCGACTCTATCCAGACGATGACCGCCTCGAACGTCGAGGCGGCGGCCGGCTCCGTGTCGCAGCTGCGCGAGTGCGCCGCACGGCTCGTGACGCACGCCAAATCCACCGGCACCGCGGTGCTGCTGATCGGTCACGTCACCAAGGAGGGCGTGATCGCCGGGCCGCGCCTGCTGGAGCACATGGTGGATGCGGTGCTCTACTTCGAGAGCGATTCCGGCAGCCGCTACCGGGTGATCCGTGCGGTCAAGAACCGCTTCGGCGCGGCCAACGAGATCGGCGTGTTCGTCATGGACGAGCGCGGCCTGCGCGAGGTCCGCAACCCCTCTGCGATCTTCCTGTCGCGGCACGACCAGCCGGTTGCCGGCTCGGTCGTGACGGTGGCGCGCGAGGGCACGCGCCAGATGCTCATCGAAGTGCAGGCGCTCGCGGATGCCAGCCACGCGGCCAATCCCCGTCGTGTCGCCGTCGGCCTCGAGGCGAACCGGATCGCCATGCTGATCGCCGTGCTGCACCGCCACGCGGGTGTCGCGCTGCACGGGCACGATGTCTTCGTGAACGTGGTTGGGGGCGTGCGCCTCGGCGAAACGGCGGCGGACCTGCCGGTACTCGCGGCCATGCTGTCCAGCCTCGAGGGCCGTGCGCTCCCGCAGGAGCTGGTGACCTTCGGCGAGGTCGGCCTCGCCGGCGAGATCCGGCCCGTGCCCTACGGTGAGGAGCGCCTGCGCGAGGCGGCCAAGCATGGCTTCCGGCGGGCGATCCTCCCGCGAGCGAACATGCCGCGGCGGGCGGTCGGGGGCATGGAAGTCGTCGGAGTCGGGCGCTTGGAGGAGGCGGTCAAGGCGCTCGGTTGAGCCGTCCCGGCCGGCACGGTGGCAACGACGGCCGCCGGCGCTCAGGCCGGCGGCGCGTGGACGCGCACGGTTCGAACCGTATTGTCGGCGACCTGCAGCACCTCGACATGCCGGCCGGCGAGCTCGAGGGTGGCGCCTGCCGCGGGGATGGATTCCAGCTGCTCGATGATGAGTCCGGACAGCGTTCGCGGCCCCTCGGTGGGCAGTTCCCAGTCGAGCCGGCGCGCGAGCATCCGTGCGGCCGCGCTGCCGGCGACCAGGCAGCTGCCGTCCGGCTGCGGCATCACCTCGCGCTGCAGCATGGCCGGCTGGGTGGTGAACTCGCCGACGATTTCCTCGAGGATGTCCTCCAGCGTGACCAGGCCAAGGACGTCGCCATACTCGTCCACGACGAAGGCGATCCGCCGACGCAGCTTGCGAAATGCGATTAGCTGGGCCTGCAACGTGGTGCCTTCCGGCACGAACAGCGCCTCGCGGCGCAGCGCGGCCTCGCGCAGCCGCTCGCGGTCGAGGCGCCCGAGCGCGAGCTCGTTGGCCAGTCGCCTCATGTGCACGACGCCGATCACGCGATCGATCTCGCCCTCGTAGAGCGGCAGCCGCGTGTGGGGTGTGCGCGCGATTAGGTCGAGGATCTCGTCCCAGTCGGCCCTGATGTCGATGCCGACGACCTCGCTGCGCGGCACCATGATGTCCTCGACGCAGGTCTGCTCCAGCGCCAGCAGGCCGTGGACCATCTGCTGCCTTTCCTCTGGCGCGACGGCGATACGGTCGGCTATGTCCTCCACGACCTCGGCCGCCTCGGCGGGATCGGTGGGGCGATCCCCTGACTGCAGCGGCCGCCGCCGCGGCACGAGCAGGAACAGCGGGTAGAGCAGGCGGGCGATCAGCGGGCCGAGGCCCGTGCAGCGGGCGCCGAAGGCGCGCAGGCGGCCCGCGCGCTCGAGCGCATACAGCAGCGCGAGCCCGCAGCTGGTCACCAGCGCCGTGGACGGCGAGCCCATGGCCGAGCCCGCCACCGCCAGGGCCAGCAGTGCCGCGAGCAGGACGACGCGCAGCGTGGCCGCCGCCTGGCGCATTCGGCGGGGCTCGGCCTGAAGCCGGGCGAGGGCGTCAGGGATGGCATCGCTGCGGCGCCGCGACAGGGCGGTGAGGCCGGCCTCGAACACCGCGAGCGCCGCGAGCACCAGGAGGGCGGCAGCTGTGCAGGTGGCGACGGGCAGGGAATTGACCAAGGTGGCAGCGGCGCCCGGCGACCGGTGACGGAGGATGATTGCAGCAAGCCGCGACCGGGCCCGTCAAGGCGGGCCGGCCGCGAGATCAGCCCCAGTGGCGGCCGAGCAAGACCTCGAGGATGAACTTGGTCAGGAAGTAGGAGGCCGCCAGCACGGCGAAGCCGGCCAGCGCGAAGCCCCGGGCCTTGCGCCCGCGCCAGCCGAACCGCCAGCGGCCGAGCAGGAGCGCGCCGAAGATGGCCCAGGCTGCGATGGCGAGCGCCACCTTGTGGACGAGGCGCTGGCTGAACAGGTCGGTGACGAAGAAGAACCCGATCAGCAGCGTGAGCGAAAGCGCGACGAAGCCGATCCTGAGCAGGACGAAGACAGCGTGCTCCATGCTCTCCATCGGCGGCAGTGCCGACAGCCACTGCGCCGGACGACGGCTGCGCAGGGCCGTGTCCTGCACGGCCATGACGACGGTGAGCAGCGCCGCGGTGGCCAGCAGGCCGAAGGCCAGAGCGGAGAGGGTGATGTGCGCCGAGAGCGGCCAGCCCGGCTCGTGCACCTCGCGCATGGTGGACAGGCTGCCGGTGCCGATCGACAGGATGCCCGCCGTCGCCAGCAGGATGGCGGCCGGTGCCCGGAAGTTGGGGCGCAGCGCGAGCAGCACCGCGATGCAGCCGACGACCAGGCCGAACAACGACAGCGCCGCGGCGATGTCGAGCGCGTAGCCCGCTTCGGCGCGGAGGGTCCCCGACAGCCACAGCACGTGGGCTACCACGGCCGCGCCGGCCAGCCCCGCGCCGACCGCGCCTGCCTTGAGCTGGGCCGCGCCGCGCCATGCGGAGAAGGCCGACAGGCTGGCGGCGCCCAGATAGAACGCAATGACGAGGACTCCGAACAAGGGCGCTCCATTGCAGGGGTGCGCTCCGATTGTAAGGCATGGACACGAGCGCCCGCAGGGCTGCCTATAATCCAGGCCCGGGCCGATGATCCGCGCAGCTGCGCGGGACACGGTCCCGCCGAGGTCCACCGATGTTCGAAGCCCTGACCGAGCGGCTGTCCCGCACCCTCGATTCCCTGAAGGGACGTGGCCGGCTGACCGAGGAGAACATCGCGGATGCGCTCCGGCAGGTGCGCATGGCCCTGCTCGAGGCCGACGTCGCCGTCCCGGTGGTCAAGGCCTTCACGGATGCGGTGCGCACCCGCGCGGTCGGCGCCGAGGTCGCGAAGAGCCTCACCCCTGGGCAGGCCTTCATCAAGATCATCCACGACGAGCTGGTGCACGTGATGGGCGAGCCGGGCGCCGGCCTGAACCTGCGCGCCCAGCCGCCGGTGGTGATCCTGCTCGCGGGCCTGCAGGGCGCCGGCAAGACCACCACGGCCGCCAAGCTTGCCCGCCACCTCGCCGAGGCCCGCGGCAAGCGCGTGCTGCTCGCGAGCACGGACGTCTACCGGCCTGCGGCCATGACCCAGCTCGAGCGCCTCGCCGCGCAGGTCGGCGCCGACTGTTTCCCTGCCGATCCGAAGGCGCCGCCGGTCGAAATCGCCCGCGACGCCGTTCTGCACGCGCGGCGGCACGTGCACGACGTGCTGATCGTCGATACCGCCGGCCGACTGCACGTGGACGGCGAGATGATGGCCGAGGTCCAGGCCGTGGACCGCGCGATCGAGCCGCTGGAGCGGCTGTTCGTGGTGGACAGCATGGCCGGCCAGGACGCGGTCAACGCCGCGCGCGCCTTCAACGAGGCGCTTGCGCTCACCGGCGTGATCCTGACCAAGGCCGACGGCGATGCCCGCGGTGGCGCCGCGCTGTCGGTCCGCCACGTGACCGGCAAGCCGATCCTGTTCCTCGGCACCGGCGAGAAGACCGAAGCGCTGGAGCCCTTTCATCCCGAGCGCGTTGCTTCCCGCATCCTGGGGATGGGCGACGTGCTGTCGCTGGTCGAGCAGGTACAGGCCAAGGTCGACCAGGACAAGGCCCAGAAGCTCGCCACCAAGCTCAGCAAGGGCCAGGGTTTCAATTTCGAGGACCTGCGCGAGCAGCTGCAGCAGCTCTCGGGCATGGGTGGCCTGGAGGCGCTCCTCGACAAGCTGCCGGCCGGCATGATGCCGCCCGGGGCCGCCGGCCAGGTGGACGACCGGATGGTCCGGCGCCAGATCGCCATCATCGATTCGATGACGCCGGTCGAGCGGCGCCGGCCCGCTGTGATCGACGGCTCCCGCCGGCGCCGCATCGCCGCCGGGGCGGGCGTGGCCGTGCAGGACGTCAACCGGTTGCTGCGCCAGCAGTCGGACATGGAACGGGTGATGAAGAAGCTGAAGGGCGGCGGGCTCAAGAAGATGCTGCGCGGCCTCGCCGGGCGCTTCCCCGGCGGCTTCCCGGGCGGGCTGCCGCCCCGCCGCTGAGGGGCACTCCGGGGCGGGGCCTGCCCGCCCGACCCAGCCCGCGCCGGCGTAAGCACCTAACTCTTTCACTCCTCGGCGGATTTCGGTACCATGCCCGGCTCTTTGGCGGGACGCCTGCGAAGGTGTCCCGGCGGGCGCGCAGGGCGCCCTTTTCCGAGCGCGAGGACCTTCGATGGTGACGATTCGACTGACCCGCCGCGGTGGCAAGAACGCCCCGTTCTACCACGTGGTCGTGTCCGACAGCCGCAAGCGCCAGGGCGGCCCGGTGCTGGAGCAGGTGGGCTATTTCAATCCCAGCCCCCGCGGGCAGGAGCGCAAGCTCGAGCTCGACCTCGGACGCATCGACCACTGGACCGCCACGGGCGCGCAGATGTCGGACCGCGTCAAGGCGCTGGTCACGGGCTACCGCAAGCAGGCGGCGAACGCCTGATCCGCCGGGCCGGGCGATGATGTCCCCGGCGGAGTCCGACACGGCGCAGCGCGAGGTGACCCTCGGTCGCATCGTCGGCGTGTTCGGCGTCAAGGGCTGGGTGAAGGTCAAGTCCTATACCGAGCCCGCGGAAGGGATCCTGGACTACGGCGCCTGGCA
>JBBINN010000135.1:0-8054 GCA_037443885.1 Gammaproteobacteria bacterium | reverse complement strand
CCCTTCCCCTATCGACTCGCAACCCTGGCTGAGCCTCGTGGGTAATCAGGTATATAAATACTTCTTACCCCGGCGGAGTGCGTCTCATGCTGCTGCCTGCTCTCCCGGCCTGGCGAAACTTCGCGGCGCCCGCCTCCTGTCTCCTTCTGCTCGCGCCGGCGGCGTCTGCGGATGCGAGTGAGCCGCTCGAGGAGATCGTGATCACCGCGACCCGCACGGGCATCCCGCTCGCGATCGCGCCGGCCTCCGTCAGCGTCGTCACCGCAGGCGAGATCGTGCAGATGAACATCCTCACGATCGACGAGGCTTTGAGGAACCTCGCCGGCGTGATGGTGCGCCGCACGAAGGGCTTCATGGAGACGACTCCCTCGCTCACGCTTCGCGGGCTGGCCAACGCCCGCGACAGCCTGGTGCTGCTCGACGGCGCACCGCAGAACGATGCGCGCAACGGCCAGGTGAACTGGACGATGATCGATTCGGAACTGATCGAGCGCATCGAGGTGGTACGCGGTCCTTTCTCGAGCCTCTACGGCGGCAACGCGATGGGCGGGGTCGTCAGCCTGTTCAGCCGCGAGCCGACGGTTTCCGGCATCGCCTTCAAGGCGGGATTCGGCGGGTCGCTCGACTCCGAGGCGCCGGACGGGACCCAGGACATCGCGGTGTCGGGCTGGCTCAAGGTGACGGAGGCGCTGACCCTCGGCGCAAGCTACCGCCAGCGCAGTACCGACGGCTATGCGACCACCCATGTGAACGTCTCGAACGCTGCGGTCGCCGCGCTTCCTGCCGGAGTCACCGGCGCTGTGCCCTACCGGAGCAACATCGGCGCCGCCACCAATCTCGTCGGGAACATGGGAGACAACTGGTACGAAGACGAGACCTACGGCCTGCGCCTGTCGTACCGCTGGTCCGACGCTAGCCGGCTGAGGCTGAGCTGGACCCGCTCCGAGGGCGATTACGGCTACGACACGCCGAGTCCGTTGCTACGGACGGTCGACGGGGCGCCGACCCTAGCCAACATACCGCTGACGACGTGGCTGAACGGCGCGCTGTTCGCCCGTGGCGGCAGTGTCGACCAGGACAACCTCGGCCTGCTCTTCGAGACGACGCTCGGCCCGCTGGAAACGCAGCTGAAGATCGGTCACATCGACAAGACGACCGAGACGATCATCGTCGGTGGCATCACGGTGGCCAACAGCGGCCATCCACCGAGAATTCCTGTGACGCTCGAAGGTGGCGATGGCCGGCTGGCGCCCGTCAACGACACCACTCGCACCAACGCCGACCTTCAGTTCGTCTGGCCCGTGAACACAAAACATCGTGTCACGTTCGGCTTCGCCGGCGTGTGGGGCGACATCGACGAGCAGCGCTGGAGCCTCTCGGACTGGACCGACCCGAACTCCCGTTTCTTCATGGGATCCCGGACGATTGCCGAGGACCGGACAGCGGCCGTCTATGCCCAGGACGAGTGGTCAATGACGGATGCGCTCACACTTTACCTGGGCGCGCGCGGCGACTGGTGGGAGATGACGGGCGGCAAGACCGAGCGCTTCGAGACGACCGGTGCCAGCGGTACTCTGAGTTACACGAGTACCCGTGCCTCAGCCTTCAGCCCGAAGGCAACGCTGGTTTATCGCGCAGGCGTTGCCACGACGCTGCGCGCGTCGGCCGGCCGCGCGTTCCGGCCGCCGACGCTGTTCGAGTTCTTCGGCACGGCGCAGATCGGTGGAAACAGCTTTGTCGGCAATCCGTCCCTGCAGCCGGAGACGACGAAGTCGGTCGAGGCGGGCATCGACCAGCGTTTCGGGAACACCCTGAGCCTCGTTGCCACTGTGTTCTTCAGCCGTCTGGAAGATCGCATCCAGACGGTTACGGTCGCCGGCGTCGCGCGGCCCGAGAACACCAGCGAAGCCGAGATCAGCGGCGTGGAAGTGGAGCTCGGCGGTGCACTGCCCGCTGGATTCAGGTGGACTGCGAACTACACCTACACCGATGCAGAGGTGACGCGAGACACCCAGACGCCCGCTCTGGTTGGAAAGGCCCTGTCGCAGGTGCCGGAGCACCAGTACAACCTGGTCGTGGACTGGACCTGGCGCGCCTGGCAGCTGACCGGGTCGTATCACTACCTGTCCGACCGGTTCACGCGCGCCGACAATCTCGACTTGGTCAACGGGGTGCCCGGCTCGACGGATGCCTTTGGCGTGGCCGACCTCAAGCTGGGGTTCGCTCCCACGCCGAACTACCGCATTTCCCTGGGTGTCTCCAACGTGTTCAACGAGGAATACCGGCAGTTCTACCTGTCCCCGGGCCGCACGTGGCTGCTAGAGTTCCGTGCCAGCTACTGAGGTCTTGCCATGGACTTGCTGCGGCTTTCGGAATCATTCCTCTACTCGATCAGCACAGCGCTGTACTACCCGGTGACCGTGGGGCTCGCGCTTCTCGTGTTCGCGATCCTCGTCATGCTCGGCGCACTGCTCAGGGAGCACCTCGACCGGCGGCGCGGCCGGCGGGTGTGGGTCGAAGGGTTCCGTGTGGAACTGGAACGGCTCGCCCGCACGCTGCCGCCCGCGGAGCATGAACTGGAGGCCGAGCACCTGCTGCAGGGCCACGAAATCGCCATGATGCGTCCGGTCGAGCTGGCCCGCTTCGTGGTGCGCGCGGGTCCCGGCATAGGCCTGATGGGCACGCTGATCCCGATGGGGATCGCGTTGGCGGCGGTCGCGCAGGGCAGCATGCCCGCGATGGCGCAGCACATGGTGCACGCCTTCAATGCCGCCGTCGTGGGTCTCGGTTCGGGCGTGGTCGCCTTTGCGGTCGCCTTGCTGCGCGAGCAGTGGTTGCGCGCCGATGTGGCCGCCATGCGATACGCGGCCGAGCAGCTGCTCCGCGGCCGTCTGGTCCCTGATGAGCGGGTCGAATCCACGGCTGCCGTCGGCCGCGTGGAGCAGCCGGGATGAGCCTGCGCTTCCTGCGGCGCGGCGCGGCGGGGCCGCCGTCGCGAGACATGGATCCGCTGGCCGGCATCGCCAACCTGTTCGATGCGAGCATTGTGCTTGTTGTCAGCATGATGATGGCGCTGTTCACCGTCCTGAATGCCTTCGAGATGTTCGACGACCGTGGCCGCGTGACGCTGGTCAAGCAGTCTGCCGAAGGCGAGATGGAGATCATCACGCGTGAGGGCACCGAGATCCGGGTGGAGCGCGTGACCGACACGGAGCTGAGCGGCGCCGGCGTGCGCCTCGGCGTCGCCTTCAAGCTGCCCGACGGCCGCGTCGTCTATGTGCCGGAGTAAGTGGCGGCTCGCAGCGGTCTGGATACCGGTTCTCACGCTGATGACCCTGCTGCCGCAGCCGGTCGTGGCTGCGCCCCTGCAGGTGAGCCTGCTGCTCGGCGACGGCACGACGCGGCAGGTCCTCGACGAACTGGCCGGTGTCGGCGACGCCTATCCTGCGCTGCGCGAGGCCGACATCCGTGCCTTCGGCGGCGCTCCCCTCGACGTAGCGGCGCGCCGGCACGTTGCCGGTTCGCGCGTCGTCGTGATCCAGCTGGTCGGGCGGCGGATTCTCGACGACATGCGCGAGGAACTCGCCGCCGCCCGGGCGGGCGGTGCGAGGCTGTTCGGCTTCGGCGGTAACGACGAAGCGGAGTATGCCGCTCTCGGCATCGAACGGCCTGCGAGCCTGCGCGAGTACTTCGAGTCCGGCGGCGCGGTCAACGTCCGCAACGGCCTGTTGCATGCGCTGTCGCTCGCCGGACTCCCGGTGGAGGCCGGGCCGCCACGGCCCGTTCCCGATAGCGGGCTCTACGAGACCTCGACGCGTGCCTGGTTCGAGGACTTCGCGTCTTTCCGGCAGGCCTGCCGCCGCTGCGTGGACGGTCGGCCGTGGGTGGGTTTCGTCGTCTATCGGAGCGACGTGGCTGCCGGTACCACGGCGCACATCGACGCGCTCGTCGCAGCCCTCGAGCGGCGTGGCTTCAACGTGCTGCCCGTGTTCGGTTACCCGCCCGAGGAGCCCGTGCGTCGTTTCCTGTTCGACGAGCGTGGCACCCCGCGTGTCGAGGCCGTGGTGGCGGCGGCCATGAAGATCGGGGTCGACGCCGACCGGCTCAGCCCGGTGCTGGCCCGGCTCGACGCGCCGGTGATCAACGCGATCTCGCTCTTTGCCGGATCAGCGGCGGACTGGGAAGCGTCGCCGGTCGGCATGGACATCATGGAGCGCTCCTGGCAGCTCGCGATGCCCGAGCTCGGCGGCATGACGCAGCCGACGGTGTTCGCGGCCAAGGAAGTGCTCCGGCATCCGGGGACTGGCGCGACCTACGTCGAGCAGCAGCCGATTCCAGAGCGCGTCGAGCGGCTGGCCGACCGGGTGGGCCGCTGGGTGGAACTGCGGCGCAAGCCGAACGCCGAGAAGCGCGTGCTGCTGCAGTACTTCAACTTTCCCCCAGGGCGGGAGGGCGTCGGGGCGTCCTACCTGAACGTGCTGCCCGACAGCCTCTGGCGTGTCCTGCGGCGCCTGGTGCAGGAGGGCTACGACGTCAGCGGCATGCCGGCGGATCCTGCGACACTGCAGTCGGAGGTACTCCGCTACGGCGCCAACATTCCCGCCCACGATGCAGCGGGCGTGGCCGCGCTGGCGCAGAGCGGTCGCGCCGTCCTGCTGCCACTGGCCACGTACGAGCGCTGGTTCGCCGGCCTGCCGGCTGCGGCCCGCGAGCAGGTGGTCGCCAGCTGGGGCGAGCCGGCTGACGCGACGGCCATGACCTGGACCGATGCCGCGGGCCGGCGTCACTTCGTCCTGCCGGTGCTGCGTTACGGCAACGTGCTGCTCGCGCCACAGCCTTCGCGCGGCAAGACCGACGAGCCCGAGAAGCTCTACCACGACATGTACTTTCCGCCGCCGCACCAGTACATCGCCTTCTACCTGTGGCTGCACGAGCAGGGACGGGTCGATGCGATGTTCCAGTTCGGCACGCACGGCACCCACGAGTGGCTGCCCGGCAGGGAAGCCGGCCTCGGTCCGGCCGATGCGCCGGAGTACCTCGTCCGGGATCTGCCGAACCTGTACGCGTTCATCGTCGACAACGTCGGCGAGGCCAGCATCGCGATGCGCCGCGGCATGGCGACGATGATCGGCCACCTGACGCCGCCTCTCGACCAGGCCGTGCTGAACCCGGAGTTGCGTGCCATCGAGGGGTTGCTCGACGACTACAAGCGTGCCAGGCAGCAAAGTCTCCTGCTCGCGTCTGCGCACATCGAGGCGGTCCGGCAGGCTGTCATCGACCTGGGCATCGTTGCCGAACTCGATCTCGAGGGGCCGCCGGAGGAAGTGGGCGACGAGGCACTCGCGGACGCAGTCCACGACTATCTGGAAGAGCTGTCCGGTCGCGTCACGCCGCTCGGGCTGCACACCTTCGGTGTCGAGCCGCGGCCGGCCCTGCTCGAGGCGACGGCGTCGACCATCGTCGCCGCCGAGGGACCGGCCGATCAGGTTGCACGCGAAACCCGGCTCGAGGAGGTGCGCGCGCAGCTGCGCGAGAGCGCGTTGCGCGAACTCGACGCCCTCGTGGCGGGGCTGTCCGGGCGGTACATCCTCGCCGGGCCGGGCGGCGACCCGCTGCGAACCCCAGCGGCGCTGCCGACCGGGCGGAATTTCTACTCCTTCGATCCGCGGCGCATGCCGGGTCCCGCGAGCTACGCGCTCGGCGAGCGCCTCGGCCGGGAGCTGCTGGAAGGCCACCGCGCCCGGCACGGCGAATACCCGGCGCGCGTGGCCTTCACGCTGTGGGGCGTCGAGACCATGCGCCACGAGGGCGTGCAGGAGTCGCAGATCCTCTCCCTGCTCGGCGTGCGCCCCCTCTACGATGCACGAGGGGTCGTGCGCGGGCTAGAGCCGATCCCGCGCGAGTCGCTCGGCCGGCCGCGGGTGGACGTGACCGTGATTCCCTCCGGCCTGTACCGCGACCTGTTCCCGAACCTGGTCGTCCTGCTAGACGAGGCGGCCGCGCTCGCGCAGGCCCAGGAGGAGCCGGACAACGCACCTCGCCGCAACCTGCTCGCGCTCACGAGGCAGCTCGAGGATCAGGGAGTTCCCGCTGAGCTCGCCTCGCGGCTCGCCGGCGTGCGGCTGTTCTCGGTGCCCCCGGGCGCGTACGGCACGAACGTCGAGGCAGCCGTCGATCGGTCCGATACGTGGGAGGACGAGGGCGAGATCGCGGCGATGTACTTCAGGCGGATGGGGCACCTGTACGGCCGCGGCTTCTGGGGCGATGCCGGTGTGGACGAGGCCGCCGGTGGCGACGTGTTGCGCCGCGCCCTCGCCGGCACCCGAATGACCGTGCACGCTCGCTCGAGCAACGTGTACCAGGTGCTCGACGGCGACGACCCTTTCGCGTCCTTCGGAGGACTGACGCTGGCCGTGCGGTCGGTGGAGGGTGCGAGTCCCGAGGTCATGATCAGCAACCTCGCGAATGTTGCGCAGGCGCGGCAGGAGACGCTCGCACGCTTCATGGGGCGGGAGCTGCGCTCGCGCTACCTGAACCCGCAGTGGATCGAGGCGATGCAGCAGGAAGGCTATGCGGGCGCCAAGTTCATCAACCAGGTCGTGCAGAACCTGTGGGGCTGGCAGGTGACCGTGCCCGAGGCCGTCGACGATGCGAAGTGGCGCGAGATGCACGCCACCTACGTGGCCGACCGGTACGACCTCGGCATCGAGGAGTCCTTCCGGCAGTCCGACAACCGCGAGGCGTACCGGGCGATGATGGCGCGCATGCTCGAGGCCGTTCGCAAGGGCTACTGGAGCGCCGATGCGGAGACCGTCGCCGACCTCGGGCAACGCGTGGCGGCGCTCAATGCTGAACTCGACGACGGCTGCGCGTCAGGCGGCTGCGCCGACCCGCTGCTCGATGTGCTTTCGCGTGCCGGGCTGGTGCCGGCGCCCTCCGTCCCCGCTGCCCCGCAGCCGGCGCCGGGCGTCCCGGGACAGGCGGCGCAGTCGGCCGTGTCCGTGGCGCTCGCGCCGCCCGCAGCCGCCGCCGTGCCAGCAGATGCGGCTCCGGCGGCGGAGACGGTGCGTGGATTCCTGATGGAAACGGTGGCACCGCCGGCCGCTACGGCGGCCGAGCCTACGCCGCTGTGGGCGCAGCTGATTACCCTGCTGGCGCTGCTATTCGCCTTCGCCCTTGGGTTCTGGAGGGGCTATCCGGCTCCGGCGGTAATGCCCGGGCGGCTTCGAAGTGGTCGGGGTGACAGGATTTGAACCTGCGACTCCTACGTCCCGAACGTAGTGCTCTACCAGGCTGAGCTACACCCCGATCTGGGCGGGCGGTGGATGCCGTCAGTGCGTCCGCGTCAGCGCGAACTCCGCGAGGAACGTGAGCCCCTGGCGGAAGGCCGAGTCGGGAACCCCGGCCAGCGCCTCGATCGCGCGATCCACCTCGCCGCGAGCGAGCTCGGCAGTGTAGTCGAGGCCCCCGGTGCTTTCAATTGCGGCGGTGACCGCCCTGAGGTCCTCCGAGCCGCCGTCCTCGATGGCCCTGCGTACCAGCGCCACCTGCTCGGGGGTGCCGTGGCGGATGGCGTGGATCAGCGGCAGGGTGGGCTTGCCCTCGGCGAGGTCGTCGCCGACGTTCTTGCCGAGCTCGGTGCTGTCGCCACGGTAGTCGAGGGCGTCGTCCACGAGCTGGAAGGCGGTGCCGAGGTGACGGCCGTATTGGCGCAGGGCGTCTTCGACCGGGGCGGGGGCGTCCGAGACGATGGCGGCGATCTGGGCGCCGGCCTCGAACAGCCGCGCGGTCTTGCGGTAGATGACGTCGAGGTAGCGGGCCTCGGTGGTGTCCGGGTCGCCGGCGTTCATCAGCTGGAGCACCTCGCCCTCGGCGATGGTGTTGGTGGCATCCGACATGACTTCCATGACCCTGGGGTTGCCCAGGGCGACCATCATCTGGAATGACCGCGAGTAGAGGAAATCGCCGACCAGGACGCTCGCCGCGTTGCCGAACAGCTCGTTGGCCGTCACCTTGCCGCGGCGCTGGCCGGAGTCGTCCACGACGTCGTCGTG
>JBBINN010000134.1:0-8112 GCA_037443885.1 Gammaproteobacteria bacterium | reverse complement strand
CGCCGACGCGCTGCCGGCGCTGCGCGCCCACCTGAGCGCGCCGCTCGCCGACGAGCTTGCGCGGCGCGCCGCCGAGAAGCCCGCCCTCACCGTCTTCGACGTGATGCAGGAGCGCAGCCTGCGCACCTCCTGGCGGGCCGAGATCCGCGGCCCGCTCGAGCGGCTGTTCGCCGGCAATGCCTTCCTGCCCATCGTGGCGGGCCTGCGCGAGGTGCACGCCCGCGTGCTGCGCAGCCGACTGTTCGTGGCACTGCACATGCACGCCGGCGACGGCAACGTGCACACCAACATCCCGGTCAACTCGGACGACTACGGGATGCTGCAGGAGGCGAACCGCACGGTCGAGCGCATCATGCGCATCGCGCGCGAGCTCGACGGCGTGATCTCCGGCGAGCACGGCATCGGCATCACCAAGTTCGAGTTCCTCACCGAAGACGAGACGCGCGATTTCCGCGCCTACAAGGCGCGCATCGATCCCGAGGGCCGCTTCAACAGGGGCAAGCTGCTGCCCGGCGGCGACCTGGAGCGCGCCTACACCCCGAGCTTCAACCTGCTCGGCCACGAGTCGCTGATCATGCAGCAGTCCGACATCAACTCGATCTCGGACGCGATCAAGGACTGCCTGCGCTGCGGCAAGTGCAAGCCGGTGTGCGCCACGCACGTGCCGCGCGCGAACCTGCTGTATTCGCCACGCAACAAGATCCTTGCGACCTCGCTGCTGGTGGAAGCCTTCCTCTACGAGGAACAGACCCGCCGCGGCGTGTCGATCCGCCACTGGGAGGAGTTCGAGGACGTCGCCGAGCACTGCACCGTCTGCCACAAGTGCGAGTCGCCCTGCCCGGTGGACATCGACTTCGGCGACGTCTCGATGGCCATGCGCGACCTGCTGCGGCGCATGGGCAAGCGGCGCTTCAACCCGGCCAAGTCGGCCGCGATGCTGTTCCTCGACAGCACGCGGCCCGAGACCATCAAGGTGGCGCGCAAGCTGATGATCGACTGGGGATACGGTGCACAGCGATTCGCGCACGGACTCCTCGGCGGACTGGCGAAGGCTCAAACCCGCCGCCCGCCCGCGACCACGGGCAAGGCGCCCATCCGCGAACAGGTCGTGCACTTCGTCAACAAGAAGATGCCGGGCGGCCTGCCGAAGCGCACCGCCCGCGCCCTGCTCGACATCGAGGACCGCAACTACGTGCCGGTGATCCGCGATCCCGCCCGCACCAGCGTGGACTCCACCGCGGTGTTCTACTTTCCCGGCTGCGGCTCCGAGCGGCTGTTCTCGCAGGTCGGGCTCGCCACGCAGGCGATGCTGTGGCACGCGGGCGTGCAGACCGTGCTGCCGCCCGGCTACCTCTGCTGCGGCTATCCGCAGCGCGGCGCCGGCGAGTTCGACAAGGCCGACAAGATCATCACCGACAACCGCGTGCTCTTCCACCGCGTCGCCAACACGCTCAACTACCTCGACATCCGCACCGTGGTGGTGAGCTGCGGCACCTGCCACGACCAGCTGCTCGGCTACAAGTTCGAGGAGATCTTCCCCGGCTGCCGGATCGTGGACATCCACGAATTCCTGATGGAGCGCGGCGTGCGCCTCGAGGGCGTCACGGGCGTGCGCTACATGTACCACGACCCCTGCCACACGCCGATGAAGAGCCACGACCCGCTGACGGTCGTCAACACGCTGATCAACGCCGAGGCCAACGGCAGGGTCGAGAAGAACGACCGCTGCTGCGGCGAATCGGGCACCTTCGCCGTCGCGCGGCCCGACGTCTCCACGCAGGTCCGCTTCCGCAAGGAGCAGGAGATGGTCAAGGGCGCGGACGCGCTCAGGAAGGACGGCTTCCACGGCGAGGTGAAGATCCTGACGTCCTGCCCGTCCTGCCTGCAGGGGCTCGCGCGCTACTCGGAGGACGCCAACGTCGACGCCGACTACATCGTGGTCGAGATCGCCCGACACGTCCTCGGCGAGGACTGGATGGCAGAGTATGTCAGGAAGGCCAATACCGGCGGCATCGAGCGTGTCCTGCTCTGACGGCCGCTGCCGGATCTGCGAGCTGCGTCCCGTTCGCCGACACGACCGGCGCCCTAAGCTGGGCCCCGCCGCTTCGGCAAGGCCATGGAGGCCGCATGGAACACAGACTCGACAAGCGTGACTGGTCTGACTGGGTGTTCGCCGGTTTCGCGATCGCCGGCATCGTCGCCGTGTCCTGGCTGGCCTTCGGCGTCTCCCGGGCGAACTCCGCGCAGGAGGGACCGAGCGAGGCGACGGCCGCCAGCCTCCCGGCACCCGAGCACGCAGCCGCCTCCTCCGCCGCGACCCCCGTCGGAGGCTAGCAGCGCATCGAGCCGCACGTGCCCGCCGTTGAGCGCGGCTGCATCCGCGCTCTCGAAGCCAACCCCCCCCCCCCGCGATCCGCCACGCCTGCACGCAATCGCCGGAAAACTGCGCGACTCCAGTGGACCAGACGACGCCGGGCGGACGGACTCGCGGGTCATCGCTCGCGCCCGCCACGAAACAGCAGCGACAGCTGCTCCGGGACGCGTCAGCCTCGAGCGCCACTGGCGTGTCTGACTGAGATCCAGGAAGGTTCGGTGGAGTCAGCGAGGTCGCGACAGGTCAGCTCAAGGACTGGCTGCCTCACGCTGCGCCGCCGCCGGAGACGCCAGCGCCCGCCACCAGATTACCGCCGGCACCACGTTGAAGACGAGCACGCCGACGGCCGCGGTGGCGACAGTGACCTGCCGTCCCATCGCAAATGCAGCGACGGCAGCTCCGACCCCGAGCATGGCCCAGGCGACGGCCAGGACCTTCGCCGCCTTCCGAGCCGCCGGGGCTGAGTGTCTCTGCAGCGCCACCGCAATCACCCCGATCCATATGGCACACGCAAGACTCACCGAGGTCAGCCCAAGCGCGCTCGCCCCCTCAAACGAGAAACCACGGATCGCGACGATCCCGAAGAACAGGACGAGTCCCCACGCATAGATCCTCGCGACTGCGCCCATGTTCGCCCCCAAGATTCCAACGGGCGATTCGCGCCGGCAAGGGGCGGCGCCTCGTCCGACAGCACCCGCATCGCCCGCAGCGGATGCCCCGTGGGCACACGCGCCGCCAGTCACACGTCACTGAACTCCCGCCCTGCCGCACATCCGCCCGCGCATCACCAATTCCCCAACCTCCAGGCGATGCGCTGCCGTGCAGCGTCAGCGAACGTCCTCGACAGCCGGCTAATCCTCGGTGACCCGGGGCTTCCACGCCTCCATCAGCTCCTGCTGCCGCCGCGGCGGCACCGGATCGTAGTGGCTGAAGTCCACGATGTAGCTGCCCTCGCCGCCGGTGAGCGCCTTGAGACGCGTCTGGTAGTCGGACAGCTCGGCGAGCGGCACCAGCGCCGACACGGACATGCGGCCGCCCGACAGCGAGTCGTTGCCGTTGATGCGCGCGCGCTTGGTGGCGAGGTCGCCGGTGATGTCGCCCACCGAGCTCGCGGGGGCGGTGATCTCGACCTTGACGACCGGCTCGAGCACCGTCGGGCCGGCCTTGCTGACGGCGTCGAGGAATGCCTTGCGGCCGGCGGTGACGAACGCGATCTCCTTCGAGTCCACCGCGTGGTACTTGCCCTCGTAGACGATCACGCGGACGTCCTGCATCGGGAAGCCGGCGATCGCGCCGTCGGCGAGCGCCTGACGCACGCCCTTCTCCACCGCCGGGATGAACTGCCGCGGAATGGTGCCGCCGACGACCTCGTCCACGAACTCGAAGCCCGCGCCGCGCTCGAGCGGCTCGACCTTGAGGTACACCTCGCCGAACTGGCCGGCGCCGCCGGTCTGCTTCTTGTGGCGGTGGTGGCCCTCGGCCGGCCGAGTGATGGTCTCGCGGTAGGGGATGCTCGGCGGCTTGGTGTTGACGTGGACGTTGTAGCGCTCGGTCATGCGCTCGAGCATCGCCCGCAGGTGCAGCTCGCCCATGCCGTACAGCACGGTCTCGTTCACCGAGGCGTGGTGCTCCACGCGCACGCAGGGGTCCTCGGCGACCACCCGGTGCAGGGCCTCGGCGAGGCGCTGCTCCTCGCCGCGTTTCTGCGGCTCGATCGCCACGCCGAGCATCGGCGGCGGGAAGGCGATGGACTTGAGGTGGTGGTGATCCTCGTCGTGGGAGTCGTGCAGCACCGCATCGAAGTGCAGCTCGTCGATCTTGGCCACCGCGCAGATGTCGCCCGGGACCGCCTCGGGAACCTCCAGCGTGTCCTTGCCCTGCAGGCGATACAGGTGCGCGAGCCGCACCGGCTTGCGCGCGTCGCCCACGAAGAGCTGCGCACCGGTCTTCACGGTGCCCTGGTGCACCCTGAAGATGCCGAGCTTGCCCACGAACGGGTCGATGGCGACCTTGAACACGTGCGCGATCACGTGGCGCGCCGGGTCGGGCCGCACCTCGACACGGACGGCTTCGACCCCCTCGCCCTTCAGGAACGGCGGCGGGTTGCCCTCGGCCGGGTTCGGCATCAGCCGCGCGAACACGTCCAGCAGCTCCGGGATGCCGGCGCCCGTCTCGGCCGACACGAAGCACACGGGTATCAGGTGCCCCTCGCGCAGGCACTCCTCGAACGGATCGTGCAGCTGCCCGGGCTCGAGCTCCTCGCCCTGCTCAAGGTAGACGGCCATCAGGTCTTCGTCCACCTCGACCACCTGGTCGATGATCTCGGTATGCGCCGCCGCGACGGACGAGAAGTCCGTGTCCCGGCCCCTGGGCTGGAAGAACACGTCCACCACTTCCTTGCCACCGGCGGCCGGCAGGTTGAGCGGCAGGCATTCCTTGCCGAAGCGCTCGCGCAGCTCGGCGAGCACCGCCTCCGGCCGCGCTTCCGGCGCGTCGATGCGGTTGACGATCACCAGGCGGCACAGCCCGCGGTCGCGGGCGAAGTCCATCATCCGCTCGGTCATGGGCTCGATGCCGTTGACGGCGCTCACCACGACGGCGGCGGTCTCGACCGCCTCCAGCACGCTGAGCGAGCGGCCGATGAAGTCGGGGATTCCCGGGGTGTCGATCAGGTTGACGAAAGTGCCGCCCGTCTCGAAGTGGCACAGCGTGGAGTCGAGCGAGTGCAGCAGCCGCTTCTCCTGCGGATCGAAGTCGCACACCGTGGTGCCGCGCGCAAGGCTGCCCATCGCGGGAATCGCCCTGGCACCGAACAGCAGCGCCTCGGCCAGCAGCGTCTTGCCGGCTCCGGCATGGCCGACGAGCGCGATGTTGCGGATGTCCTCGGTGCGATGGGCCATGACTGGGTCTCCGAAGGTCGCGATCTGGGTGGATTTTTTGCAGGATAGCACCCCGTTTCCGTCGGTCGTCGTGGTAGTCCCGGATGGCCGGCCCCGGCGGGACGTGGCCGACCACAATGCCGGCCCGCCGCGACCCGTGAGAGATTCGGCCGCATGCCAGCCCAGACCACCTCGGAACTCACCGCCGCGCTCCGCGCGGCCCTGGGCGACCGGGCCGTACTCGCGGGCGAGTCGGACCGGAGGTCCTTCTCGCAGGACATCGCCGGACCCGGCGTGACGGCCGGCGTGGTGGCGCGCCCGGGCAGCGTCGAGCAGCTGTGCCGCGCGGTCATGCTCGCCACCGGCGCCGGTCACAGCGTGCTCGCCCGCGGCGGCGGGTCGTCGTACACCGGCGGATTCAACCCCGACCGTGCGGCATCCATGGTGCTCGACCTGCGCGGCCTCGATCGCGTCGTCGCGATCGACGCGGCCAACATGCGGGTGACGGTGGAGGCGGGCTGCACCTGGCAGGCGCTGCTCGCGGCGCTCGAGCCACAGGGACTGCGCACGCCGTTCTGGGGGCCGCTGTCCGGCGCCGTCGCCACGATCGGCGGCAGCCTCTCCCAGCACGCCATCCTGTGGGGCTCGGCCCGGCACGGCATCTCGGCCGACAGCGTGGTCGGCCTCGACGTCGTGCTCGCGGACGGCACGCTGCTCGCCACGGGCGCCGGCGCCGCGCGGCAGGGCATTCCCTTCCTGCGCCACTACGGGCCCGACCTGACCGGCCTCTTCCTCGGCGACTGCGGTGCCCTCGGGGTCAAGGCCCGCGCCACGCTTCGGCTCGTCCGCCAGCCCGGCGCGGTCGGCACGGCGTCCTTCGGCTTCGACGCGCGCGACGGGGTCGTCCACGCCATGGCCGACGTCGCGCGCAGCGGCCTCGCCACGGAGTGCTTCGGGATGGACCCGACGCTGCAGCGGCAGCGGCTCAAGCGCGCGAAGCTCGCGCAGGGCGTCGCGGCGCTGAAAGGCGTCGTCGCGAACGAGGGACTGCTGGGCGGACTCCGGGACGCGGCGAAGGTCGCGCTCGCCGGCCGCGGCTTCCTCGACGACGTGAACTACTCGATGCACGTCGGCACCGAGGCGCCGGACGACGCCGGCGTGGCTTTCGCGCTCGCGGCGATCCGCGGCATCGCCGCGAAGCACGGCGGCCGCGAAGTGCCCGACAGCGTGCCCCGGCTGATGCGCGGCGCCAAGTACGTGTCCATGACCAGCGCCATCGGCCCCGAGGGCGAGCGCTGGCTGCCGGTGCACGCCCTGCTGCCGCTGTCCGACGTGGCCGACGCCTGGGCGGCGGTGACCGCGCTGTTCGACGCCTGCGCCGGGTCGTTCCGCCGGCACGGCATCGAGGTCGGCGTGCTCACGGCCGTCGTCGGCCAGGGCGCCTTCGCGCTGGAACCGGTGTTCTACTGGCCGGCGCCGCGCACCGACTATTACCGCCGCCTGTTCGACGAGGCGACGCTCGCCGGCTTCCGGGACTTTGCGCCCAATCCGGAGGGCGAGGCCGTCGTGATGGAGGTGCGGCGCAGGCTGCTCGAGCTGTTCCTCGGGCGCGGCGCATCGCACCTGCAGGCCGGCAAGACCTACCCCTACCGCGCGGGCGTGGGGCCGGCGGCCTTCGCGCTGCTCGAGGCGGTGAAGAAGGCCGTGGATCCGCAGGGCCTGATGAACCCGGGTGCGCTCGGCCTGTCCTAGCTCCTGCCGCGCGACGCCGGCACGCAGGATTGCCACACATGGGTTTCTGCAGAGCCCTCCTCGCCTTGATGGCCATCATGACCCTTTCGGGCTGCGGGACGCTGCCGGACGGCCGCCTCTGGGGCGCCGACGCGACCCTCGCACCCGGCTGGGAGCGCATTCGCACCTCGGCCATCGAGGCCGCGCGCGATCCCTGGGTCTGGGGGCCGCTCGCCGGCGCCGCGGTCTTCCAGGTGGACAACTGGGATCACCGCGTATCGGACTGGGCCCAGGACCACACGCCCGTGTTCGGCTCGCAGGACGATGCCGAGCAGTGGAGCGACTACCTGCGCGACGCCTCCGAGTGGGCCAACTACCTCACGATCGTCGCGACGCCGGGCGGCAGCGATACCGGCCAATGGGTCGCAGCGAAGGCCCGCGGCGTGCTCGTCCAGGCCGCAGCCGCGAGCGCCACCAATTTCGCCACGGGCGAACTGAAGTCGACCTTCGACCGCGAACGACCGAATGGCGCGGATCGCGAGAGCATGCCCTCGGGGCACACCTCCGAGTCGGCGGTCCACACGCGCCTCGCCTCGCGGAACCTCGCGTCGATCGACATGGATCCCGGGACGCGCCGCGCGCTCGACGTGGGCCTGGCGGCCCTGACGATCGGCACCTCATGGGCGCGCATCGAGGCCGGCTGGCACTACCCCTCGGACACCCTCGTCGGCATGGCGCTCGGCAACTTCATCGGCTCGTTCGTGAACGATGCCTTCCTCGGGCTGCAGGATTCACGCGTCTCGGTCGCATTCGCGCCGCAGCCGGACGGCTTCGCGATGAGCTGGCGCTGGGCGTTCTGAGGCGCGCGGCCGGATGCACGCGCCGCGAAGACCGTTCCCGCTGAATGAAGAAAGGGCCCCGATGGGGCCCTTTCGTCTAGCTGGCGCGCCCGGAGAGATTCGAACTCCCGACCTCATGGTTCGTAGCCATGCACTCTATCCAACTGAGCTACGGGCGCGTTGTTCAGGACTTGCGACTGGCGGAGAGAGAGGGATTCGAACCCTCGATGGGCTTTTGGCCCATACACCCTTAGCAGGGGTGCGCCTTCGACCACTCGGCCATCTCTCC
>JBBINN010000133.1:0-8131 GCA_037443885.1 Gammaproteobacteria bacterium | reverse complement strand
CAACCTCACCGTCACCGCCGTCGCGGTGTGGCTGCTGGAGCGCTGAACCGTGGCTCGCGTGGATCGCCGTCGCCGCTTCTGGAACGAGCCCACCCTGGGGTGGTGGGAGCGCGTGTACATCTTCGAGATCATCCGCGGCCTGGCGGTCACGGGCGGCGTGTTCCTGCGCAACCTCGGGCGCTGGATGACCGGCCGAAAGGGCGCGCTGACCACTTACTACCCCGAGGAGCGGCGAGCCGACTTCGCGCGCTTCAACCGCGGCAAGCACGTGCTGACCCAGCGGCCCGACGGCAGCCCGCAATGCGTGGCCTGCAACATGTGCGCGACCGTCTGTCCCGCGCGCTGCATCGAGATCGAGGCGGCCTTCGACCCGTCCGATGCCGCCCATCCGAAGTCGCCGGCACGATTCGAGATCGACTACTCCCGCTGCATCTTCTGCGGGATGTGCGTGGAGGCCTGCCCCGAGGACGCCATCCGCATGGTGCAGGACGTGCCGGACCTGCCTTCCACCGATCGCTACCGCATGTGGCTCGACATGGACGAGCTGCTTAACTGGCGTCCGCAGCGGGACGTCGCCAAGCCGTACCCGCCGAAGCCCGGCGCTGCCGGCCGGAGTGCCCCATGATCGAGACGGCGCTCACCTACTTCTTCGCGGTGGCGGCGGTCGTCGGCGGCGTGCTCATGCTGGTGGCCCGCCACCCGATGCGCGCGGCGCTGGCGCTGGTCTGCTCGATGCTCTCGCTCGCGGGCGTCTACGCCATGCTCGGCGTGCACGTGATCGCGGTGTTCCAGGTGCTGATATACGTCGGCGCGGTGATGATCTTCATGGTCTACACCATCATGCTGCTCGACGTGCGCGACCCGTCGTTCACCAGGCGATGGTCCGGGCTGCTGGTGCCGGGCGTGCTGGGCGCCGGCGCGCTCTCGGCCATCATCGCCTGGGTGCTGCGCGACGCCGGCGACTCACCGGCGGCGGCCTCGACCGACGTCTTCGGGGTGCAGCCGTTCTCGGTCACCTTCCTGGAGGAGTACTGGCTCTACTTCGAGCTGTCGTCGGTGCTGCTGGTGGCCGCCGTGATCGCCGCCATCGCCGCCCTGCGCGCGGGCGGAGGCCGTGATGGCTGACCCGCAGTTCCTGCTCGCGGCTGCCGCGGTGCTGTTCGCGCTGGGACTGCTCGGCGTGATCGTCCGGCGCAATGCGCTCGTCATGCTGATGAGCATGGAGCTCATGCTGAACGGCGTGAACCTGAGCCTCGTGACTTTCGCGAGCCAGGCCGGCTCGGCCGAGGCGGCCGTGCTGGTGTTCCTTGTGTTCGTCGTGGCGGCCGCCGAGATCGCGATCGCGATCCCGATCGTGCTGGCGCTGGCCCGCCGCCGCGGGACGCTGGATGCCGGCTCGTGGACGGAACTGAAGGGGTGACGGCTTGGGCGCATTGACCCTCATCGTCCTGCTCCCGCTGCTCGGCTTCCTGCTGAACGGGCTGCTCGGCAGCCGGCTGGGCCGCACGTTCGTCAACGTGGTCGGCTGCGGCCTGCCGCTCGTCGCCTTCATCGTGGCGGCGCTCGCGGTCCGGGACCTGGCCGCCGCCGGCTATCCCACGGTCATCGAGACGGTCTACACCTGGGCCGCCTTCGGCGACCGCAGCTTCGAGATCGCGTTCCTGCTCGACCGGCTGAGCGCGGTCATGGTGCTGATCGTCACCGGCGTCGGCACGCTGATCCACGTCTATTCGACCGGCTACATGAAGGGCGACCCGGGCTACGCGCGCTATTTCGCGTACCTGAACCTGTTCCTTTTCTTCATGCTGCTGCTGGTCCTGGGCCGTTCGCTGCTGGTGCTGTTCGTCGGCTGGGAGGGCGTGGGCCTCGCCTCCTACCTGCTGATCGGCTTCTGGTTCTCCGACCCGGAGAAGTCGGCCGCCGGCAAGAAGGCCTTCATCACCAACCGCGTCGGCGACGCCGGCTTCCTGCTCGGCATGTTCCTGCTGTGGCAGGCGCTCGGCACGCTCGACATGGACGCCATCAACGCGGCCTTCGGCGCGGGCCCGGTTCCGGGACTGTCGGCGGCGCTGGTCGGCATCCTGCTGTTCATCGGCGCCACCGGCAAGTCGGCGCAGATCCCGCTGCACGTGTGGCTGCCCGACGCCATGGCCGGCCCCACGCCGGTCTCGGCGCTGATCCACGCGGCGACCATGGTCACCGCGGGCGTCTACCTCGTGGCGCGCCTGTCGGGCGTGTACCTCGTGGCGCCGGAGGCCTCGGCCGTCGTCGCCACCATCGGCGTCCTCACCGCTTTCTTCGCCGCGACCATCGCAGTCGTGCAGACCGACATCAAGAAGGTGCTGGCCTACTCGACCGTGTCGCAGCTCGGCTTCATGTTCCTGGCGCTCGGCGTCGGCGCCTACGGCGCGGCCGTGTTCCACCTCTACACGCACGCCTTCTTCAAGGCCTGCCTGTTCCTCGGCGCCGGCAGCGTGATCCACGCCCTCGGCGGCGAGCAGGACATCCGCCGCATGGGCGGCCTGGCCCGGCGGATTCCGGTGACCTTCGCCACCTTCGCGGTGTCGACCGCCGCGATCGCGGGCCTGCCGCCGCTCGCCGGATTCTTCTCCAAGGACGAGATCCTCTGGTACGCGCTGGCGAGCGAGAGCGGCGGATCGGTGCTGCTCTTCGGACTGGCCGCGTTCACGGCGCTGCTGACGGCCTTCTACATGTTCCGGCTGCTGTGGCGGGTGTTCATGGGCGCCTCGCGCATGAGCCACGAGGTCGAGCACCACGTGCACGAGTCCCCGCCGTCCATGGCCGGCGTGCTGGTGGTGCTCGCGGTGCTGTCCGCGGTCGGCGGGTTCTTCTCCATCCCGCACTTCCTGGAGCCCTTGCTGCCGCTGCCGGCCATCGTCCCGGCGATGGAGCATTTCCACGTGCCGCTGCTCGTGCTGTCGGTGGCCCTGGGTCTCAGCGGCCTCGCGCTGGCCGCCTGGCTCTACGCCGGCGACGCCTCCCGCGCGGCGCAGCTCGAGGCGCGCTTCGCCGGCCTGCACCGGCTGCTCACCGGCAAGTACTACGTCGACGAACTCTACGAGGCCGTCCTCGGCCGGCCGCTCGAATGGCTGTCGCGGCGGGTGTTCCTCGGCCTCGGCGACCGGCGGCTGCTCGACGGCACGCTGCACGGCCTCGCCGGCCTGGCGCGGCGCGCCGCGGGCGGGTTCGCGCGCATCCAGACCGGCAGCCTTCAGGCCTACCTGCTGCTCGGCCTCGCCGGCCTCGTGCTGCTGCTGACCTGGAGCCTTCGCAATGGCTGATGCGACGCTCCTGAACTACCTGCTGTGGCTGCCGGTCATGGGCATGGCCTCGCTGCTCCTGCTGCCGCGCGACTCGGACCTGGCCGTGCGCATACTCGCCTTCGGCGTGATGCTGCTGCAGTTCCTGCTCGCGGCCTGGCTCTACGGCCAGTTCCAGCCCGGCTTCGCCGGGCTGCAGTTCGAGACACGCCTGCCCTGGATCGCCGACTGGGGCGTGTTCTACCACGTCGGCCTCGACGGCATGAACGTGCTGCTGGTGCTGCTGACGGCCTTCCTCGGGCCGCTGGTGGTCGCCGGCGCCGTCAACGCCATCCGCCAGGACGTGAAGCTGTTCCACGCGATGGTGTTCTTCATCCAGTTCGCGATGATCGGCACCTTCGTCGCCCAGGACCTGTTCCTGTTCTACGTGTTCTGGGAGACGATGCTGATCCCGATGTTCCTGATGATCGGGATCTGGGGCGGCGAGCGGCGCATCTACGCCACCATCAAGTTCGTGCTCTACACCGCCTTCGGCAGCATCCTCATGCTGGCGGCGCTGATCTACCTCGTGTGGTCGCTCTACGAGGAGCGCGGCGCGCTGTCCTTCGCCTTCACCGACCTATATGGTCTCGACCTGCCTGTGAACGTCCAGGCCTGGCTGCTCGGCGCCTTCGCGCTCTCCTTCGCGATCAAGGTGCCGATCGTGCCGCTGCATACCTGGCTGCCGGACGCCCACGTCGAGGCGCCGACCGCCGGCTCGGTGATCCTCGCCGGCGTGCTGCTGAAGATGGGCACCTACGGCTTCATGAAGCTGGGCTTCCCGCTCTTCCCGGACGCCGCCGTGGCCGCCGCGCCGCTGTTCATGACGCTCGCCGTCGTCAGCATCGTCTACGGCGCCTGCCTGGCGCTGGTGCAGGACGACATCAAGAAGATCATCGCCTACTCCTCCATCAGCCACCTCGGCTACGTGATGCTCGGGCTTGCGTGCTTCGACCTGCTGGGCATCCAGGGCGCCGCCATCCAGATGGTGAGCCACGGCCTCGTGTCGGCGGGCCTGTTCTTCATGGTCGGCATGATCTACGAGCGCTGCCACACCCGTGACCTCGCCGCCTACGGCGGGCTCGCCAAGGCGATGCCGGTCTACTCCGTGTTCTTCATGATCCTGACGCTCGCCTCCATCGGCCTGCCGGCCACGAGCGGCTTCACCGGCGAGTTCCTGGTGCTGGTCGGCGCCGTCAGCGCCGGCTGGGCCGAGCACGTCGCCGGCCTGGGCTCCACCACCCTGGTGCTCGGCGTGACGGCCGTGCTCGGCGTGGTGCTGGGTGCGCTGTACATGCTGCGCTTCGCGCGCCTGTTCCTCTTCGGCGAGGAGAAGGTGCCAGGCGGCCACGCGGTCGCGGACCTCGACCTGCGCGAGAAGGCCATCCTCGCGGCGATCGTCGCCGCGGTGTTCTGGCTCGGCATCGCGCCCGCCGGGCCGCTCGCCAGGACCGAGGGCGGCTCGCTGCAGTTCCAGCAGCTCGTGCTAGGTGATGCCGCCGGGGGTGCGCCGTGAACTGGCAGACCGTGTTAACCGGCATGCTGCCCGAGCACCTGCTGCTCGCGGGTGCCCTGCTGCTCATCGTGGTCGAGCTCGTCTCGCGGCGCCCGCCGGACGGGCTGCCGCTGACGCTCGCGACCTTCGCCGCGGCCTTCCTCGCGGCGCTGTGGCTCGCCGCGACGGGACACGCGGGCGAGCCCTTCCCGGGTCAGTTCGCCGTGGACACGGCGGCCTTCGCCGGCAAGGCCGTGATGCTCGGACTCGCGATCCCGGTCGTGCTGCTCGCGCGCGGCGAGCTCGAGGGCCCGCGGCCGTACCTGCTGCTGCTGTTCTCGCTCTATGGCGCCTGCCTGACGCTGTCCTCCGACAGCTTCCTCACGCTCTTCATCGGCCTCGAGCTGCTGTCGCTGCCGGTTTACGTGCTGGTGATGGCCGGCATGCGCGGGCCGGGCAGCGCCGAGGCCGCGCTCAAGTACCTCGTGCTGGGCGGCGCGGCGAGCGCGATGCTCCTCATGGGCGCCTCGCTGCTGCTCGGCGCGACCGGCACGCTCGCGACCGCGAGCTTCGCGGCGGGCCTCGGCGCGGGCACGCCGCTCGCCACCGCGGGCGCGCTGCTGGTGGTCGCGGCGTTCTTCCTGAAGGCAGCAGTCATACCCTTCCACGCCTGGGCACCGGACGCCTACCAGGGCGCCACCGTGCCTGTCACCGCCTACATGGCCGCGATCGTGAAGGCCGGCGTGCTGCTAGCCGCCGTGCGGCTCTTCGGCGAGGCCGGCGTACCGGCGGCACTCGTGGCGCCCATCGCGCTGCTGCCGCTCGTCTCCATGGCCTGGGGCAACCTCGCCGCCATCCGCCAGTCGAGCTTCCGGCGCATGATCGCCTATTCCTCGATCGCCCACGCCGGCTACCTGTTCTTCGCCTTCCTGGGCGCGCCCGAGGGCCGCTTCGAGGCGGTCGCCTTCTACGTGATCGCCTACGGGCTCATGAACGTGCTCGCCTTCGCGGCGCTGCCGGCGGGAGCGGATGACGCCGCGGCGGACCGCCTCGAGTCGCTGCAGGGCCTATATCACCGCAGGCCCTACGCCGCGCTCACGCTCGGCGTCGCGATGCTTTCGCTCGCCGGCCTTCCGCCCTTCCCCGGCTTCGTCGCCAAGTTCCTCATCTTCCGCAACGTCATGGAAGCCGGCTACACGAGCCTTGCCGTCGCCGGCCTGCTGGCGAGCTACCTAGGGCTCTACTTCTACCTGCGGGTGCTGCAGTACGCGTTCATGGGCCAGGTCAGCGGCGAATCGCTGCCGGCGCGCCGCCTCGCGCTCGGCGCGAGCCTGCTGTGCCTCGTGCCGGTGGCACTCCTGACGTTTTTCCCGGGCTGGTTGCTCGAGCGGCTCTGAGCAAACGCCTGAAGGGAAACGCCGAAAGGACTCCGTCTCAGGCCGCAAACCCGCGGCCAACTGCGTCGAGGCATCGCCCAAAGCGTGCGAACAATGCGTCGTACTCCTGCGGCTCGACGGGTCCGATCGCAATCCACTCCCGCGCGAGGTGCTCGAGATCGGCCGGCGACTCGCGCTCGCCGTGCGCCATCGACTGGACCAGGCGCTGCATCTGGTGCTCGCGCCGAAGCCCGAGGTCCTCCGGCGGCGTGTCGACACCCGCGGCCAGTTCCACGCGCACGCACAGCAGCCGCAGCGCCTGCGCATTCGCGACGAGGTCGGCGCTGAGCGTGCCGGCGGCCGCCGCGGCGAGCTGCTGCTCCAGCAACACGCGCATGCCCTTGGGTGCCTGCCCGAGCCCGCCGACGGCAGACTCGGCGGCCGCCCGCAGGGCCTCGCAGTCGCCCGCCGCCCGTCCCGCGACGGTCGCGAGCGCGTACGCGCGAACCTGGGCTGCGGCGGCGAACAGGTCGGCCCAGCCCTGCCGTGCCGCGGCGCGCTGCAGCCGGCGCCGCGCGTCGTCACAGTGCTCGATCGCCCGGGACAGCCGCTGGCGCAGCTTATGCGCGGACGACCGCGGCAATTCCAGCGATTCGAAACGGACGCGCAGCGCCTGCACCTGTTCGAGTGCCGACCGCAACGGCTCGCCGTCGAGACCGGCGACGCGCTCGAGATCCTCGCACAGCGCGATCGCCTCAGCGTGGCTGGCCTCGAGCGCCGCCGCCTGCGCCGCAGACTCCTGCGAGCTGCGCTGGAACACGGCATCGCAGTGGCGCCGGAACTCATCCCACAGCGCGTTGCCTTCCCGGTGCGGCACGATCCCGACAGACTTCCACGCCCTCTGCAGGTCCTTCGCCGCCGCGATGGCGCTGCGTGTGTCCTCGAGGCTCACGAGTTCGGCGGCGCGGGCGATCAGCGCGCGCTTGGCTTCGAGGTTGCGTGCGTATTCGGCGTCGAGCCGGGAGCGCAGTGCGTCGAGCAGCGCGTGGAAGCGCTCCTGCAGCGGCTTGACGGCATCCGGGTCCACCGGCGCGTACCGACGCCATTCGTCGCGCGCTTCGAAGATGACCTGCCGGATGGCATGCCAGTCCGGCGACTCGCCGGCCTGGGCCGCCGCAAAGGCTTCCAGCCGCTCGAGCAGCACCTCGCGCCGGGCCTGGTTCTCGCGGCGCAGCCCGGCTTGGCGCGCGAAGTGCTCGCGACAGGGCGCGTAGGCCTGCTCGGCCGCCTCCTCGAACGCCTGCGACTCCGGGGCGGCGTCCTGCCCTGCACCCCGGTCGAGGCTGCGCCATTCCTCGCGCAGCTGGCGGACGTGCCGCGCGAGTTCTTCCGGGGACATCGTGGCGCCGACCAGGGCCTGCATCCGCTGCAGCAGCTCGGTGCGCTTGGGGGCGACGCGGAAGGTCTTCCAGTCCTTCAGCTCCTCGAGACGTGATTCGATCTGCTCGAGCTGGCGCGCGAACCAGGGGGGCAGCGCAGGCGCCTGCGGAAGCCTCTCTGCGATGGTGTCGCGTAGCCGCGCCGAGCGGGCCGATGCGCCTCGATCGAGCGCGGCCTGCGCCTGCCGCAGCAAGCTCACGAGGTGGCGCACTTCGGCCTGTTGGCCGGCGTGCCGTTCCTCCTCGGCGCGGCGCTCCTCCTCGAGCATGCGGGCCTGTTCGGCCGCAGCCGCAGTCGCGGCCGCGGCCGCTGCCGCCGCCTCCACCTCCCCCTGACGCTTCGCCGTCTCGGCCGCCGAGGCAGCCGCCCGCTCACGCTCCTCAGCGGTGGCCAGTGCCTGGAGGTAGCGACCATTCTCCTGGCGCGCTGCCTCGAGCTGACGAGACACCTCGGCCTGGACGTCCGGCGAGGCGTGCGCCGCAAGGGCGCTCCACCTAGCC
>JBBINN010000132.1:0-8187 GCA_037443885.1 Gammaproteobacteria bacterium | reverse complement strand
TCGAAGCGATCTTCGTGGATGACGGCAGCACCGACGGCACCGCCGCTGCGGTGCGGGCCGCGCGCACCGAGGTGCCGCAGGTCCGTCTCATCCGCCACCCGCGCCGCAGCGGCCAGAGTGCCGCGGTCCGCACCGGCGTGCGTGCCGCGCGCGCCGAGTGGGTGGCGACCCTCGACGGCGACGGGCAGAACGACCCGGCGGACATCCCGGCTCTGATCGTCGCGCGGGACGCTGCGCGGGCGGAGGACGCGTCCGTCCTGATCGTGATGGGCCACCGCACCACCCGGCGCGACAGCTGGCTCAAGCGCCTGTCGTCGCGCGTCGCCAACGGCGTCCGCGGCCGTCTCCTCGGCGACGGCACCCCGGACACCGGCTGCGGCATCAAGCTGATGCACCGCGCCACGTTCCTGGAGCTCCCGTTCTTCGATCACCAGCACCGCTTCCTGCCGGCCCTCTACCAGCAGCAGGGCGCGCGCGTGATCTCGGTGCCGGTGAACCACCGGCCTCGCACGCTGGGCCAGTCGAAGTACGGGCTGCACAACCGGCTGTGGGTCGGCATCGTCGACCTTTTCGGCGTGATGTGGCTCAGGGCGCGCGCGAAGCCTGGTCTCGGCGCGACCGAGGACTGAACACGGCGGCCCCGGCGCCGACAACCACAAGGAGCCATCGTGGTGCAGCAGTTTTTCGACATCCCGGCGATGTGGCTCGCCCTCGGCTTCCTCGGCCAGGCGATGTTCTCCATGCGTTTCATCGTGCAGTGGATCGCGAGCGAGCGCCGGAAGAAGAGCGTTATCCCGACGGCCTTCTGGTACCTGAGCATCGCCGGCGGGCTCACGCTGCTCATCTACGCGATCCACCGGCGCGACCCGGTGTTCATCGTCGGCCAGGCGACGGGCCTGTTCGTGTACCTGCGCAACGTGCATTTCGTCCGCCGCGAGCGATCGCAGGAGCTGGCGGCGCAGTGACGCCGCCCGTGGCGACCGGCGGGGCGGAGCAGCTGCGCCGCGACCTGCTGATGCTGATCCTGGTCGGTGCCGTGCTCTTCGGCGCGGGCCTCGGCCTGCGCGATCCCTGGCCGGCGGACGAGCCGCGCTTCGCGCTCATCGCCCGCGACATGGCGGCGACCGGCGAGTGGCTGTTCCCGCGCATCGGCGGCGACCTGTACCAGGACAAGCCGCCGGTCTTCTTCTGGGCGATCGGTGGGATGTACGCGCTGACGGGCGAGCTGCGGCTCGCTTTCCTGCTGCCGTCGCTGCTGGCCGGCATCGGGATCCTGCTGCTCGTCTACGACCTCGGCCGGCGAGTCTGGTCGCGGGAGGCAGGGCTCGCGTCCGCGCTGCTGCTGGCGTTCTCCGTGCAGTTCGTCATGCAGGCGCGCGCGGCGCAGATCGACATGCTGCTGGCGTTCTTCAGCACGGCAGCGCTGTACGGCATCGGAAGGCACCTGCTGGCGGGGCCGGACTGGCGAGCCTACGCCCTCGGCGGCTTCGCGGCAGGCCTCGGGGTCATCACCAAGGGCACGGGGTTCCTGGCACTGCTGCTCGTGCTGCCGTTCTTCGCGTTGCGGCGCCTCGGGTTCAGCGGACTGTGGGCCGGCGCAGGCGGTGCGCGGTGGTGGCTCGCCCCGGCCACTGCGCTGGGCGCGATCGCCTGCTGGCTCGTGCCGATGCTCGCCGCGGTGGCGCTGTCCGGCGACCCGGAGCTGGCCGCGTACCGGGACGAGCTTCTGTTCACGCAGACGATCACCCGCTATGCGTCCGCCTGGCACCACCATGAGCCCTGGCACTACTTCCTCGTGAACGTGATTCCCGGCCTCTGGCTGCCGGGCACGGCCCTGCTGCCGTGGCTCGTGCCCCGCTGGCGGGCGGCCTGGCGCGAGCGCGACGGACGCGCGTTGCTGTTCCTGGGCTGGATCGCGCTGGTCCTCGCCTTCTTCAGCGCGAGCAGCGGCAAACGGGGCGTCTACATCCTGCCGGCGCTGCCGGCTCTCGCACTCGCGGCAGGCCCCTGGCTCGCCGCGATCGCCGCGCGGCAGAGCGCCCAGGCGCTCCTTTTCGCGATGGCCACGGCCGCCGTCCTCGTCGCGGCGGGCGCCGCGGCATACCTCGAGCTGCTCAGGCCCGACAAGCTTGCCCGCCTGGCGGAGCGCTACGACGTCGTTTCGGTGGCGCCGCTCGTGGCGATCGCCCTGGCGGGGGCCGTGCTGCTCGCGCTGCTGCGGCCGCGACGCGGTTTCGCCGCCTGGGCGGGACTGCTCGCGCTGGTCGTGGTCGTGCAGGGCCTCTGGATCAACCCGATGATGAACGGCGCTCGCTCGGCGCGGAATCTCGCGGACGCGGTCGAGCGGTCCCTCGCGCCGGGCACTGAACTCGGTCTCGTCGCCTACCGCGAACAGTACCTCCTGCAGCTGCGGCGGCCGACCACCAATTTCGGCCATCGGCGCGGCTTCGATCCGGACCAGGAAGATCGTGATGCGGCCTTGTGGCTCAACGCCGCGCCGGACCGCGCCCTGCTTGTTGACAACGAGCGTCTTGCCGGCTGCTTTGCGGCATCCGGCAAGCGCTTTCTCATCCATGCCAACCGCCGCGACTGGTACCTGGTTACGGGACGGGCCGATGCGGCCTGCGTCGCGGACGGAAACCCGGCCGCCGCACGCCAGTACGAGCCGTATTAAATACAGAGACTTAGCTTGCATTCCTAGATCTTTCTGACACAATGCGCCGTAACCGGCTGGGCGCCCGTGCAGGGAAACTGTTAACCCGTTCCTGCGGCAGGCCCCGGTCGCAATGACACACTGCCGACGGTGGGGGAGCCAGGCCGGGTGCCGACAGTGCAGGGAGATCAGCTTCAGGACTTCACGGCGTCGGACATCCTGTCGCCGAAGCTGTGGCAGCCCCCCACGAGTCGGCCGGTCCTCGGTGTCGATATCACCTGCACCAAGGTCGCAGTCGACTTCCAGAACCTGACCGCCGCCAACGCGGACGCGGTCATCCGGCAGAACCTCGAGATCCTGCGCGAGGCCACGGGAACCGACGTGGTGTTCCTCGCGCTGTTCGACAATCCCGGCGCGTTCATCGACTCCGTCGCCGCCTCGCGCAGCGTCTTCGCCGGATGCCGGCCGGAGGCGCTCCGCGGCAAGTCGCTCGACGAACTGCCATGGATCCGCTCGCGCCTCGAGCATGTCCGCATCGTCGAGTTCCGCGACACGCACGCGGTCCGTGCCGAGCAGGCGGCGGACGCCGCCCGCCTCGCGGAACTGGACATCCGCTCGCTGCTGCTCATCGCTTTCGGCGTGCAGGGCGTAGTGCGCGGCTTCCTGGCCTTCGGCTCGGCCCAGCCTCGCGAGAGCTGGGACGTCAACCTGCACCTGCTGCTCAAGCTCGTCGGCACGAGCCTGGCGAGCGGCCTGGAGCGGATCGCGCTCGCGGAGCGGCTCGCCATCATCCAGGAGCGCCAGGAGCTGACGCTGCCCTGCGCCAACGACGGCCTCTGGGACTACGACGCGACGAACAACCGCACGTGGTTCTCGCCGCGCTGGAAGGAGATGCTGGGCTACGCACAGGACGACGTGATCGCATCGCCCGACTGGACCCGCATGGTCCATCCCGACGACCTGCCGCGCGTGTCCAACATGATGCGCGAGCACCTCGCCGGCAAGTCGGAAATGTTCGAGAGCGTCCACCGCCTGCGGCACGCCGACGGCGAGTGGCGCTGGGTCGTCAGCCGCGCCCGCGGCCGCGTGGACCGGGACGGGCGCCTGCGCCGGCTCGTCGGCGTCGAACTCGACATCACCGAGCGGCGCCTCTACGAGGAGGCGCTGTTCCGCGAGAAGGAGCGGGCGCAGATCACGCTGCAGTCCATCGGCGACGGGGTGATCAGCACCGACGCGCACGGGCGCGTGGAGTACGTGAACCCCGTGGCCGAGGAGCTGACCGGCTGGCGCCTCCAGGACGTCCTCGGCCGCAGCATCGACGAGGTCTTCCGGGCCTTCCACGAGGAGACCTGCGAGCCGCTCGAAAACCCGATGACGGTCGCAGTGCGCCGCGCCCGCCCGGTCAAGTCGCTGCGGCCGATGCTGCTCATCCGCAAGGACGGCAACGAGCTGTACGTCGAGAGCACCGCCTCGCCGATCCGCGATGGCACCGGCAAGGTCACGGGCGGCGTGCTCGTTTTCCACGACGTGTCCGAGTCGCGCGAGCTTAACCGCCGCCTGACCTACCACACCAGCCACGACGTTCTGACCGGCCTGGTGAACCGGCGCGAGTTCGAGCAGCGGCTCGAGCGGGCGCTGAAGAGCGCGCGCGCAAAGGAGACCTCCTACGCGCTTTGCTACCTCGATCTCGACCAGTTCAAGATCGTCAACGACACCTGCGGCCATGCCGCCGGCGACGCGCTGCTCGGCCAGGTCGGAGCGCTGCTCAAGTCCAGGGTCCGCTGGCGCGACACGCTCGGCCGCCTCGGCGGTGACGAGTTCGGCGTGCTGCTCGAGAGCTGCCCGCTCGAGGAGGCCCTCAGGACGGCCGAGACCCTGCGCGAGGCCGTGCGCAACTTCCGCTTCACCTTCGAGGACCGCAACTTCCGGCTCGGCGTGTCGGTGGGCGTGGTGCCCATCACGGCCGAGAACGAGGACGTGGCCACGATCCTCTCGGCGGCCGACAGCGCCTGCATGGCGGCCAAGGAGGCTGGCCGCAACCGCGTGCACTGCTTCGAGGAGAACGACATCGACCTGATGCGCCGCCGCCGCGAGATGCAGTGGGCGGCCCGCATCAGTAACGCGCTGGAGGAGGCGCGCTTCGAGCTGTTCCGGATGGCGATCGCGCCGCTGCAGGAGGACGAGCCGGGCGAGCACTACGAGCTCCTGCTGCGCATGCGCGACGAGAGCGGCAAGATCGTGGCGCCCGACCAGTTCATCGCGGCGGCCGAGCGCTATGGCCTGACGCCCTCGATCGACCGCTGGGTGGTGGAGAGCGCGTTCCGCTGGCTGGTGTCCGAGGCCGACGAGCGCGCCCGCCTCGCCATGTGCTCGATCAACCTGTCGGGCCAGAGTCTGGGCGACGACAAGTTCCTGCCCTTCGTAATAGAGCAGTTCCACCGCAGCGGTCTCGACGCCAGCAAGATCTGCTTCGAGATCACCGAGACGGCGGCCATCGCCAATTTCTCGCAGGCGAACCGCTTCATCCAGGCCCTCAAGGAGCTCGGCTGCAAGTTCGCCCTCGACGACTTCGGCACGGGCCTGTCGTCCTTCGGATACCTGAAGCACTTTCCGGTGGACTTCCTGAAGATCGACGGCAGCTTCGTGAAGGGACTGCTGCACGACGCGATCGACCGGGAGATGGTGCGCTCGATCAACGAGATCGGGCACCTGACCGGCAAGAAGACCATCGCCGAGTGGGCCGAGAATGCCGAGATCATCGAGCTGCTGCGCAACCTCGGCGTGGACTACGCGCAGGGCTACGGCGTGGCGCAACCGCAGCGTTTGAAGCACACCGCGATCATCTGATGGCGGATCCGCCACGAGCGCCCGCGACCGGGACCGCACACTGACCCAGAACCAGGACTTAGACCCTGCCTCGCGCGCGGGCGGGATCCGGCCGGGCCCCCATTTCGCTCGCTCCAGGGACCACTGGCCACCTCGCCCGCGCGCGCGTGATCTGACGCCTGGTTCGGCAGTGTCGCGGCTGCCGCAGCGCAGGCTCAACCGCCGGATCCCGCCCGCGCGCGGGATCGGGGACAGTCTCCATTTCCGGGGAGTGTCGTGCCAGCGGCGAAGTCAGCGGACGGAAATGGGGACAGTCCCCTCGATGCGCATCGACAGGTCGATGGCGCGGACGTGCTTGGTGAGCCCGCCGACGGAGACGTAGTCCACGCCGCTCTCGGCGATGCGGCGGATCCCCTCGAGGTCCACGCCGCCCGAGGCCTCGAGCTTGACCGGCCGGCGGTGCGACCGGTTGACCTTCACCGCCCGGGCCATGTCGGCGAGCGTGAAGTCGTCCAGCATGATGACGTCAGGACCGGCCTCGAGCGCCTCGGCAAGCTCGGCGAGCGACTCCACCTCGACCTCGACCATGACGCCTGCGCCGGACGCGCGCGCGGCGGCCACCGCCGCCGCGATCGAGCCCGCTGCGGCGATGTGGTTTTCCTTGATCAGGATGCCGTCGTACAGGCCGAGGCGATGGTTGCTGCCGCCGCCGCAGCGTACCGCGTACTTCTGCGCCAGCCGCAGGCCGGGCAGAGTCTTGCGAGTGTCGAGAACCGTGCAGCCGGTGCCGGCAACGGCCTCGACGTAGCGCGCCGTGGCCGTGGCCGTCGCCGACAGGGTCTGCAGGAAGTTGAGCGCGGTCCGTTCGGCGGTCAGCAGGCCGCGGGCGGGCCCTTCCAGCTCGCACAGCACGGCACCGGCGTCGACCTTCTCGCCGTCGTCGGCACGCCAGCGAGGCTCGAGCCGCGGTTCGACCTGGCGGAACACCGCCTCTGCGTAGGGTCGCCCGGCGAGGACCGCGGCCTCGCGCGCGACGATGCGCGCGCGAGCGGCGGCGTCGGCGGGCACGAGCGCGGCGGTCAGGTCACCCGCACCGACGTCCTCGGCCAGTGCGTGGGCCACGACCTCCTCGACGTCCGCCGGCGGCGAGTGCCTCAGAACGGCAGCCCGTGCGACTGGCCGCCCATGCACAGCAGCATCGGGACCGACAGGATGAAGTTCGTGCGGGAGGCGTAAAGCGCCGTCACGCGGGCCTTGGCTTTCTCCTCATCCGAGGCCTGCACGATGCCGAGGATCTTCTTCTGGTTCGGCCAGATGAATACCCAGACGTTGAACAGCATGATCGTGCCGAGCCACGCGCCGACCCCGATGGTGCGGAAGCCCTCCTCGAGCATGAAGGCGCTGTGCAGGGCCTTCGGGCTGCCGTAGCCCACGAGCAGGTAGTAGGCGCCCGTGACCCAGGTGGCGACGGCCGCCCAGCGGAACCACAGCAGCGCGCGCGGCGCGATGTACTTGCTGATGCCGGCGCCGCCCGGGCCACCCTTGTCGGCCGCCGCGGCGGCGAGGCCCGGCACCTGGACGACGTTGAAGTAATAGAGCAGCCCGATCCACATCACGCCGGACACGATGTGCAGCCATCGGCCGATCTGCGGGAAGTTCACGCCGATGGAGCCGCCGGCCAGCAGCGTGAGCCACACGCTCACGATCGCGGCGAGAACGAAGGCGAGCGTGATCGATCCCTTGACGGAAGTGAGCGGATTCATGGTTTCCCCTCGGGTGCGTGGATTCGCGGTCGTGGGGCGGCTGTCTAGGACAGGGCGCCTTGTCGTCTTGAAAGCACGAAGCGAAATTGAAGAATAGGCGACCGCCCCCCATAATTCAACGCTGCCCGGATTCCCGCCGGGGCCTGTCGAGACCCGGATGACCACCCCCGCACCAAATTCCCCCTGCATCAACGTCTGTTCGCTCGACGAGCAGGGCTACTGCCGCGGCTGCGCCCGCAGCCGGGAAGAGATCGCGGGCTGGATCCGCATGTCGCCCGACCAGCAGTGGACCGTCGTGCGCGCGGCCGAGGAGCGCCGCCGCCGGCAGGACGAGCGCCGGATCGCCTGAAACCAGATTCCCACGGAGCCTCCCATGAGCGACGTCACGCAGCGCATCAAGGATCACCTCGCTTCCGCCCCGGTCGTGCTGTTCATGAAGGGCCCGCCGGATTTCCCGCAGTGCGGCTTCTCGGCGCAGACCGTAGCCGCGCTTCGGGCCTGCAACGCGACGTTCGCGCATGTCAACATCTTCGAGGACCCCGAGTTGCGCGAGGCGATCAAGGCCTACTCGAACTGGCCGACCTTCCCGCAGCTGTACGTGAACGGCGAGCTGATCGGCGGCTGCGACATCGCGGTCGAGATGTACCGCTCGGGCGAGCTCCGGGCGCTGCTCGGGGAGGCGGGCGCGATCGCCGCCTGAGGGCGGCCGCGGCTTAGGGCCTGTTAACGCTGCCCGCCGGCCTTGCCGGCCGCAACCCGCAGGGCTGGGCCTGGGGTGGCCCGGGGCTGCGTCTCTCGTCGCTCAAGCGCGTACGGCACATTTCGCTCCTCGTTCCTTGCCTCGGGCCACCGCAGGCTCCAGCGCAGCGATCGCCGCAGCGTTAACAGGCCCTAGCAGGCTGTTGAAAAAGTCCGCTGATGCTGCACAGTGGCGTATCGCATGGA
>JBBINN010000131.1:275-8233 GCA_037443885.1 Gammaproteobacteria bacterium | reverse complement strand
GCCCAGGTGCTGCTCGACTCGGCCGCGCGCGACCGGCGCTGGGCGCAAGGCAACCTCCAGCACCTGGCGGTCATCGGGAGCCGCGGCTTCACGCTGTCGAACCGCGTCCACATGGCGATCGGCGTCATGAGCTACCTCGCCTCGCCGTTGTGGTTCCTGCTCATCGCGGTCGGCCTCGCGACCGCGGCGCAGATTGCGACGGTCCAGTACGAGTACTTCACCGACGAGATGTCGCTGTTTCCGCGCTGGCCGCTGTTCGACAGTGAGCGCATGCTGAACCTGTTCATCGTCGCGATGGGCACGCTGCTGCTGCCCAAGATGCTCGGCGTGCTCAGGATGTTCGTCGATCGTGAGCTCGCGCGCATCGTCAACCCGCTGCGCGTGGTGCTCGGCGCCGTCGCGGAGACGGTGCTGTCGGCGCTGTACGCACCGATCGTGATGATGATGCAGATCCGGCAGGTCTCGGAGATCCTGTGGGGCCAGGATTCCGGCTGGGCTACCCAGACGCGCCGGCGCACGCGGGCGCCGTGGGTCACGCTGCTTCGCCGGCACTGGCTGCAGACGGTCGCCGGCATCGTAGTCTCGGGGGTGCTGATCTACGTGTCCTTGCCGCTGTTCTTGTGGATGTCGCCTGCACTCGCCGGCCTGGTGCTGGCGCTGCCCTTGTCGGCCGCCAGCGGCAGCGTGTCGCTCGCGCGGGCCTCCGAGTTCCTCGGCCTGTTGACGGTTCCCGAGGAGATCGAGGTGCCTCGGGTCATCGCGCTGCGCGACGAGATCGAGGCGCGACTCGAGACGGTCGTCGCAGGCGCAACCATCACGCGGCTCGTCGAGGACGAGCTCGCGCGGCAACGCCATTTTGGCGGCGTCCTGCCGCGACCGGCGCCGACGCGCGGGCATCCGGACGTCATGGTCATGACCGCCCGGGCCAAGATCGGCGACGCGCATACCGTGGCGGAAGCCCTCGGCTGGCTGACGCCCCCCGAGCGGCTCGCGGTGCTCGGTGATCGCGAGCTGTTCCAGGCGATCTTGCGCCTCTCGAAGCCCGATGTACCCGGAGCGCCGGCGCTTCGGTCGGCTTGAGGCATCCGGGCCGGCCGACACCTGGGCCCTGCTGCTGCCCTGAGCTGCCGACGGACCCGCAATGCGGCCGGGCCCGCCCCGTTCGCACGAGGCGGGCCCGGCTGTCTCACGCCTCGGCGCAGCTCAGGGCACGAAGCGAATCAACCTGGACGCTCCCGACCTCAAGTCGGAGGGCTTCAGCACGGTCGGCAACGCGTTGTTCGAGAGCCAGTACGGCAGCAGGTTGAAGTAGTACGGGCTGCCTGGCACGCCGCTGACGCCGCCTGCCCAAATGGACTCGGCGCGGCTGCCGAAGGCCGAGCTGGGCTCGCCGGCGAAGCGTCGAACCGGGCCACTGCCGAAGCCGAAGTCGGTCCAGCGCTCCGCGCGGGCGCCGTGGGAGGAGGCATCCACCACCCCGAACCCGCCATCCGTCGGGATGCCGTCGATCATGCCCAGCGGTGGCAGGAAGGCGCCCGCGGCGGGTGGGATGCTGAACTGCGGCACGAACGGATGATCGAAGGTGATCCGGTGCAGGTAGCCCCAGCGGTAGTCGTCCTGGTCGGTCGAGCCGCGGAAGACTGTGGCAAACGGCTCGCCCGCGAGGCGGTCGAGTGTCGAGGCCATTGCCCGCAGCACCTTGATGTCGCGACGCGCGGCAGGATCTGCGACACCAGCCACGTCGAAGAAGTCGACGACGCCGGAGATCCCCTTGCCGCCCGTGAGCGGGAACGTGTCGAACACGTGCCGCAGCGCCGCGATAGCCTGGCCACTGCCCGGCTTGGGCAGTGCGCCCAGTGGCGCGTCCACGATCTGCCGGATCGCCTGGCCCCGCCACACGCTGAAGATCGTCGCGGCCACGCTGTTGGCGATTTCCGCCTGCGTGGGATTCGGCAGGTCCGCTGGCATGACCGGCGGGTCGCCGGCGTCGTAGCCGGGCTGGATGCCGGTCGGCGTCGAGAAGTTCCACTTGGCCAGGCGACCGATGGCCTCTGCGATGCGCGGGTCCTTCCGCAAAGCGTCGAGCTCGGCGACGCCGGACGTCGCGCCGCCGCCGAAGGCGGCCATGATCACCGGCACGAAGTAGCGCGCATCCAGCAGGGTGACATCGGCCTGGATCGCCTGCATGTCTTCGAAGGAAACCCTCCCGGACTGCCCGATCTTCTCCCGGAGCCGCAGCGTGATCGTCCCGGCGCGCAGCCCGTCCGCATAGCCGGGGTTCAGGTAGTAGATGCCCTGGCCGCCCTGGCGGAGCTGGTTCAGCGGATCGTTGTCGAGCACCGTCCCTGCCGGGTCGTTGTTGGCGTTGACGAACCAGCCGGCCGGCGGGTTGATGGCGTGCGGCATCTCGTCCTGGCGCAGGATCTCGTAGGGAATCGCCTGGCCGGGCTGGGGATTCTGCACGGGCATCCACTCGTGGACGCCGCTGACACCGTCACGAATGAACCAGGGCGGTGTCGGCAAACCCGCCAGCGGGCCGAACTGGGCGACTGCGACCGTCCCCGCCTGCAGGTCCATGCGGATCGGCATCTCGGCGCTGGTGAAGTAGGCCACGTTGCCCGCGATGTCTCCGTAGACCCAGTTCTGCGAACCCACGTCGAAGAACTGCAGCCCATGGCGGAACTGCGCGAGGTTCCTCGCCTCGTTCCAGATGCGGAACGTGTCGAGGATCCGAGACGCGCTGAAGCCCGTGTATTGCACCGACAGGGCGGGCACGACGGCGCCCGGTCCGGCACCGCCGAGCAGGGCGATGACCGGGCCGTTGTTGCGGCGGGGCACGACGATGGTGAACGGGGGAACGCTGGGCGGCGTCGCCTGACTGAGCCCGCCCCGGAAATCGTTGTAGAAGAAAGCCTCGGGAACGAGTTGCACCGGCTCGCAACTTCCCTTGAAAACGGTGCACGCGGGCACGCCGTTGCCGTCGAACCGCACGAGTTCGAAGAACGTGTCGGTCACGTCCATGGGGTTCGTGGTCGCACCCCACTGGATGTGCTTGTTGTGGCCCAGGACGACGAACGGCACGCCGGCGAATCCGGAGCCGAAGACGTCGAGCCCGTTCGCCGACTGGCCCATGGGATAGAAGGTGGACGGCACATCCAGCGCGAGGTGCGGGTCGTTGGCGATGATCGGCCGGCCGTTCGCGCCTACCGCCCTCGTCACGCCCCACTCGTTGGAACCGATCGTCCCGTCGGCATCCAGCCGCTTGCGGATGAAGTCCGACTTGCGCAGGTTCTCGCTCGCCTGGCCGGCAAGGTCCCGCAGCATCTTGAGGTCGGGCTTGCCGCCGGCCTGCACGGCTGTCGGAGGACCGGTCCTGGGCTGCTTGCCGCTGCCCTTGCCCGGCGCGACGCTCGTCAGCGGACAGCGCGCTGCCTCGTACGCGGCGACGGCGGCCGGCATGGTTGCCGACGGCACGGGAATGAACGGGTACTGCCCGGTCGCGTCCGGAACCGACGAGGCGCAGTCGAATGGCGCCGAGCGGAACACGTCGAACTGGAAGAGAGCAGCGCCTGCGAGCGGGTTGCCCGTGACAAGTCCGGCATACGCGCCGAAGCTCTCCGTCAGGCCGGTGTCGAGGTCGAACGACAGGCTGAACGCGATGGCCGCGCCGATGACCAGCGAGTCGATCTCGTTCCATGGCCGGAACTTCGAGATGCCCAGCAGGCCGTACTCCGGTGGCAGCGGATTCGCGGCCACCCACGCGTTGATGCCCGCGGCATAGGCCGTCAGCGCATCCCGCCCTTCCTGACTGATGACGGACCACGAGCGTTCGGCCGCCCGCCGCAGGCCGATGGTGCGGGACTGGACGTCGCCGGCGAGTGAACCTTGCCCGAACAGCTCTGCCAGCGAGCCGCTCGGTTGCCGGCGGGTCAGGTCCGCCTGGAACAGGCGGTCCTGCGCATGGATCCAGCCGGTGACGAAATAGAGGTCGTGCCGGTTCGTCGCCGCGATGTGTGCGATGCCCTCGGCATCCCGGTAGACCGTTACCGGGGCGCTGAGGCCCGGCGCATTGATCGTCTCCGTCGGCGGCCCGGGCGGCTTGGCGAATGCAGCGCCGGAGGTGACCGAAGCGAGCAGCGCGACCGCGAAGGCCGCAACCCGAGTAGATGACATAACTCCCCCTTTCTCCTGGCGATGGTGTTCTTCTTGTTTGGTCCCTTATAGCCAATCCATGGCGGGTTCGCCATTCGTGCTGCGCGACACGAATTCGGGCGCAGTCTCGCACCGCAGCTTCCATGCGCAAGAACCGCTCGCTGCAGACGTGCTCGCAGGTTGACGCTCCTGGCCCGCCTATACTGCTGGCTCACCGGGATCCAGGCGGAACAGGATGCGTCGGCTTCCAGACCTCAAGCTCGGATTGCTCGGCCTGCCCGAGCGCTTCTTCCGCTCGCTTTCGCCGATGGGCGTGATCCTGGGCACGCTGTTCTTCGCGATGTCGCTGACGCCGAGCCTGGTACCTCGCCCGTTCGTCCTGCAGGGCCTGTTGTCGGGGATGGCGCTCGCCGCCGGCTACGGGGTCGGCGTGCTCGGCCGCTGGCTATGGCTGTTCCTGGAGTTGCCCGTCGTGCGCGGCCGCTCACGCTGGGTGATCAAGGGCGTCCTCTGGCTCATCTGCCTCGGCATCGCGGTGGCCTTCCTGGTGCAGGCCGCCGCGTGGCAGTCGCAGGTCTACGCGTTGATGGGACTGCCGCCGGTGGAGGGCACGAGGCCGCTGACCGTCGGCCTGATCGCACTGCTGACCTTCGCGCTGCTGCTCGGCGTGGCGCGCCTGTTCGCGCTGTCCGTGCGGGTGGTCAGCACGCGGGTCAAGCGCCTGGTGCCGCGGCGCATCTCGGGCGCGATCGGGGTGGTCGTCTCGCTGTTCCTGTTCTGGTCGGTGGTCGAGGGCGTGCTGGCGCGCGCGGTGCTGAGCGGCTTCGACTCCTCCTTCGGACAGCTCGACGCGCATGTCGAGCCCGAGTTCGATCCGCCGGAGATGTTCCAGAAGGCGGCGGGCCAGGGCTCGCGCGTGGCCTGGCAGGACCTCGGCCGGCAGGGGCGGCGTTTCGTGGGCCTGGTGCCGACCCGAGAAGAGATCGAGGCGGTGACCGGCGGCCCGGCGCGGGCGCCGATCCGCGTCTACGTGGGACTGAACTCGGCCGACAGCATCGCGGCGCGGGCCGAGCTGGCCTTCCAGGAACTGCTTCGCGCGGGTGGCTTCGAGCGGTCCGTGCTCGTCGTGGTCACGCCGACGGGCACGGGATGGGTAGATCCGGGCGGCATCCGCAGCGTGGAGTACCTGCACCGCGGCGATGTAGCGAGCATCGCCGTGCAGTACTCCTACCTGCCGAGCTGGCTCACGCTGCTGGCGCAGCCCGAGTTCGGCACCGAGACAGCGCGCGAACTGTTCCAGCGGGTCTATGCGCACTGGCGCACGCTGCCCCGCGACGCCCGGCCGCGGCTTTACGTCCACGGCCTGAGCCTGGGCGCGCTCGCGTCGGAACGTTCGATGGACATCTGGGACGTCGTCGGCGACCCGATCCACGGCGCGCTGTGGAGCGGCCCGCCGTTTCGCAGCGGCACCTGGCAGTGGGCCACCCGTCAGCGCGACCCCGGCTCGCCGGCCTGGCTGCCGCGCTTTCGCGACGGATCGGTGATCCGCTTCGCCAGCCAGTGGAGCCCGCCGGTGGAATTCGACGAGCCGTGGGGGCCGCTGCGCATCGTCTACCTGCAGTACGCCAGCGACCCGATCACCTTCTTCGATCCGGCCACCGCCTATCGGGAGCCGGCGTGGCTCGTCGGCGAGCGCGGGCCGGACGTGTCGCCGAGCCTGCGCTGGTTCCCGGTGGTGACCATGCTGCAGCTGCTGGTGGACATCGCCGCCGCCGACAACGCGCCCATCGGCTTCGGGCACGTCTACGCGACGGAGCACTACATCGATGCCTGGATGGAGGTGAGCGCCCCGGAGGGCTGGGACGCCGAAGGACTCGCGCGACTGAAGCGGACCATCGGTGACCTGCACGAGCCAGGCAGGCCGGCGCTGTCGTCCGCTGGTTCGTCCCGGGACTAGAATGAAGCTGGCCCGATGCCGGGCCGGGATTGCGGAGAATCGACATGCCAGACCATGGGCGCATCCTGACCACGCACGTCGGCAGCCTGCCTCGGCCGGACGATCTCGTGGAGATCATGTTCGCCCGGGAGGAGGGCATCCCGATCGACGCCCGTGCGCTCGACGAGCGGGTGGCGCGCGGCGTGGACGAGGCCGTGGCGCGCCAGGTCCAGGCCGGCGTGGACATCGTCAACGACGGCGAGTGGCCGAAGCCGAGCTACGCCACCTACATCAAAGACCGCCTCGACGGCTTCGGCGGTACGGGCACGAGCTACGTCTTCCAGGACCTCGAGGATTATCCGCGCTCGAAGCTGCGCATGGCGGGCGATCCGGGGCGCAAGCACCGCAAGACGCCGGCCTGCAACGCGCCGATCAGCGTGCGGGACATGGAGGCGCCGCGCCTCGATGCGGCCCGGCTGAAGACGGCGGCGAAAAAGCACTCGGCCGTCGGCACGTTCATGAGCGCTGCGTCGCCTGGCGTCGTCGGCCTGTTCTTCCGCAACGACCACTACCCTGACCACGAGAGCTATGTCTTCGCGCTCGCCGAGGCGATGCGCCATGAATACGAGACGATCGTCGATGCCGGCATCATGCTGCAGGTGGATTGCCCGGACCTCGCGATGGGCCGGCACACGCAGTACCGGGAGCTGTCGCTCGCCGAGTTCCGCGGGCGGATGGAGCTGCACATCGAGGCGCTGAACCGCGCCCTCGCGAACATCCCGGCCGGGAAGGTGCGCATGCACCTGTGCTGGGGCAACTACCCGGGCCCGCACCACTGCGACGTGCCCTTCGCCGACATCGTCGACCTCATCTGGAAGGCCAAGCCGCACGCGATCCAGTTCGAGGCGGCGAACCCACGCCACGCGCACGAGTGGATGCTGTTCGACGACGTGAAGCTGCCCGAGGGCAAGGTGCTGATCCCCGGCGTGCTCGAGGTGCAGTCGAACTACATCGAGCACCCCGATCTCGTTGCGCAGCGCATCCTGCGCTACGCGGACCGGGTGGGACGGGATAACGTCATGGCCGGCACCGACTGCGGCTTCAGCATCCACGTGGGCACGGCGGGCGTGGACCCGGACGTCGTGTGGGCGAAGCTCGCGGCACTGGCGCAGGGCGCGGAGATCGCCAGCAGGAAGCTCTGGCCCGCGCGCTGAACGGCGTTCGCTGGCGCCACGACTGGCGCTACAGGTGTAAGCCCCATGCCAAAGTCAAGATCACTCCTCGAACGCGACGCGTCTGGGCCTCGGGCCGCTCCTGCCGATCGCCATGACGCGGGGCGTGCGCGGCGTGAAGCCGTTCCTCTCGAGGCCCACGTTGAGGCTGCGCCCGGCGCCGGCAGGGTTGATCCGCTGGGTTTCCTGGCGCAACAGGCGAAATCCCGCCTGCCGGACCTCATCCCCCTGCGCCATGGTCGGATGAGTCGCAACCCGTTCACATTCCTGCGCGGGTCGGCCGCGATCATGGCCAGTGATCTTGCTGCAGGCGTCCGGACGGACCTGCAGGTCGAGCTGTGTGGCGACGCCCACCTGGGAAATTTCCGGTGGTACCACTCACCCGAGCGGAAGCTCGTGTTCGATCTCAACGACTTCGACGAGACCCTTCCTGGACCCTTCGAGTGGGACGTGAAGCGGCTTGCCGCGAGCATCACGGTTGCCGCCCGGGCGAGTGGCCTCGGCAAGGCGGAAGCCCGCCGCGCCACCCGTTCGGCGATGCGTGAATACACCAGAGCCATTGCCGAAGCGTCGGCGCTCGATCCGCTCTATCTTTACTACTACCGCTTCGATTCGAAGCTCGCGCTGGAGCGCATGGC
>JBBINN010000131.1:0-265 GCA_037443885.1 Gammaproteobacteria bacterium | reverse complement strand
AAGGTGGAAGGAAGCGGTGCTGGCAAAGGCGGCCCGGCGCAACAGTCTGCTTGCCTTCAAGAAGCTGACGAAGGTCGTCAAGGGTCGACGCGTGATCGTTCCCGACCCGCCGCTGATCGTTCGCGTGGATGGAGAGATCCGGACTGCCGGGGCAGGTGCGGTCACTGAGTGCCTGGACGACTACCGCCAGAGCCTTTCACTCGAACATCGCATGCTGTTCGACCGGTTCGCCCTGGTCGACGTGGCCCGCAAGGTCGTTGGAGTC
>JBBINN010000130.1:0-8303 GCA_037443885.1 Gammaproteobacteria bacterium | reverse complement strand
GCCACTCTGCTCCACCCCCTGGTTCACTGGCTGACCCAGCTGCGTAATCAGGAATCCGAATGACCGGTACCTTGCGCCTTGGGCCTTGCGCCTGGCCTAGCCGAAGCGGCCGGTAATGTAGTCCTCGGTGAGCTTATGGCGCGGGTTGGTGAAGATCAGGTCGGTCGGCCCGACCTCGATCAGGTCGCCGAGGTGGAAGTAGGCCGTGCGCTGCGAGACGCGCGCCGCCTGCTGCATCGAGTGGGTCACGATGCAGATCGCGTAGTTCTGTCGAAGCTCGTCGATCAGGTCCTCGATGCGCGCCGTGGCGATGGGATCGAGCGCCGAGCAGGGCTCGTCCATCAGGATCACCTCCGGGTTCACCGCGATGGTGCGCGCGATGCACAGGCGCTGCTGCTGGCCGCCCGAGAGCGAGGTCCCGGGCTCGTCCAGGCGATCCTTGACCTCCTCCCAGAGGCCCGCGCGCTTCAGGCTGGTCTGCACGATCTCGTCGAGCTCGGTGCGGTCGGCCGCGAGGCCGTGGATGCGCGGGCCGTACGCGACGTTCTCGTACACCGATTTCGGGAAGGGGTTGGGCTTCTGGAAGACCATGCCGACGCGCGCGCGCAGCTGGACCACGTCCTGGCGCTTGTCGTAGATGTCCTGGCCGTCGAGCGCGATGGAACCCGAGACGCGGGCCGTCGGTATGGTGTCGTTGAGCCGGTTCAGGCAGCGCAGGAACGTGCTCTTGCCGCAACCCGACGGGCCGATCATCGAGATGACCTCGTTGTTGGCGATGTCGAGGCTCACCTTGCGGATGGCGTGCTTGTCGCCGTAGTGCACGTCCACCTCGCGGCAGACCATCACGGGGTTCGGCGCCGTGTAGTCGCCGACGGTGCGCCGCACGCCCTCGCTGCGCTCGAGCGAGCCCGAGCCAGGGCCGCTCACCGTGCGCGTCGCGGGGGAAGAACCGATGGCCATGTCTTCGACTCCTGGAGCGGGCCGGTCACCAGCGCCGCTCGAAGCGCTGGCGCAGAATGACGGCCGTTGCGTTCATGATCAACAGGAAACCGAGCAGGACGATGATGGCGCCCGAGGTGCGCTCGAGGAAGGCGCGCTCGGGGCTGTCGGCCCACAGGTACACCTGCACCGGCAGGACTGTCGACGGGTCGCGGAAGCCGCCGGGGATGTCCACGATGAAGGCCACCATGCCGATCATCAGCAGCGGGGCCGACTCGCCGAGGGCGCGCGCCATGCCGATGATGGCGCCCGTGAGCATGCCGGGCATCGCGAGCGGGAGCACGTGGTGGGCGACCGTCTGGACCTCCGAGGCGCCCATGCCGAGAGCCGCCTCGCGGATCGACGGCGGCACGCCCTTCAGCGCCGCGCGGCTCGCGATGATGATCGTCGGCAGGGTCATGAGCGTCAGCACCAGGCCGCCCACCAGCGGCGCCGATCGCGGCAGTCCGAAGAGCTGGATGAATACCGCGAGGCCCAGCAGGCCGAACACGATCGACGGCACGGCCGCGAGGTTGTTGATGTTGACCTCGATGAAGTCCGTGATGCGGTTCTTGGGCGCGAACTCCTCGAGATAGACTGCCGCTGCCACCCCGATGGGGAACGACAGCAGCAGCGTCACGATCAGGGTCAGGAACGACCCGACCACTGCGCCCCACACGCCGGCCTGCTCCGGCTCGCGCGAGTCGCCGGTCGTGAAGAAGGTCCGGTTGAAGCGCCGCTCCAGCCGGCCGTCCGCGACGAGCGCGTCGATCCACGCCACCGACTGGTCGCTGACGCCGCGCCGCTCCTCCGGCAGCTCGCGATCGATCTTGCCCTTGACGAGCTGGTCCACCCGGTCGTCCGCCAGCAGCCAGAGGGCCTCGCGCTTGCCGACCAGGGCCGGCCGCTCCATCACGCGCTGGCGCAGATCGAACTGTGCGCCGCTGCTGACGAGCCCGTACAGCTCGCGCAGGTTCGCCCGCCCCTCCACGTCGGGGAATCGCTCGCGCATCGCTACGCGCACGAGGGCCTGGTAATCCGCAAGTCCGAGGTCGTCGACCGTCGGATCTTCCGGCAGCCCGAGCTCCTCCGGCGAGTACTCGATGTCGAGCTTCACGTAGGTCTGGGTGAAGATCGTCCAGCCGGTCGAGATGATGCTGGTGAACAGCAGCCCGATGAACAGCATCCCGATCAAGATGGCGGCGACGCCGTAGGCCTGGAAACGGCGCTCGGCACGGTAGCGTCGGCGCAGGCCGCGCTCGACGAGCCGGCGGGTCCGCTGGGCCGCGGTCTCGATCGCCTCGGGACTCAGGGCCTGCTCACTCATACTGCTCCCGGTACTTGCGCACGACGTGCAGCGCGATGATGTTGAGCGAGAGCGTCACGACGAACAGCACGAGGCCCAGCGCGAACGCGGCGAGCGTCTTCGGGCTGTCGAACTCCTGGTCGCCCACCAGCAGCGTGACGATCTGGGTCGTCACCGTGGTCACCGCCTCGAGCGGGTTCGCCGTGAGGTTTGCCCCGAGGCCGGCCGCCATGACCACGATCATCGTCTCGCCGATGGCGCGCGAGATGGCGAGCAGCACGCCGCCGACGATGCCCGGCAGCGCCGCCGGAAGGACGACGCGGCGGATGGTCTCGGACTGCGTGGCGCCGAGGCCGTAGGAGCCGTCGCGCAGCGACTGCGGCACGGCGGTGATCATGTCGTCGGCGAGCGAGGACACGAACGGAATGATCATGATGCCCATCACGAGCCCGGCCGCGAGCGCGCTCTCCGAGGAGACCTCGAGGCCGAAAGATTCGCCGAAGCCGCGGATGTTGGGCGCGACCACTAGCGCCGCGAAGAAGCCGTAGACGACCGTCGGGATGCCCGCCAGGACCTCGAGCATGGGCTTGACGACCGCCCGGACCTTGCCGTGCGCGTACTCGGCGAGGTAGATCGCCGAGAACAGCCCCACGGGCACCGCGACCAGCATCGCGATGCCGGCGATCAGCAGGGTTCCCGTAAACAGCGGCACTGCGCCGAAGGCGCCGGAGGAGCCGACCTGGTCGGCACGGATCGCGAGCTGCGGGCTCCAGTTCAGGCCGAACAGGAACTCGGTGATCGGCACCAACCGGAAGAACTGGATGGACTCGAACAGCACCGAAAGCACGATGCCGATGGTGGTCAGGATGGCGATGCTGGAGGCGACGATCAGCGCGCCGCGGACGATCGCCTCGACGCGGTTGCGAGCGCGCAGCGCCGGCTGGATGCGGCTCACGACGAAGGCGCCCGCGCCGAGCGCGATCGCGAGACAGAGCGCCGCGACGGCATACCCGGAGAACTTCTGCAGCTCGGCGTAGCGGGCCGCGGCTGCCGCGATCTCCGGCTCCGCCTGCTCGGCCGGCACCGCGCCGGACACGATGTTCTTGACATCGTTCAGGACCAGCGACAGCCGGTCCGCCGGAAGTGAACTCAGCTCGGGCGGCAGGTCGGCCACGACCAGTTCCGTGACGATCCGCCCGTCGGCCATGCTCCAGAGCGCCAGAATGAGCAGGGCCGGAATGGCGCACCACAGGGCAGTGAGCAGACCGTAGTAACCCGGCAGCGAGTGCAGGTGCCGCGCACCCTTGAGCCCGCCCACCGTGGCGAGCGAGCGCGACCGGCCGACCTGGTAGGCCACGGCCGAGAGGATCAGCAGGATCAGGACCACCGTCGAGGTTGGCATCGAGACTGGCGTTCTCCGCGCTCTCCGGCGGTACGGGCGCCTTGTATACGGAGTGAATGTTACAGTTTCGTGTCAGTCGACGTTCGTCCTGCACAGCTGACTCGGCGAATCAGGCACTTAGGCTCTCATGGGCGCTGCCTTGAGATCGGTCGCCGGGCGGCATATAAAGGGCCCCCGCGGCCCAGCCCGCCCCCGATTCCCCCGAGTCCATGTCCGACACGCTCGCTCTAACGGAGGCCCTGATCGCGCGACCCTCCGTCAGCCCCGCGGATGGCGGCTGCCAGGTGCTCATGGCCGAGAGGCTGCGCGCGATCGGCTTCACGGTCGAGGACATGCCCTTCGGCGACGTCCGCAACTTCTGGGCGACGCGCCGTGGCGGCGAGGGTCCGGTGTTCTGCTTCGCTGGGCACACCGACGTGGTGCCCACCGGCCCGCTCGAGGAGTGGCGCTCGGACCCGTTCGAGCCGGTGATCCGGGACGGCTTTCTCTACGGCCGCGGTGCCGCCGACATGAAGAGCGGGCTCGCGGCCATGGTCACCGCCGTCGAGAGCTTCGTGCGCCGGCACCCGGCGCATCGCGGCACGATCGCCTTCCTCATCACCAGCGACGAGGAAGGCCCGTCGGTGGACGGAACGCGGCGCGTGGTCGAGACCTTGCGTGCCCGCGGCCAGCGCATCGACTACTGCCTCGTCGGTGAGCCCTCGAGCGACGAGCGCTTCGGCGACACGGCCAAGGTCGGGCGGCGCGGCTCGCTGTCCGCCTGGCTCACGGTCCACGGCGTGCAGGGCCACGTCGCCTATCCGCAACTCGCGGAAAACCCGGTCCACACTCTGGCCCCGGCCCTGCTGGATCTCGTCCGGCACGAGTGGGACCGCGGCAATGCGCACTTCCAGCCGACCAGCTTCCAGGTGTCGAACCTCAATGCCGGGACCGGCGCCCCGAACGTGATCCCGGGAGAGCTCAAGCTGCGCTTCAACATCCGCTGGTCGCCCGAGCAGACGCTCGAGGGCCTTAAGCGGACCGTCACCTCCATCCTCGAGCGCCACGGCGTGCGCTACAGCATCCAGTGGAAGGAGGCGGGCCTGCCCTTCTTCACGCCGCCGGGCGCGCTGTCCTCGGCGGTGGAGCGCGCCGTGCGCGAAGTCGCGGGAATCACGCCGGTACTCACCACGGGCGGCGGCACCTCTGACGGGCGATTCATAGCGCCGATGGGCGCGCAGGTGGTGGAACTGGGCGTCGTCAACCGCAGCATCCACAAGGTCAACGAGCGCGTGCTGGTCGAGGACATCGACAAGCTGCGGGCGGCCTATGAGCGCGTATTGGAGCTGATGCTCACCCCGAACGACCAGTAGTCCAATAGGTGCCTCGCGCGCGGGCGGGATCCGGCCGGGCCCCCACAGCCGAGCATCAAGCGGCGCGAGGCTCGGCGAGCGCCGCAGCGAGGCGAGGAGTGCCCCCCGCCGGATCCCGGCTGCGGCGCAGGCTCGAAGTCAGGAATCAGCTACGCGCGCGCGGCGCGCCAGTTGGCCCAGACTCCGAAGGTGCCGATGCTCACGGCGAAAATGAACACCCAGCCCGGCATCGAGAGCCCGAGCAAGGTCCAGTCGACCTTCGCGCACTCGCCGCCCGCCTGGAAGACCTTGATGACCACCTGCATGAGCGGCATCACGTCGAGCATGAAGGCCAGGTCGGCGCCGCAACCGGGGACCGAGCCCGGCGGCTGCTGCTGGATCCACACGTGCCGGCCGGCCGTGATCGCTGTGACCACGGCGACGAGCGCGATCAGCACCGCATAAACCTTGGAACCGGCGCCACGGGGATCGTGCAGCGCGGCCGCGAGGAACACGAGGCCGAGCGCCGCGACCTCGACGCGCTGGAAGATGCACAGGTGGCAGGGCGCGAAGCCAAGGCCGTATTGCGAGAACAGCGCAAAGCCGAAGGCCGCGGCGCAGGCGCCGAAGCCGAGCAGGTTCGCCCGTCGCCGGGTCAGCGTCACCCCATGCCCTCGCGGCCCTGCAGCTGCGCCTCGGCATCCTCCGGCGACAGGTGGCGGATATCCTTGCCGTGGACCATGTACACGATGTACTCGCAGATGTTCTTGGCGTGGTCGCCGATGCGCTCGAGCGCGCGCACGACCCACATGACCTCGAGCGCCCGGCGGATGCTGCGCGGGTCCTCCATCATGTAGGTGATGTTCTGGCGCTGGATCGCCTCGTACTCCTCGTCCACGACCCGGTCGCGACGGGCGATCTCGAGCGCCTCCGTCGCGTCGAGCCGGGCGAAGGCGTGCAGCGAGTCGTGCACCATCTCGGTGACGAGGCGCGACAGGTGGCGCACCTCGCGGTAGCGATCGACGGGTGGCTCCACCCCCGCGAGGCGCGAGGCGATCATCGCGATCTTCTCGACCTCGTCGCCGATGCGCTCGAGGTCGGTGATGGTCTTGATGATGGCGACGATGACCCGCAGGTCGGAAGCCGTGGGCTGGCGGGTCGCGAGGATCTTGCCGCACTCCTCGTCGATGCCGACCTCCATCTGGTTGACCTTGTGGTCGCCGAGGGCCACCTCCTCGCCCAGCTGGCTGTCGCCCTCGACCAGCGCGGTCACGGCGTGTTCGAGCTGCTGCTCCACGAAGCCGCCCATCTGCAGCACCTTGGTGCGCACGCGCTCGAGGTCCTCGTTGAACCTGCGTGAAATGTGGTGGCCGAGATCTGCCGGTTCCATGGATCACCTCGCCGGGCGTTCTTTTGGCTGGTCGCAGCGATGATAACTCATTGCCAGTTACGGAAGAGCGCACACCGGCGGCAGTTTCCGCCGGGGCCCGCCGGTTCGATCAGAACCTGAAGTTGAAGTCGAGCTGCACGCGCTCGTAATCGCGCTCGCTCTCGAGATCGTAGCTGCGGACGTTGTCGTAATAGGTCAGGTTGAGCGCGACGTTCCTGACGGGCGCCCAGCCGCCCTTGACCTGGATCCCCTTGCCCTGCGTGAAGCCGCCGGCGAAGTCCGAGTCGAGAAAGCCTCCCCACTGGGCGTCCTGCTCGACGTCCTGGTACATCAGGGCGAGTTCCCAGGTTCCCGGATCGCTGGCCCGGCCGAGTCTCACGCCAAGGTTGTAGCCAGTGTTCAGGTCGCTCGGATCCTGATTCTCGATGAACTCGGTCCAGAGCTGCAGCGGGAGCGATCCGAGCCGGGTGTTGTACTCCGCGCTGAGGCCAACGATGTCGTAGTCGTACACGAAGCAATTGAAGGTCGGCGCAACCGCCGGGAGGTTGCAGTTCCGGTCCCCTGCATAGGTCGAGTTGCCGGCGGGGAAATCAGTGAATGCCACCGTGCTGCCCTGGATGGCGCCGTAGTCGTGATAGCTGGCGGCCAGGGTCAGGCCGAAACCGGTGGTCCAGCCAAGCTGTGCGCCGAACAGGTTTGCGTCGGCTCCCAGCGCGGACTCCGACAGCCAGTAGCCCCAGGCATTGGCGAACAGGCCGGACCTTCCCGCCCACCGCAGCGCAACACCCTCGGGGTTGACGTCGCTGTCGTACAGTGCGCTGCCGCCGGCCTTGAACCAGGGTTGCTTCTGCTTGCCGGCCGTGACGACGGCTCCTTCGAAGGCGCGCCAGTCCACGTAGGCCAGGTCGAGCTGGATGCTGTCGCGCTGGTTGGCGTCCCCCAGCGTCTGGTTCGTCGAACGCGGGTCCAGGCCGTCACCGGTGACGATCTGGAAGCCTGTGGACAGCGTATCGCTGAGCCTGGCGTCCATGCCCAGTCGCGCGCGTATGCGCTGTCTCGTCCGGTCCGGGCGCCCCTCCTCCATCAGCTGGTCATTGCGAAACCGGAAGTCGCCCTTCCACCTGATGCGTCCGGCCCAGTCTGCCGCCTTGGCCGACGCCGCCGCCTGCGCGAGGCGGTCCGTCTGTGCCTCGTTGGTCGCCTCGACCTCGGCCACGCGGACCTCGAGTTCCTCGATCCTGGCGGCGGGAGCAGCGCCCGCGGCCAGCTGCTGGTTGCGCGCCTCGAGCTGCTCGACGCGCGCCATGAGCGCCTGCACCTGCTGGCGCAGTTCCGCGACTTCCTGCTCGCTGACCGCTGCCTCGGAGGCGAGCGAGGTCGTCGCGAGGAGTATCGCTACTCCCGCGGTCTTGATCGTGTGCATGGGGTTTACCTGTCTGTTTTTTTTTCGGTCGGCGCCTGGACCGGGGCGAGCCCCGGCCCAGGCTCGCAACTTTACATCTTGAGCGTCGTCAGGCTGGTCGCCTCCTTGCGGACCCTGGCGCGGTCGGCCTTGGGCAGCGGGATAAGGCCCTTGTCGGCGAGATAGCCTTCCTCGCCCATGGCCTTCTCGCTGGTGAACTCGGCGATGAACTCCGGGATGCCCGGGATCACGCCGACGTGCGCCTTCTTGACGTAGAGGTACATCGAGCGCGACACGGGGTATGAACCGTCGGCGATGTTCTCGAACGTCGGCGCCCTGCCCTCGATGATCGAGCCGTGCAGCTTGTTGAGGTTCTCCTCGAGGAAGCTGAAGCCGAACACCCCGAGCGCGCGCGGGTTGGCTTCCAGCTTCTGCACGATCAGGTTGTCGTTCTCGCCCGCCTCGACATAGGCGCCGTCCTCGCGGATCTGGGT
>JBBINN010000129.1:0-8455 GCA_037443885.1 Gammaproteobacteria bacterium | reverse complement strand
GAAACGCTTCATGAGCGCCTCGGGAAGGGTTGCGCCGGTGAAGTCGACGATCACCCGGTTGCCCTCCTGACGCAGGCTCGCAGGCGTGCGCGGATCGGACAGGCGCACGATGACCCGGCCGGCACCCTCGGCCGAGCGGCGGAAGTCCACGCCGGCGATGCTGCGCGGGCCGGCCGCGGCGACCGTGGCCGCGGCGGCCTGGGCGGCCGCTGCGCCGAAGGTCACCACGACGGCGTCACCCTCGGCGCGGGCCGTGTAGGGCACGAGCGAATCGAGGTTGAAAACGACCCGCGTGCGCCCGCCCGCCTCCGCGGCGACGATGCTGTCCACTCCCGCTGCCTTGACGTCCACCCGCCGGTTCTCGAGCGCCAGCCCGACGTCGGGCAGGTCGATCGACAGCCGCGCCGGCTGGTCGATGGTGAAAGCCAGCGGCTCGGGCGCCGGGCCGCTGGTGCGCAGCCGCACCTGCAGCGCATTGCCCGACTGCGGCTGCACCTCGACGGCGGTCAGCGAAACCGCGGGCGCCTGAGCCTGCGCGAGGCTGGCCCACGCCAGCGCGAAGGTCGCGGCGGCGCCGCCCAGCCATCGCGTGACGCGGCGCGTCGCGCCGTTGTTCGAACCCGTTGCCCTGTCCATGCCAGCCATCAGGTGTTCTCCCAGGAATTCACTCGCCCATGCCGAGGGCAGCGGGCCGCTCGATGTAGCCGCCGAGTCCGTCCGGCACGATCTCGATCAGCGATATGCGCGTGTCGGCGATCGACAGGATCTTTCCGTCGTTCTGCCCGAGGTAGTTGCCCGGCAGCACGCGGTGCACCAGCCCGTCGCGGGTCTGCACGAGGCCGTAGTTCGCGCCGCCGAGCTTCAGCGTCCCCACCATACGCATCGTGTCGAGCGGGAACTGCTCGAGGTATTCGCGCGAGCGCTTGCTGTCCGGACGGGGACCGGCGGTGTCGGTGCCGGCCACGCTCTGTGCGAACGGCGACCGGCCGCCGGCCTGGCTGTACACGAAGGACTCGTACGGCTTGACCTCCGGCAGCGGCGCGATGCGCCCGCCTGGCCGCTGCTTGGCCTGCTCGATCTCGGCGCGCAGGTCGTCGAGGCCATCGCCGCAGCCGGCGAGAGCCAACACCGCCGCCAGGCAGCCCGCGACCGCCATCTTCCTGCCAGCGTGGCTCACTTCCTGCCCTCCTGCGCACGGCGGTTGGTGGGCCGCTTCGTCGCGGCCTCCTGCTCGGCCAGCTCCGACTCCTCGAGGTAGCGGTAGGTCTTCGCGGTCACGTCCAGCGTGAGCTGCGCCGCGGGCGGCGCAGCAGACCCGCGGCGAGTGCCGCCACCGCGGCCGGCCGGGGTGATCTGGAGGTCGTGCAGCGTGACGATGCGCGGCAGCGCCGCCACGCTGCTCACGAACTCACCGAACTCGTGGTAGCCGCCCGTCAGCCGGATCTTGATGGGCAGTTCCGCGTAGAAGTCGCGGCGGACCTCGGCGCCCGGCTGGAACAGGTTCTCCTGCAGCCCGGCGGCGAGGCCGGCCTGGGAGATATCCACCAGCAGGCTCGGCACCTCGGTCTTGCCCGGCAGCTGCCTGAGCATGGCCCCGAAGGCGCGCTCGATCTCGGCGAGCTGCAGCCGGTAGGCCTCGAGGTTCGCCGCGCGGCGCTGCTTCTCGTCGAAGGTGTTCCAGAGCGACTTCTGCTCCGCCTCGGCCTTGCGCAACTGCGGGACGTTGCCCTGCGCCTCGCTGAAGACGAAGTACCAGACCAGCAGGCCGGTGGCGGCGAAGAACACGAGGCCGATCGCCAGCGCACGGAACACCAGCGGCCAGCGGCCGACGTCGCGGAAGTCGAGCTTCTGCAGGTCCTCGAAGAAATTCTTGAGGGCGTTCATCGACGGGCCTCCTGCACGCGGCGGTCCGTCCTGGCGGCGGGGGCGGCTTCCGCCTCCGGCTCGGGTGCCTTCATCTGCGCGAACAGTGTGAAGCTCGCGCCGGCGCCGGGTGCGCTCGTCTCGATGACCTTGAGCTCCGGCTTCGCCATCACCTCGGAGCCGTCGATGTTGCGCATGAAGGACGACACGCGCGTGCTCGACTGGGCCACGCCCGTGAACTCCAGCCGGCGCTGGTTCTGCTTGAGGCTGCTGAGGTACACGCCCTCGGGCAGCGTCGTCACCACGTCATCGAACAGCTTGACGACCTCGGGCCGGCTCTTCTGCAGCTTCTCGATGACTTCCATGCGGGCGATCATCCGGGCCTTCTGCTCCTCCAGGACGAGGATCTCGGCGATCTGCTTGTCGAGCTCGGCGATCTCGGTCTTGAGCAGCTGGTTACGGCGCTGCTGCGCGTCGATCATGGTGCTCACGGCGAAGTGCGTGAGCAGCGTGATCACCACGCCCGCGCCCACCGCCGCGGCGAGCCCGATGCCGAACTCCTTCTGGCGCTGCTTGCGAAGTTCTGCCCGCCAGGGCAGCAGGTTAATACTTGGCATTTTCGTCGAAGCTCCGCAGCGCCAGCCCGCAGGCGGTCAGCAGGGCCGTGCCATCGCGCTGCACGCCGAGCGCCTTGGCACGGGATGAGATCCGCATCTGGCCGAGCGGGTCGCCTCGCTCGGCCGGGATACCGACACGACTCGCGATCACGTCCGCCACCCCGGGGATGTTCGCGCAGCCGCCGCAGACCAGGATCTGCTCTGGCTGCGTGCGGCCCGACCCCGAGGCCAGGTAGAACTGCAGCGAGCGGCCCACCTGCTGGGTCATGTCGTCGATGAACGGGTCGAGTACCTCGGGCTGGTAGTTCGAGGGCAGGCCACCCTCCTTCTTGGCCCGGCCGGCCTCCTCCATCGAGAGGCCGTAGGTGCGCATGATCTCCTCGGTCAGCTGCTGGCCGCCGAAGGCGAAGTCGCGCGTATAGACGACCCTGAGGTCGCGCAGCACGCTGAACGTCGTGGTGCTCGCGCCGAAGTCGATCACCGCGATGGTCCGCTCGATCCCGCCGTCGGGCATCTGGTGCGTCAGCAGCCGGCAGGCGTTCTCGAGTGCGAAAGCCTCGACATCCACGATGCGGGGCACGAGACCGGCGGCGGTGACCGCGGCCACGCGCTGGTTGACGTTCTCGGTGCGGGTGGCGACCAGCAGGACGTCCTGGACCTCCGGGTCCTTCTCGGACGGCCCGAGGACCTGGAAGTCGTAGCTGACCTCCTCCATCGGGAACGGGATGTACTGGTCGGCCTGCATCTCGACCTGCTGCTCGAGCTCGTTCTCGGACAGCGAGCGCGGCATGGGGATGGACTTGGTGATCGCCGCATCGCCGCTGATGGCGATCGCGCACTCCTTGGTGCGGACGCCCGAGCGCTTGACGGCGCGCCGGATGGCCTCGCCGACGACATTCGCGTCCACGATGGCCTTCTCGTTGACCGCGCTGTGCGGTGTGGGCTCGGCGGCGTAGGACTCGACGCGGTACTGCCCGCCCGACTCCGCCAGCTCGATCAGCTTGATCGAGGATGTCGTGATGTCGATCCCGACCAGGGGCCGGCGGCGGGAGCCCAGCGAAATCTGAGGCAGCTTCACGTGGTTTCTTTCCTTTTCAGGTCAAGCGCTTGCGAAGCCTTTAGCAATGCCGGGTCAGATGCTGCGCCACTATATAGCAAGCAAATGTCAAATTGCACGTGACCCGGATCTCAAAACGCCTGCCGCTGCCGACCTCCCTTGTGACTCCCTGCTGGCGATCAGGCCCGCCAGGCGCACAGCCCACCGGGCCCTCGTCCGCGAGACTGGGTCGCGCATGCCGGCAGCCCTGATCGTGGTGGCATCCTGCACCGACCGCGGCTGCCCGCTCCGTGCAGCGCGTCACGGTCCGCGCACCCGGTCGCTGCGATGAATGCATAATCGCACATGGCCTCGCGCTGGTCCCGCCGCCTCCCTCTGCTCCTGGGCACCCTGGTCGTCGCCCTCGCGGGCACGGTAGGGATGGCTTTCCTCGCAACCTACTACTACCTGCGCCCCACGCTCCCGGACGTTGCGGAGCTACGCGATCTCAAGCTGCAGATGCCGCTGCGCGTCTACACCCGGGACGGCCGCCTGGTCGGCCAGATCGGTGAGCAGCGCCGTCTGCCGGTGGCCTACGCGGAGCTTCCGGAACTCGTCATCCAGGCCTTCCTCGCCGCCGAGGACGACCGGTTCTTCGAGCATCCGGGCATCGACTGGCAGGGGATGACGCGCGCGCTCCTCGTCGCGGCCGGATTTCCCGGCCCGAGGCAGGGCGGCAGCACCATCACCCAGCAGCTGGTGCGCACGACGCTCATCGAAAGCGAGCGCACGCTGCGGCGCAAGCTGCGCGAGATCTTCCTGGCCATCACGCTCGAACACGAGCTGTCCAAGGAGGAGATCCTCGAGCTCTTCCTGAACACGGTCTTCCTCGGCCAGAGGTCCTACGGCGTTGCCGCGGCAGCGGAGACCTACTTCGACAAGCGCCTGCAGGACATCTCGATCGCCGAGGCCGCGCTGCTCGCCGGACTGCCCCAGGCGCCCTCGCGCTACAACCCCGTAGCCAGCCGCGAGCTGGCCGAGCGTCGCCGCAGCTACGTGCTGCGCCGCATGCTTGAGCTGGGCTTCATCGACGAGGAGGAGCAGCGGGTCGCGCTCGCGACCCCGGTGAGCGGCGAGCTGCACGGGCCACGCGTCGAGCTCGACGCGCCCTGGGCGGCCGAGCTGGTGCGGCAGGCCATGGTTGCGGAGTACGGCGAGCGTGCCTATACCGACGGGCTCCGGGTCGTGACCACCATCGACAGCCGCCTGCAGCGCGCAGCGGATGTCGCGCTACGCAGCGCGGTGCTCGAGTACGACCGCCGCCACGGGTACCGCGGCGTGGCCGGCAAGGCATCGCTGCCGGCCGTCGAGGGTCCCGAAGACGTCCAGGCCGCGCTGCAGCGATTCCCGTCGGTCGGCGGCCTGCTGCCGGCGGTCGTGCTCGCCGTGGACGGTTCCGCGGCCCGGGTCGCAACCCGCAGCCGCGGCGAGTTCGGCATCCCCTTCGAAAACATGCGCTGGGCGCGGCCGTCCATGGGCCCGGGTGCATTCGGCCCGGCGCCGCGGCGTCCGGCCGACGTCCTCGCACGCGGCGACGTCGTCTACGTCCTGCCGGAACAGGCCGGCCGCGCGCTGCTCGTGCAGGTGCCCGCGGCGCAGGGTGCGCTCGTGGCGGTGGATCCGCAGGACGGCGCGATAGTCGCAATGTCCGGCGGCTTCGACTTCTACGCGACCAGTTTCAACCGCGCCACGCAGGCCAGGCGGCAGCCGGGCTCCGCGTTCAAGCCCTTCATCTACTCGGCGGCGCTCGACAGCGGCCTCACGCCCGCCTCCCTGGTCCTCGACGCGCCGGTCGTCTACGAGGCCGAGGAGACGGGCAGCGGCCGGGACTGGCGGCCGCAGAACGTGGACGCGCGCTTCTACGGTCCGACCCGCCTGCGCGACGCGCTGGCGCGCTCGCGCAACCTCGTATCCATCCGCGTCATGCGCTCGGTCGGCGTCGGGCCGACGCTCGATTTCGTGCAGGGCTTCGGCTTTCCCCGCAGCCAGCTGCCGGACAACCTGACGACGGCGCTCGGCACCGCGCAGGTGACACCGCTCGAGATGGCCGCAGGCTACGCCGTATTCGCGAACGGCGGCCAGCGCGTGGAACCTTACCTCATCGACCGCGTCGAGGACGCGACCGGCGCCGTGCTGTCGCAATCGGCGCCGCTGCTCGCCTGTCCCGAATGCGGGAGCGAAGACGGCTACAGCCGGGCGCTCGCCACGGTCGTCCCCGGGGACGGCAACGGCGTCACCCGTGCCGAGGAGGCCGGCGGTGAACTTCCGGAAGTGTCCGGGGACCGGCTCGCGCCGAGGGCCATCAGCGCCGCCAACGCCTTCGTGATGACCGACATGATGCGCGACGTCATCCGGGCCGGTACCGCGAGGCGGGCACTGGCGCTCGGCCGCAGCGACCTCGCCGGCAAGACCGGCACCACCAACGACCGCCGCGACGCGTGGTTCGCCGGTTACAACGCCGGGTTGGTGGCCGTCAGCTGGGTCGGCTTCGACCAGGAGCGGTCCCTCGGCAACCTCGAGGAAGGCGGCCGAACGGCGTTGCCCATGTGGGTCTACTTCATGCGCGAGGCGCTGCGCGGCCGGCCGGAGCAGCGCCTGCCCATGCCGGTGGGCGTGATCACCGCGCGGGTGTCGCCCGTCACGGGGGCGCTCGCCTCGCCCGACGACCCCGACGCGTTCTTCGAATTCTTCCTGGCGGAGCATCCGCCGGCCGGGTCGGGGTCGCCGGACGCGGCGGGCTCCACGGGCAGCGAGCGACGCGAGGAGCCGCTGTTCTGAGGACGCCCCCAGAGGAGGGTCCAGCGATGGCGAAGCGTTCACCGAGGGCCGACCTGCTGCGCCACGCGCTGGCCCGCGAAGCGGCCCGGATCATGATCGAGCACGGCGTGGACGATCACCTGTTCGCCAAGCGCAAGGCGGCAGAGCGGCTCGGCGTCACCGACCAGGCCGTCCTGCCGAAGAACACGGAGATCGAGGAAGCCCTGGCGGAGCACCAGCGGCTCTTCACACCCGATGCCCACGCCACGGAGCTCGCTGACCTGCGGCGGACGGCGCTCGGCGCCATGCGGCTGCTGTCGGAATTCGAGCCTCGCATCGTGGGCCCGGTGCTGTCGGGGACGGCGACGGCCCACAGCGACATCCTCCTGCACGTGTTCGCCGATACGCCGGAGTCCGTGGCCTTCAGCCTGCTGGACCGTGGCATCCGCCACCGTGTCGTCGAGAGGCGCGTGAAGCTGCAGCGCGACGAGGCCGCCTCGTTCCCCACCTTTCGCTTCGAATCGGACGGCTGCGAGGTTGATGCGACGGTCTTCCCGAAGGATGGGCTGCGGCAGTCGCCGATGAGCCCGGTGGACGGCCGGCCGATGCGCCGCGCCACGGCCGCCGAGCTCGAGGCGCTGCTCGCGGCCGGCGCCTGAGGAACGCGCCGTGACGCGCCCCGAACCGCGCGACCCGCACGAGGTCTTCAACCAGCCGCCGCCGCTGGCGGACTACGACCCCTTCGGCTCCGATGTCGCGCTCGCGGAAGCGCTCGGGCGCGAAGGCGGCAGCCACGGCGTCGAACGCGTCCGCGCCTTCGCGCGGCGCATGGGATCGGCGGAGGTGCTCGCGCTCGGCGAGCTCGCCAACCGGCACGGTCCGATCCTGCACGCGCGCGACCGCTTCGGCCGGCGCATCGACGAGGTCGAGTTCCACCCTGCCTGGCACGAGCTGATGCGCCTCGGCGTCGAGGCCGGGCTGCACTCGCTGCCCTGGACCGACCCGCGCCCCGGCGCACACGTGCTGCGCGCCGCCCTCGTGATGCTGCGCCACCAGGTCGAGGAGGGCGTCAGCTGCCCGCTGACCATGACCTTCGCGGCGATACCGACACTGCGGCTCACGCCGGCGCTGGCCGCGGACTGGGAGCCTCGGCTCCTGTCGAACCGCTACGACCCGCGCTCCGTGCCGGCCGCGGAGAAGTCCGGGGTGATCGTCGGCATGGCGATGACGGAGCGGCAGGGCGGCACCGACCTGCGGGCCAACACCACGCGCGCGGCGGCCGGCGGCCCGGACGGCGCGTGGCGCCTCGACGGCCACAAGTGGTTCTGCTCGGCGCCGCAGAGCGACGCCTTCCTGGTGCTCGCCCAGGCCCCGGACGGCCTGACCTGCTTCCTGCTGCCGCGGATCCTGCCGGACGGCGCGCGCAACGCGATCCAGGTGCAGCGGCTCAAGGACAAGGTCGGCAACCGCTCCAACGCCTCGAGCGAGGTGGAGTTCCACGGCGCGCTCGCCTGGCCCGTGGGGCCCGTGGGACGCGGCGTCGCGAGCATCATGGAGATGGTGCGCCACACGCGCCTCGACTGCGCGCTCGGCTCCGCGGCGACGCTGCGCCGCGCCGTGGCCGAGGCGACGCACCACGCGGCGCATCGCGAGGTGTTCGGGGCGCGGCTCGCCGCCCAGCCGCTGATGCAGAACGTCCTCGCCGACCTCTGCCTCGAGTCGGAGGCAGCGACCGTGCTCGCGATGCGCCTCGCCCGCGCCTTCGACGGCGCCACGGCCGGCGATCCGGCAGAGCGCAGCTTCGCGCGCGTCGCGACCGCCGTCGCGAAGTACTGGATCACCAAGCGCGCCGTCGCTGCGGTCGCCGAGGCGCTCGAATGCACCGGGGGCAACGGCTTCGTGGAGGAGTCGCCGCTGGCGCGCCTCTACCGCGACGTGCCGGTCAACGCGATCTGGGAGGGGTCGGGCAACGTGCAGTGCCTCGACGTGTTGCGCGCGCTCGCGCGGGAACCCGAGGCCGCCGGGGCGCTGCTCGCCGAAATCCGCGCCGGGGCGCCGGGCGAGGCGCGGCTGGGCGAGCTCGCCGGCGAGCTCGCCGCGGCGCTGCCGTCCGCGGTTGCGG
>JBBINN010000128.1:0-8511 GCA_037443885.1 Gammaproteobacteria bacterium | reverse complement strand
CGCCGTTGTCGGTCGAGTACATCACGATGGTGTTCTCGTCGAGGCCGAGTTCCTTGAGCTTCGCGAGCACCTGCCCCACGTGACCGTCGTGCTCGACCATGCCGTCGGCGTACACGCCGTAGCCGGTCTTGCCCTGGGACTCGGCCTTCAGGTGCGTGAAGATGTGCATGCGGGTGGAGTTCCACCACAGGAAGAACGGCTTGTCGTCCTTCGCGGCGCGCTCCATGAAGTCGAGCGCCTTCGCAGTGACTTCCTCGTCGATCGTCTCCATGCGCTTGCGGGTCAGCGGGCCGGTATCGGTGATCCGGCCGTCCGCGAAGCTGTGGATCACGCCACGCGGGCCGAACTTCTGCTTGAACGCAGGGTCCTTCGGGTAATCCGGGTTCTCTGGCTCCTCCTCCGCGTTCAGGTGGTAGAGATTGCCGAAGAACTCGTCGAAGCCGTGGTTCGTGGGCAGCATCTCGTCGCGGTCGCCGAGGTGGTTCTTGCCGAACTGGCCGGTGACGTATCCCTGGGCCTTGAGGAAGGTCGCGATGGTCGGGTCTTCCTTGCGCATGCCCTCGGGCGCACCCGGCAGGCCCACCTTGGTGAGGCCGGTACGGATCGGCGACTGTCCCGTGATGAAGGCGGCGCGCCCCGCGGTGCAGCTCTGCTGTCCGTACCAGTCGGTGAACAGCGCGCCTTCGGCGGCGATGCTGTCGATGTTGGGCGTCTTGTAGCCCATCATGCCCCGGTTGTAGGCGCTGATGTTGAAGCCGCCGATGTCGTCACCCCAGATGACGAGGATGTTGGGCTTGCGTTCCTGGGCAAAGGCCGCGCCGGTGGCCAGGCACAGCAGCAGGAAAGCGGCCGTCAGACGGCCTGCAGGAACTGTCATTGAGTTATCCTCTCCCTCGTAAGGACAGACTGATGCGCCGCGCAGGCAGGGCCCGCGGCGAGGGAGAGAGGATGCCGCCCGCGCCACCCGGGAAAAGGCCCATCCGGGCCAATCTGCCGCATAGGGTTCTCGATCTCGCGCCCCTCGATCGCGTCGGCTGGCTGGCGGAACAGCCGCAGGAATTCGTTGACTGGGCGGCGCGCTGCAGCCGATGGCGGGACTATGCCGCCGGGCAGTTCGTCTACCACGCGGGCGACCCTGCCGACGGGCTGTACGGCCTCGCCGCCGGAGGTATCGAGATCACGTTCCCCCCTGCTCGCCGAAGAGCCGGTGATCGTCCACCGTGCGGAGATCGGCTTCTGGATCGGCGACAACGCAGAGCTTTCCGAGACGCCGCGCTTGGTGAGCCTGCGGGCGGCCGTGCCCAGCCGCCTGCTGCACATTCCGACACCGGCCATCCGCGCGCTGCTCGTTGAGCACCCGGCGCACTGGCGCGCGTTCTACCGCCTGAGCGCGAGAAACACGGCTCGCGCCGTCGCCTACCTCTCCGAGGCTCTGGCCCTGACGGCCCGCGCCCGCATCTGCCGACGGCTGCTGACGCTGGCGGACGGGTTACGCGAGGCCAACATCACCCAGGAGGAACTCGGCCACATCGTGGGCGTACCGAGGACAACCCTCCGCCGGTGCCTGGCCGACCTCGAAGAACGAGGCGCGATCGAGTTGCGCTACCGTCGGGTATGCATCCTCGACCCGGCGGTGCTCGCCTCGTACAAGGACGAGCAGTAGCCGCGCCAGGACGACTCCTGTACCGCAAGCTGATCGAACGACCGCCACCGCGCGGCGGATCTTGATTTCCTTCTTGCGCTCTAGTACCTTTTCATAACAAGGTACTATCGTGAACACCATGCCTGCCGAAGCCAAGCTCACACCGATCCGCAAGGGACTCCTGGAATTCCTGGTACTCAAGATCGTGGGCACCGGCAGCGTCTACGCTGCCGACATCCTGCGCCGGCTCGCTGGCACGGAGTTCGCCACGCAGGAGGGCACCCTGTACCCCCTGCTCTCCAAACTGCGGCGGGAAGAACTCGTGGACTACCGTTGGCAGGAGTCCGAGGCCGGCCCGCCGCGCAAGTACTACCGCCTGACCGAGACCGGGCGCGCCCAGCTCACCGCGCTCGACGACTACTGGTCCCGCCTCAACCGCACCATCTCCGAGATCGGACACTGAACCATGGAACGCGTCGCCATCACCGTAAGCCTGAATGGCATCACCCTGCAGCTGGACCAGGCGGCCTACGACCGCCTGCAGGCGTGGCTCGACGACGCCGCACGTGCGCTCGCGGGCAACCCTGACCGGGCGGAGATCCTTGCCGACCTGGAGCTGGCCGTCGCCGACCAGTGCCGGCGCCGGCTGGCGCTGGGCGCCTCCATCGTGACCCTCGCCGAGCTGGCGCCGGCGCTCGAGGAGATCGGGAGCGTGCAGGCGCCCGGCACGGCCGGCACCGCGCCGCCGCGCGAGTCACCCCGGCCGCTGCAGCAGGTGAGCGAGGGCGCCCTGATCAGCGGGGTCTGCCAGGGCTTCGCGCGCTACTTCCAGCTCGACGTCACCCTGCTGCGCGTGATCGCCGTGGTGCTGCTGGTCGCCTCCGGCGGCACCATGGTCCTGGTCTACGCCGTGTTGATGCTGCTGCTGCCCTTTGCGCCGCTGCAGCGCGACGGCGAGCCGGTCCGCAAGATCCCGGCCAAGTGCCGGGAATTCGTCGAGTTCCTGCGCGGAAAGCTGAGCGCGGCGACGAGCTGAGTCCGCAACCCGCGCCGGGCGGATGCCGCGGCGGGCAGCCTCGGGCCCCTGGGGTCAAGTAACCCCCGCCCCGGGGACCGTGCTCGGCTAGAATCCCGCCCCCCCCCTCGGGCGGGTCCGCCATGCTTTCAACCACCAACCTCGCCATCCAGTTCGAAGCCAGGCCGCTCTTCGAGCATGTCACGGTCAAGTTCGGCGACGGCAACCGCTACGGGCTGATCGGTGCCAATGGCTGCGGCAAGTCGACGCTGATGAAGATCCTCGGCGGCGAGCTCGAGCCGACCGCCGGCGACGTCACGCTCGGCGCCGGCATGCGCCTCGGCAAGCTCAACCAGAACCAGTTCGCCTACGAGGACGAGCGCGTCCTCGACGTGGTGATGCAGGGCCACGCCGAGATGTGGGCCGCGATGCGGGAGCGCGACCGCATCTACGCCGACCCGGAGGCGAGCGACGAGGACTATATGCGCGCCGCGGAGCTGGAGGGAAAGTTCGCCGAGTACGGCGGCTACACCGCCGAGGCGCGCGCGGGCGCGGTGCTGATCGACGCAGGCATCGAGGAGTGGCGCCACGACCAGCTGATGCGGGAGGTGCCCCCGGGGCTGAAGCTGCGCGTGCTGCTGGCGCAGGCGCTGTTCTCGCGCCCGGACGTGCTGCTGCTCGACGAGCCCACCAACAACCTCGACATCCACTCCATCGGCTGGCTCGAGCAGGCGTTGAACGACTACGACGCCACCATGATCATCATCAGCCACGACCGGCACTTCCTGAACCAGGTCTGCACGCACATCGCCGACCTGGATCGGCAGGAGCTGACGATCTACCCGGGCAACTACGACGACTTCATGCTGGCCTCGATGCAGGCCCGCCAGCGCATCGAGGCGTCGAACGCCAAGGCCAAGGAGCGCATCGCGGAGCTGCAGGAGTTCGTGGCGCGCTTCTCCGCCAACGCCTCCAAGGCGCGCCAGGCCACTTCGCGCAAGCGCCAGCTCGAGAAGATCAGGATCGAGGAGATCAAACCCTCGTCCCGGCAGAATCCCTACATCCGCTTCGAGCAGGCGAAGAAGCTGTACCGCTCGGCGGTCACGGTGGAGGGCCTCACGTTCCGCTACCCGGGCACCGGCGCCGACATCTTCAGCGGCCTCGCCTTCACCATCGAGGCCGAGCAACGCGTGGCGATCATCGGCCCGAACGGCATCGGCAAGACGACGCTGATGCGCTGCCTCGCCGGCGACCTGCACCCGACAGCCGGCCGCGTGACCTGGGTCGAGAACGCCCAGGTCGGCTACATGCCGCAGGACCCGCAGGCCGAGTTCGCCGAGCGCGTCGACCTGTTCAGCTGGATGTCCACCTGGACCGGCAAGGCCGACGACGACCTGATCGTGCGCGCGACGCTCGGCCGGCTGCTGTTTTCCGGCGACGAGGTCAAGAAACCGGTGACCGTGCTGTCCGGCGGCGAAAAGAACCGCATGATGTACGGCAAGCTGATGCTGACGAAGCCCAACGTCATGCTGCTCGACGAGCCGACCAACCACATGGACATGGAGTCCATCGAGTCGCTGCAGATCGGGCTCGAGAAGTATCCCGGGACGCTGATCTTCGTCTCGCACGACCGCGAGTTCGTCGGCGCGCTGGCCAACCGGATCATCGAGATCAAGCCCGGTGGCGGCATCGTCGACTTCAAGGGCAGCTACGACGAGTACCTGGAAGCCTACGGCCTGCCGGCCTGAGGCGCCCCTCATTGAAGCCGCTGGCCGGGACGGCTCACGCCGCCCCGGCCCGCCAGTTCAGGATCGACCGCCCGTCAGGCCGCCGCGCTGACCTCGCCGGCACCGGCGGGCGCGCTGCTGCGGATCAGGTGGTCGAAGGCGGACAGCGCCGCCGTCGAGCCCGCGCCCATCGCGATGACGATCTGCTTGTAAGGCACGGTCGTCGCATCGCCCGCCGCGAACACGCCCGGCACCGAGGTGTGGCCGCGGTCGTCGATCACGATCTCGCCCCGCGGCGAGAGTTCGATCACGCCCTTGAGCCACTCGGTGTTCGGCAGCAGGCCGATCTGGACGAAGATGCCCTCGAGCTGGACCTCGCGCAGCTCGTCCGTGGCGCGGTCCTTGCAGGTCAGGCCCGTGACCTTCTGGCCGTCGCCGAGCACCTCGGTGGTCAGCGCGTTCAGGATGATCCGCACGTTCGGCAGGCTCCTGAGCTTGCGCTGCAGCACCTCGTCGGCGCGCAGCTTCGTGTCGAACTCGATCAGCGTCACGTGGGCGACGATGCCCGCGAGGTCGATCGCCGCCTCGACGCCGGAGTTGCCGCCGCCGATCACGGCCACGCGCTTACCCTTGTAGAGCGGACCGTCACAGTGCGGGCAGTAGGCGACGCCACGGTTCTTGTACTGCTCCTCGCCCGGCACGTTCATGTTGCGCCAGCGCGCACCGGTCGAGAGCACGACGGTGCGGGCCCTGAGGCTCGCGCCGCTGGCGAGCTGCACTTCGACCAGCCCGCCCGGCTCGCGGGCCGGGACGAGCTTCTCGGCGCGCTGCAGGTTCATCACGTCGACGTCGTAGGCCTTGACGTGCTGCTCGAGCGCGGTCGCGAGCTTCGGGCCCTCGGTCTCCTTGACGGAGATGAAGTTCTCGATGCCCATGGTGTCGAGCACCTGGCCGCCGAATCTCTCCGCGGCCACGCCGGTGCGGATGCCCTTGCGCGCGGCGTAGATGGCCGCCGCAGCGCCGGCCGGGCCGCCGCCGACGACCAGCACGTCGAACGGCGCCTTGGCCTTGATCTTCTCCGCTTCGCGGGCGGTGGCGCCGGTGTCGAGCTTGGCGAGGATCTGGGCGACGTCCATGCGGCCGTTCGCGAAGGGCTGACCGTTCAGGAACACGGCCGGCACCGCCATGACCTGCCGCGCCTCGACCTCGGCCTGGAACAGCGCCCCGTCAATGGCGACGTGCCGGATGCGCGGGTTGACCACGCTCATGACGTTGAGCGCCTGCACGAGGTCGGGGCAGTTCTGGCACGAGAGGGAAAAATACGTCTCGAACAGGAACTCGCCCTCGAGGGCGCGCACCTGCTCGAGCAGTTCCTGCTCCACCTTGGGCGGGTAGCCGCCCACCTGCAGCAGCGCCAGGACCAGCGACGTGAACTCGTGGCCCAGCGGAATGCCGGCGAAGCGGACCGAGACGTCGGTGCCCACCCGGCTGATGGCGAAGGACGGGCGACGCGCGTCGTCGTCGCGGCGCACCACGGTGATCTTGTCGGACAGCGAGGCGATCTCTTCGAGGAGCTCCGCCAGCTCGCGCGACTTCTCGCCGTCGTCCAGGGAGGACGCCAGCTCGATCGGCACCGCGAGCCGCTCGAGATAGGCCTTGAGCTGCGTCTTGAGGTTCGGGTCGAGCATGGGCTTACTCCGGGTTGCCAAGGTGGCCGCCGGCCCGGCGCCGCCCCAGGGAGGGGGATGGGCGACGCCGGGCGGGCGGCCGAGGGGAACCAGTTAGATCTTGCCGACGAGGTCCAGCGACGGCGCGAGGGTCTTCTCACCCTCCTTCCACTTCGCCGGGCAGACCTCGCCCGGGTGGGCGGCGACGTACTGGGCGGCCTTGAGCTTGCGCAGCGTCTCCTTCATGTCGCGGGCGATGGCGTTGTCGTGGACCTCCAGGGTCTTGATCACGCCATTGGGGTCGATGACGAAGGTGCCGCGCAGCGCCAGGCCTTCTTCGTCGATGTGCACGTCGAAGGCGCGGGTCAGCACGTGGGTCGGGTCGCCGACCAGCGGGAACTTCGCCTTGCCGACCGCCGGCGAGGTCTCGTGCCACACCTTGTGGGAGAATTGCGTGTCGGTCGTGACGATGTAGATCTCGGCACCCGCCTTCTGGAACTCGGCGTAGTGCTCGGCGGCGTCCTCGACCTCCGTCGGGCAGTTGAAGGTGAAGGCGGCCGGCATGAAAACGACCACGGACCACTTGCCCTTCAGGCTGGCTTCCGTGACTTCGATGAACTTGCCGTTCTGGAAGGCGTTCGCCTTGAACGGCTTGACCTGGGTGTTGATCAGGGACATGCGATTGATCCTCTCGAGGGGTTGGTCCGGAACTGGCCGGGATTCTGACAATGCCCCATAGATAGCGCCAATAGATGCTAAATATGATGTTGATAGATGCTCTCTATTAAAAGGAGGCCGCGCAATGATTCATCGCCAACCGGCCGTCGGGGCGCACGCCATGCGACACTTCAGGCGGGCGCTCTGCGTCCTGGCGGCAGCCACGCTACTCACCAGCGGCGCGGCCATCGCATCCGAGGCCGCACCCTCCGCCCGGCTGGAAGCCCAGGCCCTCGTGGACCGCTTCCAGCAGGAACTGTCCGGCAGGCTGACGGCCGCGGTCGCCGAGGGCGGTCTCCTGCTCGCGATCGACGTGTGCAAGACGGAGGCGCCTGCGATCGCCTCGCGGCTCGCGCGGGTTTCCGGCTGGCAGGTCAAGCGTGTCGGCACCCGCGTGCGCAACCCGGTCACCGGGCTGCCGGATGCCTGGGAGCAGCAGCAGCTCGCCGACTTCGTGCGCCGCCTCGGCGCCGGCGAGCCGCCACCGCAGGTGGCGACCTACGCCGAGGTCGACGAACCTGCCGGCAGGATGCAGCGCTACATGCGCGCCATCCCGGTCGCTCCGCAGTGCCTCGCCTGTCACGGTGATCGCGGCATGCAGTCCGCCGAGCTGCTGGCGGCGCTGGCCCGCGAGTACCCGCACGACCAGGCGCTCGGCTACCAGCCGGGCGAGCTTCGCGGGGCATTCTCGCTGCGGCGGCCGGCGCCCTGAGACCGCGCGGCAGCCGGTCTCTCGATTCCGCGACGGGGGATAGAGAGGTCCTCTTGCACCGACGCGCGACGCTGCGATCATGGCGGATCCGTTCAATGCTACCCAAGGAGTTGGCCGCCATGTTCCGTGCCGCGTTTCTTGCCTCGTGTGCGTTCGCACTGTCTGCAGCTTCGGCCCATGCGGCCCCGGTGACCTTCGTCGTGGATGGGTCGCACACCTACCCCCGCTTCTCCTACAGCCACCTCGGCCTGTCCACGCAACTGAGCCGCTTCAACAACACCACCGGCACCGTTGTCCTGGACCAGGCGGCGCGCACGGCCTCAGTAGACATCACCATCGACATGACCTCGGTGGACACCGGCTACGCCGACTTCAACGAACACATCCAGGCCGAGGACTTCCTGGATACCGCCCGCTTCCCGACTGCGACCTTCCGGTCGACGCGGGTTTCGTTCGAGGGCGACCAGCCGGTCGCGATCGAAGGTGACCTCACGATCAAGGGGGTCACGAAGCCGGTCACGCTCGCCGTCACGCGCTTCGCCCGCATGGAGCACCCGCTGCAGAAGAAGGACGCCATCGGCGCCGACGCCTCGGTCGTCATCAGGCGCAGCGAGTTCAACGCCGGCAAGTACGCTCCCCTCGTCGGCGACGAGGTGACCATCAGCATTGCGCTGGAGGCGATCGCCCGTTAGCGACCTCGCGCCACGCGCGAGCCAGTGTGGCCGAATGCGCCCTGGTCAGCGCGGCTGCGGCTCCACCGGCCTCACCGACGAGATCTTGCCCGAGAGCCCGACCGGGCCGAGGTCCGGGGTGCTGCTCTCGAGGATCACGCAGCGCCCGCCGAAGTTCTTGTGCTCGCACACCTCCCAGACGCCACGCCCGACCGTGACGCTTCGGGCGCGATCGTTGAAGCCGCCGAGCCGGGCCCGGGAGCCGTCGACATTCAGTGTCTTTCCACGGTACTGCGGCTGGTCGTAGAGCACGACATACCCGCCGTGGCCATCCGGGCGATGAGAAGATCCTCCGTGCAG
>JBBINN010000127.1:0-8579 GCA_037443885.1 Gammaproteobacteria bacterium | reverse complement strand
GTTCTACGTCAATGCGCGCCTGACGCTGTTCGCGCTCGCGGTCGCGCCGCTGATCATCGGGCTCATCCGGGTGACCAGCCGGCTGCTGCGCCGCTACAGCACGCGCATCCAGAACTCCATGGGCGACGTGACCCGGGTCGCCAAGGAAGCGCTCGAAGGACAGCGCATGATCAAGGTCTTCAACGCCCAGGCGCAGGAGATGGAGATCTTCGAGCGCGTCAACGAGCACAACCGCGCGAGCTACATGAAGCTCATCACCGTCCGCGCGGTCTCGAACCCGGTCGTGCAGATGATCGCATCCCTCGGCCTCGCGGCGGTGATGTACGTCGCCATCCGGGACGTGCTGGCGCGCGGCATCACCATCGGCGAGTTCACGTCGTTCCTGACGGCGCTGCTGCTCGTCACGGCGCCGCTGCGGCGGCTGGTGAGCCTGGTCGGCCCGCTGCAGCAGGGCATCGCGGCTGGCGAGAGCGTGTTCGAGATCCTCGACACGCCGCCGGAGGGCGAAGGCGGGCCACGACGCCTGGTGCGGGCACGCGGCGAGGTCGAGTTCCGGGACGTCCGGTTCGGCTACGGCGGCGACAAGGGCGACGTGCTGAAGGGCATCAGCTTCGTGGCACGGCCCGGGCAGACGGTGGCGATCGTCGGGCGCTCCGGCAGCGGCAAGTCCACGCTGGTGGGCCTGCTGCCGCGGTTCTACGACCCGCTGGAAGGAGCGGTGCTGCTCGATGGCGTCGACGTGCGGGAGTACCGGCTCGCCGACCTGCGCGCCCAGCTGAGCCTGGTCAGCCAGGACGTGATGCTGATCGACGACTCGGTCCGCAACAACATCGCGTTCAGCGCCCCGGCGGCCGCGTCCGCGGCGGTGGAGGCCGCGGCGCGCGCGGCGCACGTCACGGAGTTCGTCGCGGGGCTGCCGGAGGGTATCGATACCCGCGTCGGCGAGCGCGGCGCGCTGCTGTCGGGTGGCCAGCGCCAGCGCGTGGCCATCGCCCGCGCGCTCCTCAAGGACGCCCCGGTGCTCATCCTCGACGAGGCGACGTCGGCGCTCGACTCGGAGTCCGAGCGGGCGGTTCAGCAGGCGCTCGACGACCTGCTGCGCGACCGAACGACGCTGGTCATCGCGCACCGGCTGTCCACCATCGAGCGCGCCGACCTGATCCTGGTGATGGACGAGGGGCGAATGGTCGAGTCGGGCACCCACGCCGAGCTGATCGCGCGCGACGGCGTGTATGCGGCCCTGCACCGGATGCAGTTCGCGGTCTGAGGCGCACTTGCACGACTGGCTCATCGATACCTGGTACGGCCGCACACGCCGGGGCCTGTGGCTCTGGCCGCTGGCGGCGATCTTCGCGCTTGCATCGGCGCTGGACCGCGTGTCGTACCGGCTTGGCTTGCGGCGCGTCTACCGGGCAACGATACCCGTGGTCGTGATCGGCAACGTCACGGTCGGCGGCACCGGCAAGACGCCGCTCGTGCTGTGGCTCGCTGAGCGCCTGCGCGAACGCGGCCTGCGGGTTGGCATCGTGAGCCGCGGCTACGGCCGTCGAGGCGACGGCGCGCGCCGGGTGACGACGCAGGACCCGCCGGCGGAGGTCGGCGACGAGCCGGCGCTCGTGTCCCGGCGTCTCGGCGTTCCGGTGGCCGTGGCGTCCGTCCGCGCGGATGCGGTGAAGCTGCTCGAGGGCGAGTGTGAGCTGATCCTGTCCGATGACGGTCTGCAGCACCACGCGCTGGCCCGGGACATCGAGATCGCGGTCCTGGACGGCAGGCGCGGGCTCGGCAACGGCTGGCGCCTGCCGGCCGGTCCGCTCAGGGAGGCGCCATCGCGGCTCGAGCGGGTCGACGCGGTCGTGGTCAATGGCGCCGGGTACACGCGGCCCGGCGCGCTGCGCATGGACGTCGAGCCGACCCGGTTCGTCGAGCTCGCGACCGGTCGCACGGTTGCCCCCGGCGCCTTCGCCGGCCAGCGCGCGCACGCCGTGGCGGCGCTCGGCCATCCTGAGCGCTTCTTCGCGCTGCTGCGTGAACTCGGCGTCGAGCCGGCCGAGCACCCGTTTCGCGACCACCACGCCCTCTCGCCCGGGGAAATCGCGTTCGGCGACGCGTTGCCGGTGCTGATGACCGAGAAGGATGCCGTAAAATGCTCCGGGTTCGCGCCGTCCGGCACCTGGTACCTCGAGATCGGCGCGCGATTCGCCGCGGAAGACGGGCGGCGCCTGCTGGCCGTGATCGAGGGCGCGCTGCGCGCGCGCCGCTGAGGACACCCCATGGACACCAAGCTGCTCGACATCCTGGCATGCCCGGTCTGCAAGGGACCCCTCGTGCTCGCGTGCGATTCGCGCGAGCTGGTCTGCCGCGCCGACCGGCTCGCCTACCCGATCCGCGACGGCATCCCGGTGATGCTGGAGGAGGAGGCCCGGCGACTGTCCTCCGAAGATCCCGTCATGGCGCGCTGAAACGGCCGTGTTCCGCGCCGTCATCCCTGCCCGCTACGCCTCGACCCGGCTGCCCGGCAAGCCGCTGGCCGACATCGCCGGCCGGCCGATGATCCAGCACGTGCACGAGCGCGTCGTCGCCTCGGGCGCCGCGACGGTCGTCATCGCGACTGACGACGAGCGCGTGCGCGCGGCAGCTGCGGCTTTCGGCGCGGAGGTGCAGATGACCTCGGCCTCGCACGCATCGGGCACCGACCGACTTGCCGAGGTGGCGCTGCGCCGGGGCTGGCGCGACGTCGAGGTGGTCGTCAACGTTCAGGGAGACGAGCCGCTGCTGCCACCGTCGCTGGTGCGCCAGTGCGCAGCGCTGCTGGCGGCCGACGCGGCCGCCGACATCGCGACGCTGGCGACGCCGGTCGAGTCGCTCGAGGAGTTCCTCGACCCGGCGGCGGTGAAGGTGGTCCGCCGCGCGGATGGTCGCGCGCTCTATTTCAGCCGCGCGCCGGTACCATGGCACCGCGACGCGGCGGCACGAGGACCTGCCTCGCAGCGCGAGTTCCGCGGCGCGCTGCGTCACCTCGGGATCTACGCCTACCGGGTCGGCGCGTTGCGGCGCCTCGCCGCGGCCCCGCCGTCGCCGCTGGAGAATGCGGAGAAGCTCGAGCAGCTGCGCGCGCTCGAGCTCGGCATGTCCATCGTCGTTGGAATCGCGCTCGAGCGACCAGGTCCCGGGGTGGACACTCCCGCCGACCTCGAGCGCGTACGGGCGCTGCTCGGCGGCGCGACATGACGCGGCCCAAGCCCCCGCTGGAGCCCTTCCACGCGGTCGAGATCAACCGGCTGGCGCACCTGCGGGCGCGGCGGGGCCTCGACGTGATCCACATGGAAGTGGGTGAGCCGTCGGCCGGTGCGCCGGCGCCGGCCCTCGAGGCCGCCGCCCGGTCGCTGCGCGGGAGCCGGCTGGGGTACTGGTACAGCGAGGCGCTGAAGGAGCGCATCGCGCGCCACTATGCGGACTGGTACGGGACGGCGCTCGAGCCGGATCGCATCATCCTCACGCCCGGCGCCTCCGGGGCGCTGCTGCTCGCCTTCACCGTGCTGTTCCGGGCCGGCGACCGCATCGCGATGGGTCGGCCGGGTTACCCGGCCTACCGCAACGTGCTCAAGGCGCTCGGCATGGAGCCGCTCGAGATCGCCTGCGGGCCCGAGACACGCTACCAGCCGGTCGCGGCGATGGTGGAGGCACTCTCGCCCCCGCCGGCCGGGCTGATCGTGGCCAGCCCCGCCAATCCCACGGGCACGATGCTCTCCAGGACGGATCTCGAGGCGCTCGCCGCAGCCTGCCGGCGGCTCGGCATCCCGCTCATCTCGGACGAAATCTACCACGGCATCACCTACGGCGAGCGGGCGGTGAGCGCGCTCGAGGTCGATCCCGGGGCGATCGTCATCAACAGCTTCTCCAAGTACTGGTGCATGACGGGCTGGCGCCTCGGCTGGCTGGTGTCGCCGGCGGGCCTCGCCGAGGAAATGATGAGCTACGCCGGGAACATCTTCCTGACGTCATCGACGCTCGCGCAGCACGCCGCGCTCGCGGCCCTGGACGCCCACGAGGAGCTGGCCGCGCACATCGAGACGTATGCCGCGAACCGCCGGCGCGTGATGGATTCGCTGGCCGCGCTCGGCATCACGCGCGTGGCGCCGGCCGACGGCGCGTTCTACGTCTACGCGGACATCGGCCATATCACGGACGATTCGCTCGGCTTCTGCAAGCGCCTGCTCGAGGACACGGGCGTTGCCTTCAACACCGGGCTGGACTTCGACCCCGTGGAGGGTCACCGAAAGCTCCGGATCTCCTTCGCCGTCTCGGCCGCGGAGACCGCCGAGGCGATGGATCGCTTCGGCCGCTGGCTGTCGACGCGCTGAGGGCCGGCCGGCGGCCGGCTGCGGTTTCCGCTGTTAAGAACATCTTGTGATTCCTGCATAATCGAGCGCCCGCGGGTCCGCGCCCGCGGACAGTCCGGGTTGCGGGAGATCAGACATGCACATGGCGGACGCGCTGCTTTCGCCGGCGGTTGGGGCGACGATGTGGGTCGCAAGTGGAGCGCTGCTCGCCTTCAGCGCGCGGCAGCTGCGCGAGCGCGGCGAGGATCACCTCGTCCCGCTCATGGGTGTGCTCGGCGCCTTCGTATTTGCCGCGCAGATGATCAACTTCGCGATACCGGCGACCGGCTCGAGCGGGCACCTCGGCGGAGGGCTGCTGCTCGCGATCCTGCTCGGTCCGCACGCCGCGTTCATCGTCATCGCCTCGGTGCTGACCGTGCAGGCGCTGTTCTTCGCCGACGGCGGACTGCTTGCGCTCGGTGCGAACATCTTCAACCTCGGCGTGTTTCCCTGCTTCATCGCCTATCCGCTCGTCTACCGTCTCGTCGCCGGCGCGGCCGGATCGCCCGGACGGATCGTCGCCGGCTCGGTCGCCGCGGCCGTCGTCGGCCTGCAGCTCGGCTCACTGGCCGTGGTCTGCCAGACGGTGGCTTCCGGCATATCCAGCCTGCCGTTCGGGTCGTTCCTCCTGCTTATGCAGCCGATCCACCTCGCGATCGGCGTCGTCGAGGGGCTGGCGACCGCGGCCGTCGTGCTGTTCGTTCGTCGGGCGCGGCCGGATCTGCTGGCGCCCCCGCCTGTCCCGGCCGCGGCGGCTGCACCCGAACCCGGTATGCTGCGGCCGCTCGTGGCCGGGCTGGCGGTGGCCGCCGTGGCCGCCGGCGGCGTGCTGTCGTGGTTCGCGTCGTCGCAGCCGGACGGCCTGGAGTGGTCCATCGAGCGGGTGGCGGGCGAGGAGGGTCTGCCCGAAGCCGGGACGGGCGTCCATGGGGCGCTCGCGGCCCTGCAGGACAGGCTGTCCTTCCTGCCGGACTACGGTTTGCCCGCCGATGCCCAGCCGGAAGTTCCGGAAGCGGCCGCAGACGCGGCATGGCCGGTCGTGGATCCCGGCACCTCGCTGGCCGGGGTGGTGGGGGGCGCGATCACGCTGTGCATGGTCTGGCTGGTGACGCTGCTGATGCGGCGGCGGCGCTGATGCCGACTGGGCGCAGGCTGCAGGCCCGATGAGCCACATCGACGCCGCGCTGCGCGATCTGCGCTCGCTCGAGTCGCTGGCCCGGCGCGACACGCCGCTCGCGCAGGTCGACCCGCGGGCGAAGCTGGTCGCGACGCTGGCCTTCATCGTGGCGGTCGTGTCTTTCGATCGCTACACGGTGGCCGCGCTACTGCCGTTCGCGGCCTATCCCGCCGTGCTGGCCGCCATGGCCGAGGTGCCGTGGCGGCTGCTCGTGCGCAAGCTCCTGATCGCCGCACCGTTCGCGGTGATGGTGGGGCTGTTCAACCCGCTGCTCGATTCGGCTCCGCAGCTGGTGCTGGGGTCGATCCCGGTCTCGGGAGGCTGGCTGTCCTTCGCGTCGATCCTGCTGCGCTTTGCGCTGACCGTCAGCGCGGCCCTGGTGCTGGTCGCCACGACGGGGCTGTACCCGCTGTGCGTCGCGCTGGGACGGCTCGGGGTGCCATGGGTGTTCACGAACCAGCTGCTGTTCCTGTTCCGCTATGCGTTCGTCCTCGGCGGCGAGGCCTCGCGCATGGCGACCGCGCGGCTGCTGCGCGCCAACGGCCGGCCGCTGCGTCTCGCCAGCTACGGCCCGCTGGTCGGCCACCTGCTCCTGCGATCGCTCGAGCGGGCACAGCGCGTGCACCAGGCGATGGTCGCGCGCGGCTTCGACGGCCGGTTGCGCAGCCATCGGCAGCTGCGCTGGACCGCGCGCGACAGCGTCTTCGTTCTCGGCTGGTGCGGATTCTTCTTGCTCGCCCGCAGCGTGAACCTGCCGCAGTGGCTCGGTGAGGTCGCCGGCGCATGAGCCACCACATCGTCGAGGCGCGGGACCTGCGCTACGCTTATCCGGACGGCACGCCCGCACTGTGCGGAGTGAGCTTTCGCATCCACCACGGCGAGGCGGTGGGCGTCGTCGGCGCGAACGGGGCGGGCAAGTCCACCCTGCTGCTCCAGCTCAACGGGCTGCTCGAGCCCGCTTCGGGCGAGGTCCGCATCGGCGACGTCGCGCTGAGCCGGAACACGCGGGCGCAGGTGCACCGATCGGTCGGCTTCGTGTTCCAGGACCCCGACGACCAGCTGTTCATGCCGACGGTGTTCGAGGATGTCGCCTTCGGCCCGCTCAACCTCGGGCTCTCTGAGGACGAGGTCCGTGCCCGGGTCACTTCGGCGCTCGAGACCGTCGGCTGCCCGCAGCTGGCCGGGCGCGCGCCCTACCACCTGTCGGGTGGCGAGAAGCGGGCCGTGGCGATCGCCGGCGTGCTCGCGATGACGCCATCCATCCTGGTGCTCGACGAGCCCTCGGCGGGTCTCGACCCCGCGGCGAGGCGACGGCTGATCGGGCTGCTCGGCTCCTTCACGCATACCCGGATCATCGCCACGCACGACCTCGACCTGGTTCTGGAGGTTTGCTCGCGGGTTCTGGTGATGCACCAGGGCGAGCTGCGGGCCGACGGTGAGCCGCGGCGGATCTTCTCGGACGTAACGTTGCTCGCGCGCTGCGGGCTCGAGCCGCCGCTGGGCTGGCAGGCTGCGTTGCCGGTACCGCGCTGAGGCCGTCGCACGACGGTCACTTGGAAAGGCCCGGCCATCGGTTACGATGGAACCCGACCGGACTCTCCATGAAAACCGAGGAATTGTTCCTGAGTGACTGATTACAAGGTCTCGACATCGATACTGTTCGTGTGCATGGGCAACATCTGCAGGTCGCCGACCGCCGAGGCCGTCTTCCGGGAGGTGCTGCGCGTGGCAGGCGAGGGGCTCGCGGTGCAGGTCGATTCGGCGGGTACGCACGGGTATCACGTGGGTGAACCGCCTGACGCGCGTGCGATCGCGGCGGCGCGTCGGCGTGGCTACCGGATGGAGGAACTCCGGGCCCGACGGGTGGAGCCCGTCGACTTCGAACGCTTCGACCTGCTGCTCGCCATGGACGAGGACAACCTTGCGTTCCTGCACCGGATTGCGCCAGCGGGCTATCGCGGGCGCGCTCGGCTGCTGCTCGAGTTCGCGCCGGAGTCGGGCAGGAGAGGCGTGCCGGATCCGTACTACGGGGGCGAGGCCGGGTTCGAAGAGGTGCTGGATCTCGTCGAGGAGGCCGCGCGCGGCCTCCTCGACGAACTGCGCAGGCGCTGAGCGCTCGTCAGTCGGAGGACGACCAGACAGTGTAGGTCGGCTTCGGCCGCGGTGCGCCCTCGGCGGTCGTTTCGCTGCCGGCCGCTGCCTCACGGTCGTCGGTGGAGGCTTCGAAGACCTGACTCCTGTCGGACTCCGCTGCGGCCGTCGCCCTGGGGTCCACCTCGTCTTCCGCATCGGCGGCCACCAGCGCTGGAACCTCGACCGTCGTCTCGCCGGATTCAGTGCCGATCGCCGAAAAGAGTTCCTCGAGAGGAGCATCTCCGTGCGGAGGCGCAGCGGTGGACGCACGCGCTTCCCTCGAGTCAGCCGGCAGGCAAGGCTGCGTCACGGGGACCTGCCGCCCGTCCGCGGTGGATCCGGCCTCGGATGCGAGCGTGCCGGTCGTTGCCGCGGGGTCCAGAGCCTCCGATTCCGACAGCGATTCTGGCCCGCCCACGGCATGCCCCTCGCTGGCTGACGACAGGACGGGCAGCGGCTGGGTGTCCGCGAGACGCGCCGCCGCCTCGGCATCGGTCGGCGTGCCGGCCTTCTCCGCGACGACGGATTCGCCAGCCTCCTGCGCATCTGCTTCATCCTCTTCGTCGGCCTCGAACAGGGACTCGGCAACCGCCATGCCGGCAAGTGCGGCTTCGGGACGTGCTTCGCCTGAGCCGCCGCGGCCACCACGGCGCCGGCGGCGGCGGCGCTTGCGCTCGCCGTCGGCGCGCGGGGCCTCGCCCGTCGTGCCGTCGGGCGTAGCCGCGCCCGGTCCAGCCGCGGCGGCAGAGGTCGGCACGGGGGCTGCCGCCACGGCTGCTACCACGGTCGAATGTGTAGCATCGGTCTGCGGGGCGGCATCTGCGCGTTCCTGACGCTGGCGCGGCTGTCCCTCGCGCTGTCCTCCACGGTCACCACCGCGCTCGCCACGC
>JBBINN010000126.1:0-8610 GCA_037443885.1 Gammaproteobacteria bacterium | reverse complement strand
GAGCGGCGTCTTCACGTCCACGACCAGGTCGCGGCCGTCGGGCATGTGGATGATCATGTCCGGTCGCTGCGCCTTCTCCTCGCCGGCGACGTGCACCTGCTCCTCGAAGTCACAGTGCGGCGTCATGCCGGCGAGCTCGACCAGCCGCCGCAGGGTGATCTCGCCCCACTGCCCGCGGACCTGCGGCTTGGAGAGTGCCCGGATGAGGTTGCGGGTCTCGCGCTGCAGCGCGCCATGCGCCTCACGCATGTCGTTCAGATACTGCCGCAGGCTGCCGAAGTCGCGCTGCCGGACGGATTCCATGTCGCGCAGCGTGTCGGCGGTGCGTGCGAGCGATTCCTGCACGGGCTTCAGGAGGGCATCGATGGCCTGTTCGCGCTCGCGCAGCGCAACCTCGGCGGTCTTGTGGTGCTGGCCGAGGCTCTCGCGGGCCAGCCGCAGGAAGTCCTCGCTCGACTCACGCAGTCGCTGCCCGGCGATTTCGTTGAAGCGCAGACCGAGTTCCTCGACGGTGCGCTCGATGATGGCGGTTCGCTCGACCTCCAGCGCGGTGGCGCGCGCGAGCCGCTCCTGCAGGACGGCAATCTCGGTCTCGAGGGCCGCCGCGCGCCGGCGGCCCAGCCACCAGCCGAGGCCGAAAACGAGCACGGCCGCGGCGATCAGCAGTGCGATCCAGGGCGCGGCCAAGCTGGTCACGCGGCCAACTCCAGTCCGAGCCAGCCGAGGAGTTCGAGCGGGGTAGACACGATCCCGTCCGCCTCCCAGGTCGCAGGTTGGTCACCATCGCCCAGATAGCCGAAGGCGGCGACGAGCGTGCGCATGCCCGCGGCGCGCCCGGCCTGGATGTCTCTCTCGGCATCCCCGACGTAGGTGCAATGAGCCGGAGCCAGGCCGAGGGTCTCCGCCGCGTGCAGCAGTGGGGCCGGGTGCGGCTTGCGCACTGGCAGGCTGTCGCCGCTGACGACGCAGGCGCAGCGCTCGCGCAGCTTGAGTTCCTGCAGCAGCGGCTCGGTCAGCCAGCCCGGCTTGTTGGTCACGACGCCCCAGGCGAACCCGGCCGACTCGACCGCGGCGAGCACCGCCTCCATGCCTTCGAACGGGCGCGTGTCCGACGCCAGGCGCGCCCGGTAGACGTCGAGGAAACGCTGGCGAAGGCGCTCGAACTCGTCGCCGGCGTCGAGCCCGAAGCCGACGCTGACCAGGCGCGCGGAGCCGTGCGAAACGTGCTGGCGCAGCGCCGCGCAGGGCAGCGGCGCGAGTCCCTCGAGCATGCGCAACTCGTTCAGCGCACCGACCATGTCGGGTGCGGTGTCGAGCAGCGTGCCGTCGAGGTCGAACAGGACGCCGTGCCCGGGCCGCGCAAGCTTCATGACGCTGGCTCCGCTGGGCGAGTGAAGTGCACGAGGTAGTTCACGGAGGTGTCGTTGCCCAGGCGGGCCCGGCGCGCAAACGGGTCGTAGGACAATCCGGTGAGGTCCGCGAGTTCAAGTCCACAGTCGCGCCCGAAGCGCGCGAGTTCCGACGGCCGGATGAAGCGCGCGTACTCGTGGGTACCCGGCGGCACGAGTCGCAGGACGTACTCTGCGGCGACGATGCCGAGCAGGAAGGACCTGGGGCCGCGATCTATGGTCGAGCAGATGACGTGGCCGCCCGGACGGACGAGTGCTGCGATGGCCGCCACCGTCACCGCCGGGTCGGGCACATGCTCGAGCATCTCGAGACAGGTGACCACGTCGAAAGCGCCCGGCGACTCCGACGCCAGCTGCTCCGCCGAAATCAGGCGGTAATCGATCTCGAGCCCGGATTCGAGGGCGTGCAGCCGCGCCACCTCCAGGGCCGCCGGCGCGAGGTCGAGGGCGGTGACCTGCGCGCCGCGCCGCGCCATTCCCTCGGCCAGCAGACCGCCGCCGCAGCCCACGTCGAGCACACGGCGGCCGGCGAGGCCGGCCCGTGCCTCGATGTAGTCGAGACGCACGGGGTTCAGGTCGTGCAGGGGCCTGAACTCGCCCTGCGGGTCCCACCAGCGCTGGGCCATCGCCTCGAACTTGGCGATCTCGCCGGGGTCCGCGTTCTGCGGTCGCGTCTCGGTCATGCGTGCTCCAGCGAGGCGAGGCATTGCGCCACGCGCGGCGCGAAGGATCGTACCTCAGCGAGCAGCGCGTCCACGTCCAGGCGGACCAGCCGTCCTTCGGCGACCAGCCGGCGACCCGCGACCCAGGTGTCGGTCACACGTCCCCGCCCGCCCGCGTGAACGATCGCGGCGGCGACATCATGGGCGGGCTCGATGCAGGGCCCACTGAGGTCGATGCACGTGAGGTCCGCCCACTTGCCCGCGGCGACCGACCCGGCCTGCTCGGCGAGGCCGAGGGCCCGGGCGCCGCCGAGCGTCGCGAGCGCCAGCGCCCGATGCGGCGGAAGGAGTCCTGGTTCGCCCGAAACACCCGCCGCCAGCAGCGCCGCGAGGCGGCACTCGCCGAGCACGTCGAGCGAGTCGTTGCTGGCCGCGCCATCGCTGCCGAGGCCGATCGTGAGGCCGGCGAGGAGCATCTGCGACAGGGGCGCGATGCCGTTGCCCAGCTTGAGGTTGGACACAGGGCAGTGCACCACGGCGGCGCCCGCATGCGCCAGACGATCGATCTCCGCTGCGCTGGCCTGCACGCAGTGCACCGCGATGAGCAGGTCGTTGACGAGGCCGGCTCGCTCCAGGCGTTCGAGTGGGCCGACGCCGTGCCGTCGCTGCTCCCGCGACCTTTCCTCGGGCGACTCGAGCAGGTGGATCATCACGGGGATCTGCAGCTGGTCGGCGAGCGTCCGGACCCGGGCGAGCGTGGCGTCCCGGGTGAGGCCCGGCGAGTGCAGCGCGAACAGGGACCCGACCAGCGGGTCTTCGAGCAGCTCGTCGTGCAGGGCCAGGCCTCGCGCGAGGTGCTCGTCGATGCCGTTGCCCCAGGGGGTCCGGCCCTCCACGACGGGCAGGCCGACCCTCGCACGCATGCCGCACGCAGCGGCGGCGCGTGCGGTGACTTCCGGGAGGTGATACATGTCGCCAAAACAGGTGATGCCCGACAGCAGCATCTCGGCGATCGCGAGGACGGCGCCGGCGCGGATGAACTCGTCGTCCACGAGCCTCGCCTCGGCCGGCCAGATCGTCCTGCGCAGCCAGTCGTCCAGTTTCTGCCCGCCGGCGGCGCCGCGCAGGAGGCTCATCGCCGCGTGGGTGTGCGCGTTTACGAACCCTGGAAGCAGGGCGTGGTGCGTCCTTTCGACGGTGTCAACCGCGGCATAGAGCCGACGAGCTTCCTCGGTGGGCAGCACGCGCAGGACCCGGCCGCCATGGATGACGACCGAGTGGTGCTCGAGCACCGTGCCCGGCGGTTCCATGGGCAGCAGGTAGCGGGCGTGTACGACCGCATCCGCGGCCGTCGGCTGGCTCATCTCGGTGCTCGGCTGCGGCAATCTGAGAGGGTTGCCGAGTATACCGTTACGCCGTCATGGGCGGGCTCGCGCATGGGATGCCGCTGGCGCCTGCCGGAGGGTCGGCCACACTGGCGCAAAGTACTGAAAACCTAGGCTTTACCGGCTGCCGCTATGATACCATTACGGCTTTCCAACAACGCTGTAGACACCCCGCCGGTGCGCTGCCGGAAACGGTTCCGCGGGGGCGACGCAGCACCCATCCCATGAGCGAAATCGCGCGCGAAATCCTGCACGTCAATCTCGAAGACGAGATGCGCCAGTCCTACCTCGATTACGCGATGAGCGTCATCGTCGGGCGCGCGCTTCCGGACGTGCGCGACGGACTGAAGCCCGTGCACAGGCGGGTGCTCTTCGCGATGCGCGAGCTCGGCAACGAGTGGAACAAGCCGTACAAGAAGTCGGCGCGCATCGTCGGCGACGTCATCGGCAAGTACCACCCCCACGGCGATGTCGCGGTCTACGACACCATCGTACGCATGGCCCAGCCTTTCTCCATGCGCTACATGCTGGTCGACGGGCAGGGCAACTTCGGCAGTGTGGACGGTGACGCCGCTGCGGCGATGCGCTACACGGAAGTGCGCATGTCGCGCATTGCGCACGAGTTCCTGGCGGACATCGACAAGGAAACCGTCGACTTCGTCCCGAACTACGACAACAGCGAGCACGAGCCGGCGGTACTGCCGGCGCGGGTTCCCAATCTGCTCATCAACGGCTCGGCGGGCATCGCGGTCGGCATGGCCACCAACATCCCGCCGCACAACCTCGGCGAGGTCGTGGACGCCTGCATCGCGCTGATCGACGACCCGTCGCTCGGTCTGGCCGAGCTGATGCAGATGGTGCCGGGCCCGGACTTCCCCACGGCGGGCATCATCAACGGCTCCGCCGAGATCGCGCTGGCCTACAAGACCGGCCGCGGCCGGCTGTCGCTGCGCGCCCGCACGCACTTCGAGGATATCGACGAACGCGGCCGGCAGGCGATCGTCGTGACCGAGCTGCCGTACCAGGTGAACAAGGCGCGCCTCCTGGAGCGCATCGCCGAGCTGGTGCGCGAGAAGACGGTGGAGGGCATCAGCGAGCTGCGCGACGAGTCCGACAAGGACGGTCTGCGCGTCGTAATCGAGCTCAAGCGCAACGAGAGCGCCGAGGTCATCCTCAACCAGCTGTTCAAGCTCACGCCGCTCGAGAGCGTGTTCGGCGTCAACATGGTCGCGCTGGTGGACGGCCAGCCACGCCTGCTGTCGCTCAAGGAGATGCTGGAAGCTTTCCTGCGGCACCGGCGCGAGGTCGTGACCCGCAGGACGGTGTTCGACTTGCGCAAGGCGCGGGAGCGGGCCCACGTGCTGGAGGGCCTGGCGGTCGCCCTGGCGAACATCGACGAGATCATCGCGACGATCAAGGCGTCGGCCTCCCCGGCAGACGCCAAGGTCGCGCTGATTGCCCGCAGCTGGCAGTCCGGCGCGGTGCCGCAGATGCTCGCGCGCGCCGGTGAGGTGAGCACGAGGCCCGAAGGGATCCCGCCGGGCAGCGGACTCGTGGGCGAGGGCTACCGGCTGTCCGAGGCGCAGGCGCAGGCCATCCTCGAGCTGCGGCTCAATCGCCTCACGGGCCTCGAGCAGGACAAGATCATTGCCGAATTCGGCGAGTTGCTGGACCTGATCCGCGACCTGGGCGACATCCTTGCCCGGCCCGAGCGCCTGCTCGAGGTGATCCGCAAGGAACTCGTCGAGGTCAAGGAAGCCTTCGCCGACCCGCGTCGCACCGAGATCGTCGCCGCCCAGGATGACGTCACGATCGAGGACCTGATCGAGCGCCAGGACGTGGTGGTCACGCTGTCGCACGCCGGGTACGCCAAGTCCCAGCCGGTGAGCGACTACGAATCGCAGCGGCGGGGCGGCCGCGGCAAGATGGCCGCATCGGTCAAGGACGAGGATTTCATCGACAAGCTGTTCGTGGCGCACAGCCACGACACGCTGCTGTGCTTTTCGAGCCTCGGCCGCTGCTACTGGCTCAAGGTGTGGCAGGTGCCGATCGCGAGCCGCGGCTCGCGCGGCAAGCCGATCGTCAACCTGCTGCAGCTGCAGGAAGGCGAGCGCATCAACGCGATGCTGCCGGTGCGAGAGTTCGAGGACGACAAGTTCGTCTTCATGGCGACGGCCGGCGGCACGGTCAAGAAGACCCCGCTCGCGGCGTTCTCCCGCCCTCGCGCGAGCGGCATCATCGCCATCGACCTGGATGCCGACGACCGGCTGGTGGGCGTCGCCCTGACCGATGGCCAGCGGGAGATCCTGCTCGCGACCACGGACGGCAAGGCCATCCGTTTCACCGAGGACGAGGTCCGGGCGATGGGACGCGAGGCCGGCGGCGTGCGCGGCGTCCGGCTCGCGGAAGCGCAGCGCGTGGCGTCCGCCATGGTCGTGGGTGAGGGTCTGGTGCTGACCGTGTCGGAGAACGGCTACGGCAAGCTCACGGACATCGCCGAGTTTCCGCTGCATGGCCGCGGCGGGCAGGGCGTCATCGCCCTGCAGACAACGGAACGCAACGGCCCGCTGGTCGGCGCGCTGCAGGTGGCGGCCGAGGACGAGGTCATGCTTATCACCTCGAGTGGAACCCTCGTGCGCGTACCGGTGGCCGAGATCTCCGTCCAGGGTCGTAACACGCAGGGAGTGCGGCTGATGAAGGTCGGCGAGGACGAGCAGATCGTCGGCGTCGAGCGTGTCGCCGGCGAGGACAACGGCAGCGCCGGCGAGTGACCATCGAACTGGACCCGGGGAAACGAATGCGCGTCTACAACTTTGCTGCCGGCCCGGCCACCCTCCCGCTCGAGGTGCTCGAGCAGGCGCGGGACGAGATCACCGACTGGCAGGGCGCCGGGATGTCGGTGATGGAGGTCAGCCACAGGAGCAAGGCGTTCATCGGCGTTGCTCGCGAGGCCGAGGCGGACCTGCGCGAGCTGCTGGCGATTCCGCCGGGCTACAAGGTGCTCTTCCTGCAGGGAGGCGCGACGGGCCAGTTCGCCGCCATCCCGATGAACCTTTCGCGGGAGGGCGAGACGGCGGACTACGTCAACACGGGACAGTGGTCGGCCAAGGCCATCGCCGAGGCGCGACGCTACCTTGCCGTCAACGTGGCCGCGGACGAGAAGGCGTCGAACTACTCGACCGTGCCCGCAGCAACGGCTCTGCGCCTGACGCCTGGCGCTGCCTATGTGCACTACACGCCGAACGAGACCATCGGTGGCGTCGAGTTCCCCTACGTTCCCGATGCGGCAGGCGTCCCGCTGGTCGCGGACATGAGTTCCACCATCCTTTCGCGGCGCGTGGAGATCGGGAAGTTCGGCCTGATCTACGCCGGCGCGCAGAAGAACATCGGGCCCTCGGGCATCACCGTCGTGATCGTGCGCGAGGACCTGCTCGGCAGGGCCCGGCCCGGGACGCCTTCGGTGTTCGATTACAAGGCCATGGCCGACGCCGACTCCATGCTGAACACACCGCCGACCTTCGGCTGGTACATCGCGGGACTCGTGTTCAAGTGGCTAAAGCGCCAGGGCGGGCTGGCTGCGATCGAAGCGCGCAACCGGGCCAAGGCCGCACGGCTTTACTCCGCGATCGATGCCTCCGCCTTCTACCGCAATCCGGTGGAGCCGTCCTGCCGCTCATGGATGAACGTGCCTTTCACGCTGGCCCGGGCCGATCTCGAGAAGACGTTCCTCGCCGAAGCGGCACAGGCGGGGCTGGTGAACCTGGAGGGGCACCGGTCCGTGGGCGGCATGCGCGCGAGCATCTACAACGCCATGCCGATCGAGGGTGTCGAGGCGCTGGTGACCTTCATGGCCGACTTCGAGCGGCGCTACGGCTGAACGCGGCGGCGGGCGACATGACCTTTCGCATCCAGACGCTGAACAACATTTCCCTCCGGGGCCTCGAACGGCTGCCGCGCGACCGCTACGAGGTGGCTTCCGAAATCGGCCATCCGCAGGCGATCCTGGTCCGATCCGCCGACATGCACTCGATGGCCATACCAGACACCGTGCTGGCGGTGGCCCGGGCCGGCGCCGGCACCAACAACGTCCCGGTCGCGGCACTGACCCGCCGCGGCATTCCGGTCTTCAATGCGCCGGGTGCGAATGCCAATGCGGTGAAAGAACTCGTGCTGGCGGCTCTGTTCGTGTCGGCCCGCAATCTCTGCAGCGCGTGGCAGTTCGTCCGCGAGCTGTCAGGCGACGACCACGCGATCGAGATCGCGGTCGAAAAGGGCAAGAAGCGCTTCACCGGCTACGAGCTGCCGGGCCGCACTCTCGGGGTGGTGGGCCTCGGCGCGATCGGAGTCGAGGTCGCGAACGCCGCTCATGTCCTTGGCATGCGCGTGCTCGGCTACGATCCCCAGATCACCGTGCAGCGCGCCTGGCAGCTGTCCTCGGGGGTCGAGCAGGCGCTCTCGCTCGACGACCTGTTCGCGCGCGCCGACGTGGTCTCACTGCACGTGCCGCTCAACGACGCGACGCGCGGACTGGTGAGTGATTCCCGCATCCGGCTGATGCGCGACGGCGCCGTGGTGCTCAATTTCTCGCGCGCACCCATCGTGGACGAGCCGTCGGTGCTCGCGGCCCTCGACGCCGGCAAGCTCGGCGCCTATGTCTGCGACTTCCCCAGCCGCGCGATCAAGGACCACCCCAGGGTTGTTGCCTGGCCGCACCTCGGCGCCTCGACGGGGGAGGCAGAGGAGAATTGCGCCGTGATGGTCGCCGATACGCTGTGCGATTTCCTCGAGAACGGGAACATCCGCCACTCGGTTAACTTTCCCGACGCAGCGCTGCCGCGCATCGCCGGAACGCACCGCCTGGTCATCGCCAACAGCAACGTCCCCAACATGGTGGGCCAGATCTCGACCTGTCTCGCCGACGCCGGGCTCAATATCGCCGACCTGCTGAACAAGTCACGCGGCGAGGTCGCCTATACCATGATCGACACCGACGGGCCGGTTCCGGAGCCGGTACTCGGGCGAATCCGCGACATCGAGGGCGTCCTTTCGGCGCGGATGCCATGAGCAAGCCGAAAGGGGGAGGCAAATCGCGCAAGCCCGGGTCGGCGGCGCCGGCGAGCCCGGCCCGGCCCGATCTCGCCGCGGTCCGCCAGC
>JBBINN010000125.1:0-8669 GCA_037443885.1 Gammaproteobacteria bacterium | reverse complement strand
CCGCTACCTCGGCCTGCCCGACAAGGTGCCGCACGTCGCCATCCCGATGACGCTCGCGATGGCGCTCGGCATGCCGCTGTGGCTCGCCGTGATGAAGCGCGTGGACAAGCACCGCGCCTGGGCCGTCGCTGCAGGCGGCATGATCCTGGTGCTGCTCGCCATGCTCGCCGTGGAACCGGGCCCCGCAGCGCTCGCGCCGTTCATGCTGCTGATGGCGCTGTTCGGCTTCTTCCTGGGGCTGTCATCCATCGCCCTGCCCTCGCTGCTCGCCGACATCGTGGACTACGACGTGTGGCGTAACCGCCGCGACCGCGCCGCGATCTTCTTCTCCTTCCAGGCCGTGGTGACCAAGCTGAACCAGGGCCTCGGCGCAGCCATCGCGCTCGCCATACCCACGCTCTTCGGCTACACCGGCACCGGCGAGATCGACGACGACGCCGCCGCCGGGCTCAAGGCCGCCTTCATCGGCTGGCCCTGCCTGCTGCTCCTGCCCATGCTGCTTCTCGCCTGGCGCTACCCGCTCGGCCGGCGCCAGCACGCGACGCTGGCGCAGCGGCTCGCGCGGCGCGGAGACGGGAGCGCTCAGAGATAGGGTGACAGCAGCCGCGCGAGACCGTCGCGCAGCTTGATCGGGAATGGCCGGGATCCGAGTGCCGAAGCGTTCAGGCGGGTGGCGCCCTCGAGCTTGGCGTCGATGATTGCCTCGAGTCGGGCCGCGAACGCCGGGTCGTAGCACTCCACGTTGTACTCGAAGTTGAGCCGCAGGCTGCGCGCGTCCCAGTTGGTCGAGCCGACGAGCGACCAGTGCCCGTCCACGACCATCAGCTTGGAGTGATCGAACGGCGCATCGGACAGGTGAATCACGCAGCCGCTGTCGAGCAGGAACGGCAGCTGCGGGCTGCGGGCCCAGTCCACGAATGGCAGGTTGCTGCGCCGCGGCAGCAGCAGCTCGACGGACACGCCCCGCAGCGCCGCGACCCGAAGGGTCCTGAGCAGCTCGCCATCCGGCACGAAGTAAGGCGTGACGATGCGCACGCGGCGGCGCGCGACGGCCAGCGCGCCGATCAGGAGGTGCAGCACGTTGTCGATGTCGGCGTCCGGGCCGTCCGGAACGCCACGCGCCAGCGCCTGCCCGGCCGGCTCGAGCGCCACGAACCACGGCTCGCCGACCAGCTGCTTGCCGGCGGCGAAATTCCAGTCGACGGCGAAGGCCTCCTGCAGGTCGCCCACCACCGGGCCGCGCAGGGCGAACTGCATGCAGCGGGTCGGCGAGGCGGGACTGGCGCGCAGGCGGTGCGCGTGGCGGATATTCATGCCGCCGCAGAAGCCGAGCCGGCCGTCCACCACCATGAGCTTGCGATGGTTGCGCAGGTTCGCGTATCGGAACAGGCGTGGCACCCGGGTCGGCAGGAAGGCAGCGGTCGGCACGCCAGCCCGCCGAAGCAGGCCGATCATTGGCGGGCGCGTGTAGCGGGAGCCGACGTCATCCACGAGAACGCGCACCGCGACGCCGCGCGCGTGCGCTTCCTGCAGTGCCGCGAGGAACTCCCGGCCGGTCGGATCGTTGTCGAAGATATAGGTCGTGAGCGTGATCGAGAGGCGAGCCCCCGCGATCGCCTCCAGCATCGCCGGGAAGGCCTCGTCGCCGTCGCAGAGCGGCTCGATCGAGTTGCCGGCGAGCAACGGCGAGCGCGTCAGCCGGGCGCCGAGATGCTCGAGGCCCGCGAGGTCGGGCTGGCGCGCGGCGAAGGCCTCCGAAGACACCTCCCAGCGCGGGTCGCGCGGCGGGCCGCCACGCTCTTCCCAGGCCGCGCGCAGCGCCTGGGCGGTGCCCGAGCGCTGGATGCGATTGATGCCGAAGCCGAAATAGAAGAGCGCCCCGACCACCGGGGCGAGCCACGCCAGTCCCACCCAGCCGATGATGGAGGGCACGTGCCGCTTGCGCAGCACCGCATCCACGGTGACCCAGCTTGCGCCGCCGATGTACGCGGTCGAGACCAGCAGCGGCCAGACCTCCAGCAACCATGCCCTGTAGTCGTCCACGGATGCGAGCCTACCCGGTCGGGGGCTCGGCTAACATCCACGTGAGCCGAATCGCATCGATTGAGGAGACCACGCCATGACGACGCTGACCCCCGAGCTGCAGGAGCTCGTCGACCGCCAGAAGATCTACCACGTCCTGACGAGCTACTGCCGCGCGCTCGACCGCTGCGACGTCGAGCTGATGAAGTCCGTCTACTGGGAGGATGGCTACGACGACCACGGCGTGTTCGCGGGCAACGCGCAGGAGTTCGCCGAGTTCATCATCCGCGGCATCCAGGAGTGGTTCGAGGTCACGCAGCATGCGATCTGCAACATCCACATGGAGCTCGACGGCGACGTCGCGCACACGGAGGCCTACCTGATCGCCTACCACAAGGTCGCCGGCAACCGGCGGAAGGTCGGCGACTGGTTCGGCGAGAACTACCTCGGGAAGTTCGCGGGGCTCGTGGACGCCGGCCAGCCGCAGGACTTCATCTACGGCGGGCGCTACTGCGACCGGCTCGAGAAGCGCGACGGCGTGTGGCGGATCGCGAAGCGCGTGGTCGTGATGGACTGGAACCTCAACCAGCCGTCCACCGAGATCCGCAGCGAGGGCATGTTCCGGACCCTGCAGATCATCGGCCGTCGCGACCGGCAGGACACGGTCTACCAGCGCTGAAGATAAATGCGAATGATTCCTATTTACAAACTTTCCAGTCCATGCCAGAGTTCCTCCAGGAAGTCGGGAGACCGGGCCCCTCCCAGCGAGGATTCGAGCATGGACGGACAGGTGATCGAGCGAACCGACGCGTGCCGCTTCTGCCTGCGCGAGTGCCGCCAGGTCTCGGTGTGCGACCTCACCGGCGTCGAGCGCTTCGTGGTGTGGGCGATCCGCTGGCGCGCGGCCGCGCACGAGGACGAGGCCTTTGCCGCCGCCTGCCTGCAGGATTCCTTCGATCGGGCGGGCTTGCGCGAAGCCCAGCCTGCCTTCGAGCGCTTCGTTGCCGCCGCCCGCGACACGCCGCTGCACTGCCCCGCCACGCAGCGCCTGGGTTGCTGGCGGCTGAGCCCGCTCGAGGCGCACGCGCTGCACGCCATCGCCTGCCTGCAGTCAGGAATCATCGGCGAGGCGTGGAAGTCGCTTGCGCGGGTGTGTTCGCGCCGCCAGGCGAGCCGCGCGCTGCAGCCTCTGCACGAGCTCGCCACGGCGCTCGAGCGCATCGGCGGCCGCGTGGAGCGCTGGCGCTTCGACGAACTTGGGACGACCGACGAACCCGCCGCCCTGCCGGCCTGAGCCGGCACAGGCCGGCAACGGCGGTCAGGCCTTGCCCCGCTTCTCGCCGCCCTTCTGCTTCGGCGCGGCGCCGGCACGCCGCCGCGCCGGCGCCTTGGCCGCGGCCTTTGCCCTCGCCGCGAGCGCGAGCCGGCGCACGCGGCGGATGTCGGCGTCCGTGAACGGCCCGTTCACGCCCGAGATCGCCGCGAGCTTCATGCCGTGCTTGAGCCCGAGGCGGTAGATCTCGCGCACCCGCTCCCACTCGATCTGGCGGCCCACGGTGAAGTTCTCGAAGCGTCCCTCGAGCGCCAGCACGATGGTCTCGGCGAGGCAGGCGAACGCGACGTTCTTCGGCAGGCCGATGTTCTTCATCTGCACCTTGCCCGGCAGCTGGATCTCGCCGGACTCGATCACCAGCACGTCGGGGCGCTTCGCCACTTCCTCCGGCGGCAGGTCGAGCGGGCGGGCCACGTCCGTGATCACGCAGCCCGGCTTCACCTTCACGATGTCTAGCACCTTCTTGCCCGCGCCGGAGGTAGCGGTGACGATCATGTCCGCCTCGCCGATGCCGGTATCCGCGCGGGCCGAGAGATGCAGCTTCGCGTCCGGGGTCTCCTCGAGGATGGACTCCTTCAGCGCCAGCAGCTTCGCCGTCTCCGGCGAGACCATGTAGAGCTCCTCGGCCACCATCGCCAGCATGCGCGCGCACACCGAGCCGATCGAGCCTGTCGCGCCGACGACCATCGCCTTGAACTTCGCCTTCCGGCCCCGCTTCGGCCGCTTGACGAGCCCGAGGCGCAGCAGCGCGTCGTGCGCAGCCCACAGGGCGCCGGAGGCGCTGTAGCTGTTGCCTGTCGTGATCGGCAGCGGCGCGCGCCGCGCCACCGTCACGCCGGCGTCGCCGACCACCTTGGTGAATGCGCCGAGTCCCATGATCTGCGCACCGAGCCGCCTGGCCATGCGCGCCGCCTCGAGCAGGCGCCGGTAGGTGAACTCCGGGCTGTGGCTCATGATCTCCTTCGGGGTGCCGCCGACGGAGATCAGCCAGCCCTCGGCCTCGACGCCCGTGGGCGACTTGATGCCGGTCACTCTCGAGTAGACGAAAGGCGGCGCGTAGGCCATCGCCTTTTCGAGGGCGTCCATGAAAACCGGCGGCGAGACGCGTGACAGCAGCTCGATGGACTCGACCTTCTTGAAGTACTCCTGCGACAGCGGATGGATCACGAAGGCGAAGCGGTTCACCCGCTTGAAGCCGTTCGGGTAAAGGATGCGCGGCTCCAGGCCGAGGTCACCGATGATCTCGAGATAGTCGTCCTCGAGGATGTCGGCCGGCGCCTTGCCGGTGGCGGCAACGATCAGGGCGTCGAGCAGCGCCGGTCCCACGACGCGGTCGAACACGAGCGGCGCGCCGTCCACGACCATGTGCACGCCCTTCTCACGGAACTGCGCGAGGCGCCGCTCGCTCACCGTCGAGGTGAGGATGGTCTTGCCGCCGAGCTCCTCGATGCCGAAGCGGTCCAGTTCATGCACCGGCGCGACGATCACCGTGGCGTCCTGCATGGCGCGTCGCAAGACGAATCGCGTCAGCCGCGAGCCGAGCTTGCCGGGCAGCACCGCCTCGGGCGCCCAGTCGAGCGCGTAGTGCGCGCCGGTGGAATACAGCGCCAGGCTGTCGAGGGAACCCAGCAGCTTGGGCACGCCGAGCTCGAGCAGCGGGTCCGCGAACTCGAGGTTCTGCGTGTACTCCGCCATGGCCGTCGCAAGCTTGTAGCTGCCGCGCCCGGAGAAGAACAGCACCCGGGCGTTGTTGAAGTAGCTGCCGAGCCTCGCCTGCGTGTCGCGCAGGGCCCACTCCTGGAGGATCTCGCCCAGGCGCAGGCCGCTGGTCACGGGCACCTTTGCGCCGCCGGCCGGCATGCGCAACCGGTCTACCGCGAAGCCGAGCCCGACGGCGTCGACGTGGTGCTGCCAGTCCCCCAGCAGCTTCGCCGCCTGGGACTTGCGCCCGTTCGCGCCCACCCGCCGGACCTCGAAGGGCTGGCCCAGGAAACGGGCGCGGACCTCGAAGTCCTCCTCCTCTCCGCCGAGGCTTATACCGACGACTTTCTTCATGGGACCCCCGGTGCGCAGCTAACCCCGCCGGCCGCGCGCTGTCATCGTCGAATCTACTGAGCCCACTGGGATTTTCCCGCCTGTTCGCGGCGGGGAGGCTGGGGCAAGCTGACTGGAAGCAGACAGCCGGGCGGAGAACGTCATGATCGAGATGCCGAAGAGCGCCGAGGACACCCTGCGAACCATCGGCCTGTCGCCCATCATGCGGGCAGCGGGCGTCGTGACGGGCATGCTGCCGATTCCGCAGCCGGTGCTGCTGGTCGGCCCGGGATCCAGCCGCCGGCTGGGCGAGGCGATCAGCGGCTTCGGGCACCGCAAGGTGATGGTGGTGACGGACAAGGTCGTGGCCGGGCTCGGGCTGCACGCCGGCCTCGTCGAGGCCCTGCAGGCCGGCGGCGTGGACCACGTCCTGTACGACGGCGTGAGCCCGGATGCGCCCATCCCGGAGATCGAGCGTGGCATCGAATTCTACCGGGACAACCGCTGCCAGGCCCTCGTGGCCGTCGGCGGCGGCTCGCCGATGGACGCCTCCAAGGTCATCGCCTCGGCCGTCGCCAACGACAAGCACCCGCGCAAGCTCGTCGGCTATTTCAAGGGTCTGAAGACGCCCGAGCCCATCTACGCCGTGCCGACCACCGCCGGCACCGGCTCGGAAGTCACGGTCGCGGCCGTGATCTCGGACCACGAGGCCGGCAAGAAGTACGTGATCGCCGACACGCGGCTGGTGCCGCAGATGGCGGCGCTCGACCCGTCACTCATGACCGGCCTGCCGGCGCACGTCACGGCGGCGACCGGCATGGATGCGCTCACGCATGCGACGGAGGCCTACCTGGGCAAGTGGGCGAGCGACCACACCGACCGCCTCGCGCTCGCGGCGGTTCGCATGATCTACACCCACCTGCGCACTGCCTGCCGGCACGGGCAGAACCTCGACGCGCGCGAGCAGATGTCGCTGGCGGCCACCTACGCAGGGCTCGCGTTCACGCGCGCCAACGTCGGTTACGTGCATGCCATCGCGCACCAGCTCGGCGGCCGCTACCACGTTCCGCACGGGCTCGCCAACGCGATCATCCTGCCGGAAGTGCTCAAGTTCCTGTACCCGGCCGTCACCGGGCGGCTCGCCGAGCTCGCCATCCGCGCCGGTGTCGGCAAGCCCGGGGACAAGGAAACGCTGCTCGCCAAGCGGTTCATCGAATCCGTCGAGGAGATGAACCGCGACATCGGCATCCCCGGCGCCGTGAAGGAGCTGCGCGAGGAGGACATCCCGGCACTCGCGAAGGACGCGTGCAAGGAGGCGGACACCAACTACCCGGTGCCGCGCTACATGTCGCGCGAGACCTGCGAGGAACTGCTGCGGCGGTTGCTGCCGTCGCGCCACGGGACCCAAAAGGATCGCGTGGCGCACGCGGCCTGACCCCGGCACGGTCTCAGCGCGCCGCCGCGGCTGCAGGCTGGCTCCGGCCGAGCCAGGCCATCACGATTGCGCCGAGCACGAGCACGCCCACGCCGGCCATCGCGCCGAGGCGGACGTACTGCACGCTCGACCAGAATACGAACAGGCAGCCGGCGCAGAAGACGAGCGGCAGGACCGGGTAGCCCGGCACGCGAAACGGCCGCGGCAGGTCCGGCTGCCGCCGGCGCAGCAGGATCACCGCGAAACCAGACAGCGACAGGAACAGCCAGAACACCGGCGAGGTGTAGTCGATCATCGTGGCGAAGCCGTTCCTCGTGTAAGTGCCGAGCCCGACGAGCATCAGCGCGACCGCGCTCTGCGCGAGCATCGCGCGCACCGGGATGCCGAGGCGATCGTCCCACTGCCCGATACGGGCCAGCACCGGCCAGTCGGAGGCACAGGCGTAGGTGGTACGCGCGCCTACGATGATGGTGGCGTGGATGGACGTCAGCGTCGCCATCGCCACCGCCACGGCGGTGATCAGGCCGGCGTGCGTGCCGAAGGCCAGCCCGATCAGGTCCGAGGCCGGCGTCCGGCTGCCCGCGAGGCCCTCGATGCCGAGGCCGCGCCACAGCGCCCAGTTCACCAGCAGGTACAGCACGGTGATGGTCAGGATCGCCGCGACCATCGCCTTCACCATGCCCCGCCGTTCGTCGCGCACCTCGGCCGAGAGAGTCGAGATCTCGCTCCAGCCGCTGAAGGCGAACAGCACGAACAGCAGCGCGAGCCCGAAGGTCGCGGGAAAGCCCGCCGGCGGCTCGACATCCGGCACGAGCGGTGGCGCTCCGGAGGCGGCCAGCACCACGCCCGCGGCGAAGATGATCAGCAGCCCGGCGACGAGCACGCCGGTCATCGTGTAGTCGGCGCCGATGCCCCGGTAGGTGCCCTTCAGGTTGAACAGCGTAAGCGTGACGATGGCCGCGACGGCGTACCAGGAGGACCCGTGCGGCCCGAGCGACCAGATCGCGTTGGCGTAGTCGCCGAGCACGAAGCCGAGCAGCGCGAGCGAGCCGGTGTTGATGATCGCGAAGCGCGCCCAGGCGAACAGGAAGGCGACGCGCCGGCCGTAGGTGGTCTTCAGGAAGTGATAGTCGCCGCCGGCATTCGGCAGCATCGTGCCCAGCTCGGCGAAGCACAGCGCGCCCGCGAGCGTGATCACCCCGCCGACCAGCCACGCGGCGAAGAACCACGTGGCCGAGTCGGCGTTGGCGGCGATCTCCGCCGGCGACCGGAAGATGCCGGCGCCGACCACCATGGCGACCGCGACCATGACCACGTACAGGACACTGACGTGGCGTCGCGGCGCGGCGGTGGGTGCCTCAGAAGGAGGCGCGGAACCCTCCGTAGAAGAAGCGGCCGTTGAAGCCGATGGGCGAGAGGACGTCATACGGGAGGTTGCCGAAGTAGTAGATCAGCTCGTTCGACTCGTCAGGGTACTCGTCGAACAGGTTGCTCGCGCCGAGGAACAGCTCGACCTGCGGCAGCACCCGAAAGCCGAGTTCGGCGTCGAACTGCAGGGTCGAACCGTAGGTCTGGCTCGGCTCGAAGCCGCCGCCGAAGTTGAACACGCGGGTCGCCTCACCGTAGTAGTTCAGCCGGCCGAGCGCGTAGAGGCGCTCGCCGCCCCAGCGCGCGCTCAGGATGCCCTTGTCCTCGGGCGCGGCGCCCACGATGGTGTTGGTCTCCTCGACGCCGACCAGGATCACGCCCGGCACGACCGGGTCGTTGACGCTCCTGATCTCGGTCTCGGCCTTGGACCAGGCGGCCGTCAGGTCGAGCGTGCCGCCCGCGAGCGGTGCGGCGTAG
>JBBINN010000124.1:0-8729 GCA_037443885.1 Gammaproteobacteria bacterium | reverse complement strand
CGGGGGCTGTCCCCGAATACGCTCGCGGCCTATCGCGCCGACCTGACGGCGCTGGCCCGCTGGCTGAAGGCCCGCGGCGTGGACGTCACCCGCACCGGCCGGAACGACCTGCTCGCCTTCATCGCCTGGCGGGTAGAAACGGGCGCGAGGCCCCGCTCGACTGCGCGGCAGCTGTCGAGCTTCCGGCGCTTCTTCCGCTGGGCGGTCCGCGAGGGCCTCCTCGACGAGGACCCGACCGCGCAGATCGCGATGCCGAAGATCGGGCGCTCGCTGCCGAAGTCGCTGAGCGAGGCCGAGGTGGACGCGTTGCTCGGCGCGCCGGCGGTCGCCGACCCGCTCGGCCATCGCGACCGCACCATGCTCGAGGTGCTCTACGCGACGGGACTGCGCGTTTCCGAACTCGTGAACCTGCGCTATTCGCAGGTCAACCTGAACCAGGGCGTGCTGCGCATCGTGGGCAAGGGCAACCGCGAGCGGCTGATCCCGCTCGGCGAGGAGGCGGTCCGCTGGCTCGGCGAGTTCGTCGCCGGTCCGCGTGGCGAGATCCTGCTGGACCGCCAGACGGACTACCTCTTCCCGACCCGCCGCGGCGACCGCATGACCCGGCAGGCTTTCTGGCACATCATCAAGCGTTACGCTGCACGGGCCGGCGTCGAGCGAGAGCTGTCGCCGCACACGCTGCGCCACGCCTTCGCGACCCACCTGCTGAACCACGGCGCCGACCTGCGCGTGGTCCAGATGCTCCTCGGCCACAGCGACCTGTCGACGACTCAGATCTATACCCACGTCGCGCGGGAACGCATGAAGGACCTGCACGCGGCGCACCACCCGCGTGGCTGACGGCCGGTCTGGTAGAATCGCGAGCCCTTGATGCGGCCGTGTGCCGGGTCCCTCCCGGCGGCGGCGCCTGAACCCGAGGTCGTGATGCCGAAGCAGATCCTGGTCCGCCTGCTCTTCCCGTGCCTGCTCGCGGCGCCGCTCGTGGCTGCTGCCCAGGCGCCGGCCGGCGATATCCGCGCCGAGATCGCCAAGAAGCTCGAGGTCAGCGTAGATGACGTGCGGCCGTCGCCGGTGCCCGGTCTCTTCGAGGTTTCCTCGGGCATGGAAGTCGGCTACGTGTCGGCCGACGGCCGCTTCTACATCGATGGCGACGTGTTCGACATCGCCACCCGGGCCAACCTGACGGAGAACCGCCGGCAGGCGTCGCGCGCCGCGATCATCAAGGGCGTTCGCGACGACCAGGCGATCGTGTTCTCGCCCAAGGGCTACAAGCATACGGTCAACGTGTTCACGGACATCGACTGCGGCTATTGCCGCACCATGCACGCGGAGATCGACGAGCTCAACCGGCTGGGCGTGCGCGTGCGCTACCTGATGTACCCGCGAAGCGGGCCTGGCAGCGAGTCCTGGGCCAAGGCCGAGGCGGTCTGGTGCAGCGCCAACCGCAACGACGCGCTGACCCGCGCGAAGCGCGGAGAGCAGGTCACGGCGGCCAGGTGTTCAACGCCGCTGGCGCGCCACTTCGAGCTGGGGCGGGAACTGGGCATCCGCGGGACGCCGGGCATCATCACGGAACGCGGCGACTACATCCCGGGCTACCTGCCGGCGGCGCGGCTGGTCGAGCGGCTGCGTCAACTCGAGCAGGGGTCGTAACAGGGGACGCGAAGCCCTCCGGCGTCGCGCCAGCCCGACGGAGGGACGGCGACCGGGAAAGGACAGCGTTGCTTTTTCAGCGCTCGAGCTTCGAGAGCTTGCCCTCGACGCCCTTCCACTCGTCTGCGTCGGCGGGCGGCTCACCCTTCTCGGTTATTACCGGCCATTTCTTCGACAGCTCGGCGTTGATCTGCTTGAACTGCTCCTGTCCCGCGGGGAGGTCCTCCTCAGAGTAGATGGCCTCCGCCGGGCACTCGGGCTCGCACAGCGTGCAGTCGATACACTCGTCCGGGTCGATCACCAGGAAGTTCGGGCCCTCGTGGAAGCAGTCCACGGGGCAGACCTCCACGCAGTCCATGTACTTGCACTTGATGCAGTTTTCGGTGACGACGAACGTCATCGCGGGCTCCTGGCAGGCTGGGCGTGGCGGATTCTGCCACAACGAGCCGCCGCCATCAGCCGGGGAGGGCCGGCCGGTTCAGCTTCCGCCGGGCAGGCGCCGGTCGAAGGCGGTGAAATGCAGGCCCTCGCGCCCTGCGGCGCGGTCCTCCAGCCAGCGCTCGAGGGCGTAGCGGACGCTGGGGAAGGCCAGTTCGCGCCAGGGGATGTCGACCGGGTCCACCAGCGCGACCTCGAGGCTCTCGGGTCCGACGCCGAAGTCAGGGACGACCATGCGGGCGCGGAACATGACGTGGACCTGATGGGCGTGCAGCACGTGCACTATGGCGAGAGGCGAGCCGATCTCGACCTTCGCGAGCGCCTCTTCCCAGGACTCGCGGGCGGCGCCCTGCTGCAGCGTCTCCTCGTTCTCCATGAACCCTGCGGGGATGGTCCAGAATCCGTGGCGTGGCTCGATGGCCCGCCGGCAGATCAGGATCCGGCCCTCGAGTTCCGGCACGCAGCCGACCACGATCTTGGGATTCTGGTAGTGGACGGCGCTGCAGGCGGTGCAGATGTATCGCGGCAGGTGGTCGCCCTCGGGAACCTGCAGGGTCACGGGCTGGCCGCAATGCGAACAGAACTTCATGGCCTGATTGTCCCGTGCGCCCGACCCGGTGCCAAGCGACGCGGGCGATCGCCTATACTCGCGCCGCCGGCCGGGATGGCGGAATTGGTAGACGCAGTGGACTCAAAATCCACCGGTGGCGACACCGTGCGAGTTCGAGTCTCGCTCCCGGCACCAGCCTCAGGCAGCGCCTGCGACCTTTTGCGCATCTCGCGCATCTAAGCGGGTGATGGCACGTTTCTCCGACATCGTCCTGCCCGACGGCCTCGCCGAGGCCGCCCGCGACGGCGACATGGACGCGCTCGCCGCGGTCTACGAGGCCTGCGCGGCCGCGACCTACTCGCTCATCCGCCGGCTGGTCCGGCGCGAGGCGGTGGCCGAGGAGCTGCTGCAGGAGACCTTCGCCGATGTCATTCGTCAGATCGGTGGCTGGGAGCGGCGGGCGCCGCTGCCCATGTGGATCCGCGCCATCGCGGTCCGCCGCAGCCTGATGCACCTGCGCTCGCCCTGGCAGCGCAGCCTCGAGTGGCTGGAGACGATGCCGCAGTTCGAGCCCGCCGAACCCGGGCACGACACCCGCTGCGGCCAGCAGCGAGACCTCGAGCGCGCGCTGATGACCCTCTCGCCGCTGACCCGCGCCGTCGTCTGGCTGCACGACGTGGAGGGCTTCTCGCACGAGGAGATCGCTGCGCAGATGGGACGCCGCCCGAGCTTCTCCAAATCGCGACTTTCGCGCGCCCGCGCGCGGCTGCGCCTGGTCCTCGAGGACGATGCGCCGCCGGCCGCCGCGGAAGGCGCCGAGGAAGGAACATGCAGGACCGCAGCGACGAACTGATTGCCCGCGACCTCGCCGGGCTGCCCGGCTTCGCGCCACCCCCGGGCGCCTTCCTTGCGGCTGTCGGCAAGGCGGCTGCCCCGCGCGCAAGCGCCGCTGCAGGCCGCGGCTGGACCCTGGCCGCCGCGGCGGCGACAGTGGTCCTTGCCGTTGCGGTGCTGCTGCGCGCCGGACCGTCGCCCGAGGGCCAGCCGTCCGCGCCGATCATGTGGGCGCCACCGGCGGAGCTGGTCGCCGAGAGCGCCCGGCTCGATGCAGAGCTCGCCGCCCTGCCGCGCCCGGATGCGCAGCGGCTGGCCACGGCCTACACGATCTCGCTGCTCGAGGACCGGCTCGCGCTGGTCGACGACGAGCTGTCGGCCGTGACACTCGAGCCGGGGTCGGGCGGCGCCGCGGAGGGACTCTGGAACCAACGCGTCGCGCTCATGGATTCACTGGTGCGCGTCCGCTACGCCGAGGCGCTGGCGGACCGCTGAATTGTGGGGCCGCGCTGCCGCGGCAGAGGAGAATGAGCATGTCGAAGTCGATCGTCACTGTGCTGGCTACCCTGCTCGCGCTCGGCGCCACGCCGATCCTGGCGCAGACGGCCGGGACGCCGGCCTCGGACGAGGCCGTCGTCGCGGCCGATCAGCGCGCCAGGCTGGATGACGCCCGGCGCCGTCTCGAGGAGGCCGCGCGCGACGTCGCCGAGCTCTCCGCGGATGTCTACGGGCCGGCGGTGCGCGAGGTCATGCGCCTGCGTACCGGGGCCCCGCGGCGGGCCATGCTCGGCATCAACCTCGGCGGTCAGGAGGCGGGGACACGCGGGGTGAGAGTCGTGAGCGTGAGCCCGGGTGGCCCGGCTGCGGAAGCCGGCGTCCTGGCGGGTGACGTCATCGTCGCCGTCGACGGCCGGCCGGTGGAGCAGGGGCGTGACCTCACCACGCGCATGCGCGAGGTCGAGCCGGGGCAGAGGGTGGCGCTGGGACTGCGCCGCGACGGAAAGGATCGCGAAGTCTTCATCGTCGCGCGCGCCGCCGATCTCGCGCGCTGGACGGACGAGGGCGGCGTCCCCGCGCCCGGCGTGCCGCCGGTCCCGCCGCTGCCGGAGATCGGCCAGTTTCTGCTGCGCGGCTTCGCCGACGCCGAGTTCGCGACCGTCACGGCGGGTCTGGGGCGCTATTTCGGCACCGACAAGGGCGTGCTGGTGCTGCGCGTGCCGACCGATGCCGGCGTCGGGCTGGAGGAAGGAGACGTGATCCTGGAGATCGGCGGCCGGGCGCCGGAGAGCGGCAGCCACGCCCTGCGCATCCTGCGCTCCTACCAGCCGGGCGAGAAGGTCACGCTCCGGATCATGCGCGACCGCAAGCCGCGCGACCTTGCAGTCGAGCTGCCGCGCGGGCCGCAGGCGCGTCTGCCCCGGCGCGACCAGCCGCCCGCCGGCTGAGCATGGCCGACCCTGTGCTATCTTCCGCGGCGCATGCGCCGCGCCGACTTCCACTATGACCTTCCCGAGGAACTGATCGCCCAGGCCCCGCCCGCGAATCGCGGGGCGGGGCGGCTGCTGGCGATCGACGGCGCGGACGGCCGGCTGCGGGACCTCTGGTTCGCCGACCTGCCGTCGCTGGTCGCCCCCGGCGACCTGCTCGTCTTCAACGACACCCGCGTGGTACCGGCGCGCCTTCACGGGCAGAAGGAGAGCGGCGGCGCGGTAGAGCTGCTGCTCGAGCGCGTCCTCGAAGGCCGGCGATTCCTCGCGCAGGCGCGCGCCAGCAAGGCGTTCCGGCCCGGCATGCGCATCCTGCTGCCGGCGGGCGCGGTCGCGACGGTGACCGAGCGTCGCGACGACATGGTCGAGCTCGATCTCGACCGCGAGCCGGCCCCGTTCTTCGAGGCCCACGGCGAGGTGCCGCTGCCGCCTTACATCGAGCGGGCGGCACGGGACGACGACCGTGAGCGGTACCAGACCGTGTATGCGCGCGATCCGGGCTCCGTCGCCGCCCCGACCGCCGGCCTGCACTTCGACGCGCCGATGCTGGAGCGGCTGGCGGCGGCGGGTGTCGGCGCGGCGTGGCTGACTCTGCATGTCGGCGCCGGCACCTTCCAGCCGGTGCGCGCCGAGCGCCTGGATCAGCATCGCATGCACTTCGAGCGCGCGCGGGTGCCGCCCGCCGCCGTGGAGGCCATCGCCACCACGCGCCGGAACGGCGGCCGCGTCATCGCGGTGGGCACGACCGTGGTGCGCAGCCTCGAGACCGCGGCCCTCGGCGGCGAGCTCGCGCCTTTCGAGGGCGAGACGGACCTGTTCATCCACCCCGGCTTCCGGTTCCGCGTCGTGGACGCGATGCTCACCAATTTCCACCTGCCTGAGTCGACCCTGCTCATGCTGGTCAGCGCGTTCGCCGGCCGCGAGCGGGTGCTCGCGGCCTATCGCCATGCGGTGGCGTACCGCTACCGCTTCTTCAGCTATGGCGATGCCACCTTCGTGACCCCGGTTCCCGCAGCTCTCGAGCCGCGGCGGCGGCCGTGAGATTCGCCCTGCTCGCCACCGACGGCGCGGCCCGGCGCGGCCGGCTGGAACTCGCCCGCGGCAGCGTCGAGACGCCGGCCTTCATGCCGGTGGGAACCTACGGGACGGTCAAGGGCGTCACGGCGGAGGAGCTGGAGGCCTGCGGCGCCCAGATCATCCTCGGCAACACCTTCCACCTCATGCTCCGGCCGGGCACGGAGGTCGTGCGTGCGCACGGCAGCCTGCACGGCTTCATGCACTGGCCTCACCCCATCCTGACCGACTCCGGCGGCTTCCAGGTCTTCAGCCTGGCCAGCATGCGCAAGCTGAGCGAGGAGGGCGTTCGCTTCCGCTCGCCCGTCGACGGCGCGAGCGTGATGCTGAGCCCCGAGCGCTCGATGGAGGTGCAGCGGGCGCTCGATTCCGACATCGCCATGGTCTTCGACGAGTGCACCCCGTACCCGGCGACCGAGGCCGAGGCGCGAGCCTCCATGGAACTGTCGCTGCGCTGGTCCGCCCGCAGCCGCGCGGCGTTCGACGCCCTGCCGGGCACCGGCACGCTGTTCGGCATCGTCCAGGGCGGGATGCACGAGTCGCTCAGGCTGGCATCGCTCGAGGGACTCGAGCGTATCGGCTTCGAGGGCCTCGCCATCGGGGGGCTGTCCGTGGGCGAGCCGGAGGAGGAGCGCCGCCGCGTGCTGGAGTGCCTGGTGCCGGCCATGCCGGCGGCGAAGCCCCGCTACCTCATGGGCGTGGGGCGGCCGGAGGACCTGGTCGAGGCCGTGCACCGCGGCGTGGACATGTTCGACTGCGTGATGCCGACCCGTCACGCCCGTAACGGGCACCTGTTCGTCCCGGGCGGCGTGATCAACATCCGCAACGCCCGCTACGCGGCCGACACCCGGCCGCTGGACGAGGATTGCGGCTGCTATACCTGTCGGCACTTCAGCCGGGCCTACCTGCGCCACCTCGACAAGTGCGGCGAGATGCTCGGGCCCCGCCTCGCCACGCTGCACAACCTGCACTACTACCTCGAGCTGATGCGCAGCATGCGGGAGGCTATTCAGGCAGGGTGTTTCACCGACTTCCGGCGGGAATTCCACGCCCGGCGAGGGGCAGGGCCGGGGGCTGTGGCATAATCGCGGGCCCTTTCGTACCGACGGGCCCCCGCGGCCCCCAGCATCGAGGACGACCATGGACCTGATCATTCCCGCCGCCTGGGCCCAGCAGGCCGGTGCCACGGGCGGCAGCGCCTGGCTGCAGCTGCTGCCGCTGGTGCTCATCTTCGTGGTGTTTTACTTCCTGCTCATCCGGCCGCAGACCAAGCGCGCCAAGGAGCACCGTGAGATGGTCGGCAAGCTGCAGACCGGCGACGAGGTAGTCACCAACGGCGGCCTGCTCGGGCGCATCACGGCCGTGGGCGACAACTTCATCACCCTCGAGATCGCCAACGGCGTGGCCATCAAGGTCCAGAAGTTCCAGGTGGCCCAGCTGATGCCCAAGGGCACGATCAAGGGCGACTGACCGACCAAGGACGGCCGACCGGCCCCCGGGACCCTGCCATGCATCAATACCCCCTCTGGAAGAGCATGACCGTGCTCGCGGTCCTGCTCATCTCGATCATCCTTGCCCTGCCGAACGTGTTCGGCGAGTCGGCCGCGCTGCAGCTCACCCGGCGCGACCGTGCCGCCTTCACCGAAGGCTCGCTGGCGGAGTTGACCGGCCTGCTGCAGAGCCAGCAGATCAGCTACGAGGCCGCCTACCTCGACGACGGCGGGCGCGCCTGGATCCGCTTCGACGACGTGGCGGCGCAGCTGCAGGCCCGCGACGTGATCGCGAAGTCCTTCGAGGGCCAGTTCGCGGTGGCTACCACCTTCGCCTCGCGGGCGCCGCGCTGGCTGGCGGCCGTCGGCCTCAAGCCCATGAGCCTCGGGCTCGACCTGCGCGGCGGCATGTACCTCGTCTACGAGGTGGACGTCGCGGGCGCGGTGGCCCAGCTGACGCAGGTCATGGAACGCGACCTGCGCAAGGTGCTGCGCGAGGCGCGGATTCCCTACGCCGACCTCGACGCCATCCCGCGCGGTGTCCGCATTCAGCTGCGCGACCCGGCGCAGGCGGAGGCCGCCACGGCGGCCATCAATCGGCACGATCCGCAGCTCGGCCTGCGCGGCGGAGCCGCCCCGGGCGAGCTCCTCGCCGAGCTGACCGAGGACCAGATCCGCCAGCGCCAGGACTTCGCCATCCAGCAGAACATCACGGCGCTCAACAACCGCGTGAACGCCCTCGGCGTGGCCGAGCCGGTCATCCAGCGCCAGGGCCTCAACCGCATCGCGGTCCAGCTTCCCGGCATCCAGGACGCGGCCGAGGTGGTCCGGGTGCTCGGCAAGGTCGCCACCCTCGAGTTCCGGCTGGTGGACCAGGTCAACAGCCCGCTCGAGGCCGAACGCACGGGGCGGGCCCCGCTCGGCACGCGCCTGTACAAGGATCGCCAGGGCAACCCCGTGCTGCTGCGGCGCGACGTCATCGCCACCGGCGAGCAGCTGATCGACGCCACCTCGAACATCACCACCGGCGAGCCGGCGGTGGACGTCGTGCTCGATGCCCGTGGCGGCGAAGAGATGCTGCGCACCACGCGCGAGAACCTCGGCAAGCCGATGGCCGTGGTGTTCATCGAGCGCGAGCGCGAGCTGGTGGAACGCGACGGCAGGAAGGTCGTCGTGGACCGCTCCAAGGAGGAGGTCATCAGC
>JBBINN010000123.1:0-8789 GCA_037443885.1 Gammaproteobacteria bacterium | reverse complement strand
GAGGAACAGGGTGGATTCGCCTAAGTCGGTGTCGTCGGAACCGGTAGCAGCCCAGCCAGGCTTGTGCCAAGGAGGGCGTCGCGGTGGACTACCTGTACTCGCTGTATGATGCGCTCGTCAGCATCCACGTGCCTTCTGACAAGGCACGGGCGGTGGTGGATGCCATGGAGCGGGACATGGGCACGACGCTCGCGACCAAGCAGGACCTGAAGCTGCTGGAACACCAGCTGGCTGGCATGCGCACCGAGCTCCGGCAGGAAATCGAGAACCGCTACGAGCTGTTGTCTCGGGAGATCGGCAGCTTGCGAGCCGACATGGCCAAGGATTTCGGCGGCCTTCGAGCCGAGATGGGCAAGGAGATCGGCAGCCTTCGAGCCGAGATGGCCAAGGAGATCGGCAGCCTTCGAGCCGAGATGGCCAAGGAGTTCGGCGCGCTGCGCAGCGAAGCTGCGAAAGACCAGCAGGTTCTGCGCAGCGACTTCGCCAAGGAACAGGAGGCGCTGCGTCTTTCGATGACGCTGCGGCTCGGCTCGATGCTGGCCGTCGGCGTCGGCTTATCCGTCTCCGTGATCCTCGGCGTTCTGCGGCTCTGGCTGTAGGACGCCGGGGCGAGCATCACGATCCACGGTCTCGACGAGCAGCTGAAGGCGCGGAACGTGCGGCAGCGACCGTTCGCGCACGGTCATCCCTGCCCTCCAGATCCTCGCCGACGGCGGTGTTGGCTACCGCTCGTCCCCCGGCTCGGGTGCTACCTTCGGGGCGCGTTTAAGGTACCTGAGCATGTCCTGCGGCCGCGCCTTGCCGGCGCGCTCGGGCAGGAACTCGCGCGCGGTGCGGATCGTGCCGACTTTCTCGGCTACGGCTGTGGCGATGAACTGATTCAACGACACGCCATCGAGGCGGGCCAGCTCGGCCGCGGCATTCTTGACCGACGTCGGCAGCTTGAGGGGATAGGCGCTCTTGCTCATCGTTTCAGCTCCAGCAGGACCTGTGCAGGCGTCAGGACTCGCAGTCCGGCAGCGACATCAGGTCGCTGCGCTCGTCGTCGGTGACCTCGAAGAAGGAAGACACGTGCCGCTTCGGGATGACCAGGCTGTGGCCGGGCGAGACGGGGAACCCGTCGCGGATGACGACCGCGGATTCCCTCGCGTGAACGATGCGCCCGGCGGGGAGGGCGCAAAAGGGACAGGGCGATGTCACGGCAGCTCCCGGGAGACCGGCTGGAGGCCAGTCTAGCGGGGGAGGGTCGGTCTTTCCGCAATGGGGGGTTGTACGGCGACGGCGGCCGAATCTCGTCGTTCCGGGCGGATATCGGCCGCTTTCCGGGCCGGCGGCCCGGTTACGATGAGACTGGGCTCGCGCCGGATTTTGATATCAATGCATGCACTGGTTACAATGCTCTCAGACTTCTGGAGAGCCGCCGTGGCGAGCATGACCATCCGGGATATCGATGAGCAACTGAAGGCGCGACTGCGCCTGCGCGCCGCCCGCCACGGACGATCGATGGAGGAAGAGGCGCGCGACATCCTCCGGACGGCCCTGGCGGTCCGGGACTCGAGCGGTCGCGACCTCGTGCGGTCGATCCGGGAACGCATCGAGCCGCTCGGCGGTGTGGAACTCGAGATCGCGCCGAGGGAGCCGGTCCGCGACCCGCCGGACCTGGGGCGGTGATCCTGCTCGACACGAACGTGCTATCGGAACTGCTGCGGCCTGTTCCCGAGCCGGGCGTGCTGGGATGGCTCGCGCGCCAGCCTGCCATGTCGATCTACACGACCACGGTCACGCAGGCGGAGATCCTGCTGGGTGTCGCGGTCATGCCGGCGGGCAAGCGCCGCACCCAGCTCGCGGCGGCCGTCGCGTCGATCTTCGCCGAGGACTTCGCGGAGCGGGTGCTGCCCTTCGACGGCGATGCGGCGATCGCCTTCGCCGACATCGTGGCCGAGCGCCGCTCCCGTGGATCGCCCATCAGCCAGTTCGACGCCATGATCGCGGCGCTCGCGCGTTCGCGCGGGGCGCGGCTCGCGACGCGCAACGTCCGGGACTTCGCGCATTGCGGCATCGACATTGTGAATCCCTGGGGGACGTAGGCTGACCCAGAGCCGGTGCGGGTTCACGGCGAGGTGTCCCACGCCGGCGACCGGGAAGGCTCACGTCGCCTTGCTGCGGCTCACCGTGAGGCGCGTGCGAAGGCTGAGCTTGGCGGCCATGTCGACCAGACCATCGAGCGAGTACAAGTCGAGCCGGCCACGCATGAGGTCCGAAATGCGTGGCTGCGTCACGCCGCAGAGGTCGGCCACACGGGCCTGCGTGAGGCGCCGTCGGCTGGCCTCCTCGATGATGGCGTTGGCGACCTCGGCCCGAAGGCGGAGACTGGTCGCCGCTTCGCGGGGCTCCTCGATCGCGTCCCAGACGGACGAAAAGCGCTGGCCGGTTGCCTTGCTCACTGCCATGGCCGTCACGTCACTCGCGCGGGTGTCGTCAAGGATACGATGGATTTCGCGATCTTCGCGCCACGAAGCGGCCGGCGCCCGACCGCGGCGCCCGCCGCTCAGGTCGCGCTGGTCTCCACGACGCCGGGAAGGCGTTGTGAATGGTCACCTTGATTCAGGGTTCGCCTGAGACCGCCCTATCCAGCACCTCTGCCATGCGGGTCTGCCAGCCGGCACCGGTTGCCTTCCAGCGCGCGAGCGTTTCCGGCGGCAACCGGATGGAGATGGCCGTTCGCGCCGTCCCCGTCTTCGGCCGTCCGCGGGGTTTCAGCATCTTCTTGGCAGCACTCGCGCCGAAGATCTCCGGCAAAACCTCGGCCGCCGGTCGGGCCTTGGCGAAAGTCGCCTTGGTCCACTCAGGGTTCTCGGTCGCCCTTCTCTTGGTGCTGGTCTTGCGCTTCATAGTGTCTCGTCTCGCGGCGATTGGCTTTCCGCAGGCTGATCACGTGGACCTTTCCCGCACGTGGCGTAAACACCAGGGCGTGCAGCCGTCCGGCGATGAGCCCGAGCGCCTGGAATCGACGCTCTCCGTAGTCCTTGCGGACATCTTCGACGACCAGCGCCGTGTCCCATTCGAACTCCTCCGCCTGGGCGAACGAAATACCGCGCTCCGCAATGTTTCGCTCGCTTTTGGCGGGGTCGAAGCTGATAGACGCCATTTAGTGTATATACGTGTATACGGTAATACAAGCCGCCTGCGGGCGCGGCCGTCAACAGCCCAAGCCCGCCAATCGTCTTCCACCGAGGTGGCCGCGCGTCCAGCGACAACCGGTTTCTGGGCAAAGAGGCCCGATTCGTATCCGCAGCACCGGGTTTGACCTCGTCAGGCTCTTCGAGCCGCCCGTCGCGCGGAGGACGAATCGCCAGCTAGTCCCATATGGATCTAATGAAGCCGCTCATCCCGCGGCGGGCATCTACAGGAGCAACGGGTCATGACAGCTGGCCGGAAGCGTGCGACTGCCGTTGTGCACGAGACAGGCACGGGCAACGTGTATGCCGACCTCGGCTTTGCCGATGCCGAGGGCGCCCTGGTCAAGGCCCAGCTGACGGCCAAGGTCGCCGAGATCCTGCGCAAGCGAGGCTTGAGCCAGACCGAGGCGGCGCGTTTGCTCGGCATCCCGCAGCCTAAGCTGTCGCGAATCCTGCGGGGGCAATTCCGCGGAGTCTCCGAGCGCCGATTGATGGACTGCCTGACGGCGCTCGGACGCAATGTCGAGATCGTCGTGAGCGCGGAGTGCAAGGGCCGACGGGCGGGCGAGCGGGGATCGGTGTCGGTGGTGTTCGCGCCCTGATGCGGCAGCACGTCGGTCCGGACTCGCGCCACGGAGGGCGTCGCGGTGGACTATCTGTACTCGCTGTATCATGCGCTCGTCAGCATCAACGTTCCGTCCGAGAAGGCACGGGCGGTGGTGGATGCCATGGAGCGGGACATGGGCACGACGCTTGCAACCAAGCAGGACCTGCTGCTGATCCGCCAGGAAATCGAGAACCGCTCCAGCCTGCTCAGCAGGGACGTAGATGGCCTGCGAAAGGACATGGAGAAAGAGTTCGCCTTGGTGCGCAAGGAAATGGAGGCCCTGCGCCTGTCGATGACGCTTCGCCTCGGCTCGATGCTGGCGGTCGGGGTCGGCTTGACCGTCTCTGTGATCCTCGGCGTGCTGCGGCTCTGGCTATAGGACGCTGTATCGAGACCTGCCAGCCCCGACGATATCCTCCAGTATCCGTCGTACGGCCCGCCGCTCAGGCCGCGCTGGTCTCCACGACGCCGGGCAGGCGGTTGAGCACCAGGCGCTGCAGCGCCACCTTCCGGCTTGCGTTGTCGATGTCGATACCGACGAGGTTGCCCTCGGCGTCGTGGGCCCGGTCTCGTGCAGCCGATCAAACGGGTTCCGGCTGGCGGCTATGCCCGATCACTTGCCCAACCCAGGCCGATTGCCAGCGGCGTATCCGGTCGTCGCCTAAGTGCCTGATTTAGGGAAATTTCCGCTCGTGGGCGGGCGGCTTGCGCTTGCGGTCCGGCATCAGGATGAAGAATGCCGGAATGCTGCATTGTAGCGTGATAACTAGTTTGTTATCGTCGTGATCCGTTATCGGTTGGCTGTCCATCGTGCTGCCAAGCAGGACCTCGAATCGATCTCGCGGACCGATCCGGAGAGCGCCGGGATCCTCCTGGCACTCCTGGAACAAGCCGCGGTAGACCCGCTGCTGCTCGAGAGCCTGTCGATTCGTGGCTATGGCGCACCAACGCTACCGGGTCGTGTACGCGCTCGACCCGCGGGTGAGCCGCTACTACGTGCTCGGAGTTTTCACTCGGGACTTCAACTATGACGCCAGCGATCCCCGCAGCCAGCGAGTCCTTGCCCTCTACGACGAACTGGATATCCCCAGCTACCGGTGAAGCGACGCCGGCCGCCGTTGCCGTTAGCTCGCGTGCCGTGGTCATACGCGCGGACTTCTCGCCGCGCCCCGACGCGGCCCCGCTGCCGACGGGGTTCGAGGACATCGCAGACGTCGTCGCCGAGGCAGAGGGTGATCCGGCAAGTCGGGCCGCACTCGAAACTGGCCGACGGTCCGTGGCCGCGCGGCACTACGCTGGGGTGGCGAGCCTCGCTGCGCTGCGACTGCGCCGCGGCTGGTCGCAGCGCACGCTGGCCGAGAACTCCGGCCTGCGACAGCCGCACATCGCGCGGCTCGAAAGTGGTCGCAACGACCCGAGCCTCGCGACCATGCGCCGCCTCGCGCAAGCGCTCGGCGTGGCGCTCGCCGAGGTGGTGGAGGCGCTCGACGCCCAGGAGCGCTCCGCGTCATGAATGGTGCAAACATAGTCGCGCTCTTCTGCGACGACGTCCGCAGCGAGGTCGGGAACAAGCTCTCGCTGATGGGTGTGTATGGGCAGGATCTCCTGCTGCAGGAGTTTCCCGCCACGCTCCCGAAGCTCTGCGCGGTGATGCTGCTCGACGTGCCCGCGGGAACAGAGGCGCGGGAGGCGGTCTTCGTACTGAAGCGCGGAGACGAGATCGTTGGCCGCGCGGTGGCAAGCGTAGACGAGGCGCGTCGCACGCGTGGCGCCGAGCCTGCGGTGGATCCCGGGGCGAGGCTCTCGATCCGTTTCATCGCGCAGATGTCGCCTTTGGTGTTCGATGCGCCGTGCGAGCTGATCGCGTATGCGGAGGTGATGGGCGAGATGGTGCACGGGGGTCGGCTGAAGGTGGCCCAGCTGCACGACGCGGCGACGGACGCGCCGTTCGGGCGCAAGGGCAGCACGCCCACGCTGGTTTAGCCAGCGCCTGAGCCGGATCCCGGTCCCATCCGCTCGGCCGAATGCCGGCGGATCTCGCCCCCGGCATCACGGCTATACTGAGGCGGACATCGGACCATGGAGCGGGACATGGGCACGACGCCGGCGACGAAAGCGGAACTGAAGCCGCGCGAACATCGGTTCGCCAGTGTTCGCGCCGGGCTCCGGAGAGAAATCGACTTGCTGCGCAGCGACATCGCGATGGGCCGGCAGCCCTTTCGTAGCGATCTTCGCGATGACATGGAGGCGTTTCTTCGCTCGATCACCCTGCGCTTTGGCGTGATGCTCGCCGTCGGCGTGTGCGTGACCGTGTCCGTGCTCCTGACGGCGATGCGGCTCTGGCTGTAGGGCACGGTGTCGAGCTGCGAACTCCTCAAGGCCCGTCAGCGCGCGGAGCGCGGTGGCCACCCCCCGAACCTTGCGCTGCGCGTCCATCGCGCGCTCAGCTGGCTGAACCGCGCGGAGCAGGCGGACGACCCGGACGGTCGCTTCATCTTCCTCTGGATCGCCTTCAACGCGGCGTACGCGACCGAGATCGACCCGAAGTACCGGCTAACGGAGCAGGACACGTTCCGGGCCTTCCTGCAGAAGCTCGTGGACCTCGACGGCGGCCGCAACCGCTTCGGCGACCTGCTGTGGAAGAAATTTACCGGCAGCATCCGGGTGCTGCTGAAGAACCCGTATGTGTTCCAGGAGTTCTGGAACTCTCACAATGGGACGCAGCCGCGGGAGGCGTGGAAGGATCGTTTCGCTGAGGCGAACCGCGCGGCCCAGGTGGCGCTCGGCCGGCACGATACCGTGACGGTGATGAGCATCGTGCTGTCGCGGATCTACACGCTCCGGAACCAGCTGATCCACGGCGGCGCGACCTGGGGTAGCTCGGTCAATCGCGACCAGGTCCGCGACTGCGTCGGCTTCATGGGCAAGCTCGTGCCGCTCGTGATCGAGGTGATGCTCGATCACCCGGCGACGCTGTGGGGCGATGCCTGCTATCCGGTGGTGGACTGAGGCGGCGACTCCCGGCCGCGTGCTGCGCAGAACGGCAGCGTGGCGGAGGCGGCAGGCAGCCGTCGCTCAGGCCGCGCTGGTCTCCACGACGCCGGGCAGGCGGTTGAGCACAAGCCGCTGCAGCGCGACCTTCCGGCTCGCATTGTCGATGTCGATGCCGACGAGATTGCCCTCGGCGTCGTAGTCGAGCACGACGCCCTCGGAGACTTCCCGGCTCTCGGCGCTCGGCCGCTCGGACAGGTCGATGTAGAGCGAGTCCGTATCGGCGTGGTAGTTGAGCTTCATGGCCTGAATCCCCGGTCCGGGAAGGCATTGTGAATGGTCACCTTATCCTCGAGCGTGACGACCCTCAAGTAGCGCCCGCCGGGCTCCGGAGAGAAATCGACTTGCTGCGCAGCGATTTCGCGAGAGGCCCACAGCCCTTTCGTAGCGATCTTCGCGAGGAAATGGACGCGCTGCTCCGCTCGATCACCCTGCGCTTTGGCGTGATGCTGGCCGTCTGGGTGGTCGTGTCCGTGTCCGTGATCCTGACCGCGATGCGGCTCTGGCTGTAGTTGTCATCTGCACGGGGCGTGCATCAGGTGAAGCGGTGCAGGGCCCGGCTCAGCGCAGGAGCTGGAAGCCGGTCTGACGGGCCGCGATGCGGTCGAAGGTGGCCGTGTGCGTGCAGCCCTGCGCGAGGGCAAGGCGTGCGATCAGAGCGTCGCTGAAATCGGCCTTGAAATAGTCCTCGCGGTAGTCGAGGACGGCCAGCCAGGCGGCTTCCGCATCCTGCACGCGAAGCTGCGGCGCGCCCAGCAGGCCCTCGAGGACCTTCAGCACGGTCGTCCGGTCGGCGCCGTACACCGACACGAGCACCCACACGACCTCGGCGAGCGTCACGAGCGATACATACCCGGGATCATCGGGCGTGAGTTCCCGCTCGAGCAGGCGGGTGGCGGCTGCGGACTGGGCTCGGTCGTCCTGCGCGACATACCGCACCAGGACGTTGGCATCGAGCCCGATCACCGGCGCGCACCCATTCGCGCGATCGCGCGGTTCATGTCCTCGACCGACACGGGCTTGCGGGTCCGGGGGACGATGCCCTTGATCTCCGTGAGCTCGCGCTTGACAGGCAGTATCAGGAAGCCCGCAGACGTCTCGATGAACTCGACCCGGTCGCCGGTCTGCACGCCGAGCCGGTCGCGAACCGACTTGGGCAGGGTGACCTGGCCTTTGCTCGTGAGGGTGGCGGCGGCCATCGCAGCTCCTTACCTTAGGTAAGGAATCCTAGCGGTCGTTACGGTCCGGGACAAGCGTCTGCATCCTCGGTGCGCGAGAATCGGGTCGTTCCGGCCACGTATCGGGCGCTGCCGGGGATGCGGGGCGCCGGGCGATGCTCGCCGAGGCGCGCAGCGAGCCCGGCGGGTTTGCGGCGGCGTTGTAGTTGACGCCGAGCCCGTCCGTCGACCGCGCCACGGTGTGCGTCGCGATCTACCGCCCGGACTCGCTGTATGATGCCCTCGCCAGAGTTCACGTGTCTGCTGGGAAAGCGCGGACCGCGGTTGATGCCATGGAGCGGGACATGGGTACGACGCCGGCGACGAAAGCGGAACTGAAGCCGCGGGAAGCCGGGTTCGCCAGAGTTCGCGCCGAACTCCGGAGAGAAATCGACGTGCTGCGCAGCGACATCGCGAGGGATCGGCAGCCCTTCCGTAGCGAACTTCGCGAGGACATGGAGGCGCTGCTCCGCTCGATCACCCTGCGCTTTGGCGTGATGCTGGCCGTCGGCGTGTGCGTGACCGTGTCCGTGCTCCTGACGGCCATGCGGCTCTGGCGGTAGCGCCGTGTCGAGCTACGAACTCCTCAAGGCCCGCCAGCGCGCCGAGCGTGACGGCCACCCTCCGAACCTCGCGCTGCGCGTGCACCGGGCGCTCAGCTGGCTGGACCGCGCCGAGCGGGCGGACGACCCGGACGGTCGCTTCATCTTCCTCTGGATCGCCTTCAACGCGGCG
>JBBINN010000122.1:0-8795 GCA_037443885.1 Gammaproteobacteria bacterium | reverse complement strand
CGGCGACCGCGGCCCGCCGCGCGCAGGACAGTTCCCGGGCGACCGCGCCTTTGGCGCAACGTGCAGCCCTGCCGGGCTCGGCCCCCACTTGGCTTGCCTGGCGGAACGGCGGTATACTCTTGAGCAACAACAATAGATTGCAGATAACACCAAGAGATTTCTCCGGGGACCTCAACGAGTTCGACAGGAGTTGTCATGCCAAGAGCGAGGATCGCAGTATTGGTGTGTCTGGTTCCGGCCGTGGCCTTGGGCGCTGGAGCTGCCGGCTTCGCGCAGAGAGTGCCGACCCTGCCCGCGACCGTCGATGAGGCCCTGGCTGGGCTCCCCCGGCTGGAGACGCAGGCGCAGGCCCTGCAGCGCGACATCGACGCCGCACGGGCCGCGGTCCAGAAACGCATGGACGAGGCCGGCGCGGCAGCCGAGGCACGCGCCGCCAGGCAGGCGCGCAATTTCGAGGCATTCATGGGCATGAGCGCCGCGGAGATGGAGGACGCCGAAGACGAGGAGCTCGAGGCGAGAATGCTCGACCAGATGGGCATGACCATGGCAGACATGGAGGCCCTGGAAAACATGAGCGATGCCGAGGCCAACGCCTATCTCGCAGGCCGGCAGCCCAAGACCGACGGACTGCAGAAGTTCGCTGCCGGCGCGCCCAAGCCCTCCGATGATCCGAAGCTCGAGCGCCTGACGCGTGAGTACGGGGACTGGCTGCCGAGACATTCCGCGCGTGCAGTCAGCACCAGCAATGATTTCACGGCGCTCAAGCAGCGCTGGGCGCGCGAGCACGCCGAGCTCGATGCGAGGCTGGACGAGCAGTTACGGCCGCGACTGCGCGCCGTACCCAGGGTCGACTGCGGTGAGGCGGGGATCGAGCCGGACGCGATTCAGTCCCATGCCATTTCGCTCGAGCGCTACCTGGCGCATGAGAAGCTCGCGCCGGAGCAACTGAAGCAGGGCGTGGCTTTCCTGTCGAGGCAACGCGCGATCGTCGCGGAAGAGGTCGATTTCGCGGATCGGTTTGCGAAGGAGGCCGCCGGATTTCCGGAAATGGCTGCACAGGGGACCGCCGTCGAGAGTGCAGCGCTACAGGAAGTGAGTGAACTGCTGCGCATGACCCTGGACATCAACCGGGACGTCGTCCGCTGGACGGAGAACAGAGCCGGGCACGAGAGGTCCCGCCCGAAATCGTCCTGCGGCTAGGTCGGAGCACCACACGAGAGGGTGCCGGACTTATTTTCAGGACATGGATCCGGCACGATGTGTTCGCACTCGGCCCCGGCGCCGTCAGTCGCGATGATGCGGCGGCAGGCGCCGGATCAGCCGGCCGCTGAGGGCGATCAGCACGAACGCGAGGACCAGGGCGAAGGGTGCGTAGTGGCTCCAGGCGGACGCCCACGCCGACAGTTCGTTGAGCAGAAGCGCCCAGACGACGATCGCGACATAGGTGGCGGTGAGCACGACCGTGAGAATGGTGCGCGTGCGCAGGCCGATCAGCAGGCCGACGATGGCGCCCACGACGGGCCCAGTCATCCAGAAGGGCGTGAACACGAACACGAACAGGCCGGTGATGCCGTAGCGCTGGATGGCGCCACGCTGCTCCTCGGCCGCGGCCTGCAGGCGCGACATGGTCGCGGCCCAGCGCGAGGTGTCGAGCAGGTGCTTCCAGCCGAGCGCGAACAGCGGATACACGACCAGCACCTGCAGCGTCTCGACGATCACGTTCCAGGGGATGACTTCCGCATGGCCGAGGCCGCTGGCGTAGCCGAGCGACATGCCGGCGGCGCGGCCGATCACGAGGTTCAGGCCGGTCATCGCGATGTAGGTGAGCGTCCGTTCGGGCACGAACCACCACGAGACGCCGAGCGCCGTCACCAGCGCAGCCGTGAGCAGCAGTGCGACCAGCAGCAGCCGCCCCTCGACCGTCGCCAGCAGGACGTTGCGGGTCACGGCCGCGCGAGTCCCCCGCCGGCGGACACCCAGGCGCGCACCCGCGTCTCCAGGACATCGAGCGGCAGCGCGCCGGCGCCGAGCGCTACGTCGTGGAAGTCGCGGATGTCGAAGTTTTCGCCCAGCGCGCGCTCGGCCTCGCCGCGCAGCGCGCGGATCCTGAGCTGCCCGACCTTGTACGCGAGCGCCTGTCCCGGCCAGCCGATGTAGCGGTCCACCTCGTTGACGATGTCGAGTTCCGTCTTCGCGGCGTTGTCACCGAAGAACGCGATGGCCTGCTCCCGGGTCCAGCCCTTGTGGTGCATGCCGGTGTCCACGACGAGCCGGACGGCGCGCCACATCTCGTAAGTCAGGTAGCCGAAGCGGTCGTAGGGATCCTCGTACAGGCCCATCTCCTCGCCGAGGCTCTCGCTGTACAGGCCCCAGCCCTCCACGAAGGCCGTGAAGCCGGCGAAGCGGCGGAACATCGGCGCCTCGGGCAGCTCCTGCGCCAGCGCGATCTGCAGGTGGTGCCCGGGAACGGCCTCGTGGACCGACAGCACGGGGATCTCGTACTTCGGGCGCTGGTCGGGCCGATACAGGTTCACGTAGTAATAGCCCGGCCGCTGCCCGTCGCGCGAGGGCGGCATGTAATAGGCCGTCGTGGTGTCCGGCGCGCTCGACATCGGGATCGGGCGCAGGCCGTAGGGGGTTCGCGGCAGCGTCCGGAAGAGCGGCGCGAGCAGCGGGTCGATGCGCTTCGCGGCCGCGAGGTAGGCCTGGAACAACTCGTCGGAGGTCTGGTAGTAGAACCGCGGGTTCGTGCGCAGGTCGGCCATGAATTCGCGCAGCGAGCCCTCGAAGCCGACCTCGCGGACGATCGTCTCCATCTCGCCGCGGATGCGCTTCACCTCCGCCAGGCCGATCTCGTGGATCTCCTCGGGCGTGAGCGCGGTGGTCGTGAAGTACGCCGCGCGGTTTGCGTAGAACGCCCGGCCGTCCGGGGTGTCCCAGATGCCCACGGTGTCGCGCGAGGCCGGCAGGTAGCGCTCGACGAGGAACCGCTCGAGCCGTGCGTACGCGGGGATGACGACGTCCTTCACCGCGGCCCGCGCCTCGGCCTCGAGCCGCGCGCGCTCCGCCTCGGACATCGAGTCGGGCAGCCGGCGGAAAGGCGCGTAGAAGGGGCTGTCCACGGGATCCGCGACCTGTTGTCGCCGCACCTGCGCCGGCACTCGCTCCATGATCACCCGCGGCTGGGTCCGGCCCTCGCGCGCGCCTTCCTCGAGCAGCCCGATGGTCTGGTCCATGTAGCGCCCGAAGGCGCGCAGCCGGGCGAGCCAGTTCTCCCAGTCGGACGGGCTTCGGAAGGCGAGCGTCTCGAGCAGCTCGTGCTGGGTCTGGATGCCGCTGCGCATGTTGAGCGCGTAGACCCAGGGCTTGAACCGGTGCGCGTCGATGCGATCGCGCAGCATCCGGGCAAAGAGCTGCTGGTTGAGCTGCTCGGCGGGCGGCAGCGAGGCGCGGTCGATGCGGCCGAGTTCCTCGAGGGCCGCGCGGTCGGCGGCATGGCTCGCGGCGATGGCGGCGGGCGACAGGTCCGGCCAGCGGTCGTCGTAACGCCGATCGCCCAGGTGCGAGGCCCAGGTCGGGTTCTCGGCCATGGACCGTTCCCATTGGCGGTCGAACAGGGCGTGCAGCGCCTCGATTCCCGCGGTGGAGTCGGCCACGGCCGTTGAAGGCGCGGCGGCGATGAGGGTCAGCAGCAGCAAGGTGGCGAGGGTCCTGGGCATGGAATCTCCCCGGTGGCTGTTATGGCCGCCGACTATACCGGCGGGGGCACACCTTATAGAATGCGGTTTCCGCGAAACGACCTGTCCGGAGAGACCGCGCCCGCGCGCGGCGCCGAAGGCGCAACCCGCCCGGAAACGCTCAGGCAGAAGAACGGCAGGGTCTGGCGGACTCTGGAGAGTGGCCCGGGACGGGCCCACCGAAGGGGAGCGGCGCGGGCCGGCTGGCCTGCACCCAATCTCTCAGGTTCACGGACAGAGGGGCGGCAGGTCCACGGGGGCCTGCCGCCCCTTTTTTGCGTCTGCCGCGGCCACGGCCGCCTGGAAGGAACGATGACCCAACGAACGCCGCTGCATCCGGTCCACCTCGAGCTGGGCGCGCGCATGGTGGATTTCGGCGGCTGGGACATGCCCCTGGCCTACGGCTCCCAGATCGAGGAGCACCACGCCGTGCGCCGCGATGCGGGCATGTTCGACGTCTCGCACATGTGCGTGGTGGACCTGCACGGCGCTGCCGTGCGCGACCTGCTCGGCCGGCTGCTCGCCAACGACGTCGGCCGCCTGAAGGTGCCGGGCAAGGCCCTCTACAGCTGCATGCTGCGCGAGGACGGCGGCGTGATCGACGACCTGATCGCCTACTTCATCGAGGAAGGCTGGTTCCGGCTCGTCGTGAACGCGGGCACGGCGGCCAAGGACCTCGACTGGATCGGCCGCCACGCCGCGCAGGCGGGCGTCAAGGTCACGCCGCGCCGCGAGCTGGCGATGATCGCGGTGCAGGGGCCGAACGCCCGCGCACGGGTCGTGTCGCAGATGCCGGCGGTCTACCAGGAGCGCGTGCTGGCGCTGGCGCCGTTCTTCGGCGTGGCGGGCGGCGAGCTGTTCGTGGCGCGCACGGGCTACACCGGCGAGGACGGCTTCGAGGTGATGCTGCCGGCGGTGCAGGCGCCGACCTTCTGGCTCGCGCTCAAGGCCGCGGGCGTCGCTCCCTGCGGCCTCGGCGCGCGTGACACGCTGCGCCTCGAGGCGGGCATGAACCTCTACGGCAACGACATGGACGAGGGCGTGAGCCCGCTCGAGTCCGGGCTGGGCTGGACCGTCGTCCTCGACGGAGAGCGCGACTTCATCGGCCGCCCGGCCCTGGTCGAACAGAAGCGCCGCGGCGGCCTGCGCCGCCTCGTGGGCCTCGTGCTCGAGGACCGCGGCGTGCTGCGCGCGCACCAGCGCGTGCTCGCGGGCGAGGCGGGCGAGGGCGAGATCACGAGCGGCGGCTGGTCGCCGACGATGGAGCGCTCGATCGCACTCGCGCGGGTGCCGGCCGGCACGGGCGAGCGGGTCCAGGTGGACCTGCGCGGCCGTCCGGTGAGCGCGCGGGTCGTGAAGCCGCCTTTCGTGCGCCATGGCCAGGTGCTGGTGAGCGCCTGACCGAAACCGGCGCCCGGTGGCGCCGCGAACCTACTTTCAGCGCCGCCCGGCAGGCGGCAGGAGCGAGCAGATGAGCAACGTGCCCGGGGATCTCCGCTACACCAAGAGCCACGAGTGGGTGCGCACGCTGCCCGACGGGAGCGTCGAGATCGGCATCACCGACCACGCCCAGGGCGCGCTCGGCGACCTGGTGTTCGTCGAGGTGCCGGAGACCGGCCGGCAGGTCGGCGCCGGCGATGCCTTCGCGGTCGTGGAGTCGGTCAAGGCCGCCTCCGACGTCTACAGCCCGGTCGGGGGCGAGGTCGTGGCCGGCAACGACGCGCTGGCCTCGCAGCCCGAGCTGATCAACCAGGAGCCCTACGGCCAGGGCTGGATCGCGCGCCTCAAGCCCGGCTCGCTCGCGGATGTCGAGGGCCTGCTGGACGCCGCCGCCTACGAGGCTTTCCTCGCCAGCGAAGCCTGAGCGCACCCACCGTTCTCCGGCGCGCCGCGCGGCGCGCCCGCCTTCCCGGAGGCCGAGATGTCCTACATCCCGCACACCGAAGACGACGTCCGCGAGATGCTCGCCGCGATCGGCGCGACAAGCCTGGAGGACCTCTTCGACGAGATCCCCGCGACGCTCAAGATCAGCGAGCTCACCGGGATCCCGCCGGCGCTCACCGAGATGGAGGTCGGCCGGCTGATGATGGAGCGCGCCGCCCGCGACGGCCGGCCGCTCAACTTCATTGGCGCCGGCGCCTACGAGCACCACATTCCGGCGCCGGTGTGGGCCATCACCACCCGCGGCGAGATCTACAGCGCCTACACGCCCTACCAGGCGGAGGCCAGCCAGGGCACGCTGCAGGCGATCTACGAATACCAGACGATGATGGCGAGCCTCACCGGCTTGGAGGTGTCGAACGCCTCCCTGTACGACGGCGCCACGGCGCTCGGGGAGGCCGCGTTGATGGCCGTGCGGGCCCACCGCAAGTCGAAGTCTGCGCGGATCCTGCTGCCGCGCACGGTCAGCCCCGCGTACCGCGCCTGCGCGCGCGCCGTCACCGAGGGCCAGGGCCTCGCCTTCGAGGAGCTGCCCTACTGCCCGAAGAGCGGTCGCACGCTGCTCGAGGCGCTCGCGCCCTACGAGGGTCAGGACATCACCGCCATCGCCATTCAGCAGCCGAACTTCTTCGGCCAGCTCGAGGAGGTCGACGAGCTGGTCGGCTGGGCGCGCGCGAACGGCGCGCTCGTGATCGCCCTGGTCAACCCGATCTCGCTCGCGCTTCTGAAGCCCCCGGGCGAGTGGGGCGCTGGCGGCGTGGACATCGCCTGTGGCGAGGGTCAGCCGCTCGGCGTGCCGCTCTCCTCGGGCGGACCGTACTTCGGCTTCATGGCCACGCGCATGGAGCACGTGCGGCAGATGCCGGGCCGCATCGTGGGCCGCACCATGGACCTCGACGGCCGGCCGGGCTTCACGCTGACGCTGCAGGCCCGCGAGCAGCACATCCGCCGCGGCAAGGCCACCTCGAACATCTGCACCAACCAGGGCCTGCTGATGACGGCGGCCACGATCTACATGACGCTGCTGGGCCCTGCGGGCCTCGAGCGTGTCGCGGCCGCCTGCATGGCCAACACCCGCCGGCTCGTCGAGTCGCTCACCCGCGTGAAGGGCGTGCGCGCGGCCTTCGAGGGGGCGCGCTTCCACGAGGCCGTGCTGCAGCTCGACCGACCGGTCCGCGGCGTGCTCGAGACGCTCGCGGCCTGCGGCATCGTCGGCGGCCACGACCTCGGCCGCGATTATCCCGAGCTCGGCCATTCGCTGCTCGTCTGCGCGACCGAGACGCGCACGCAGGCCGACATCGACCAGTACGCTGCCGCGCTCGCCGAGGCGCTCGCCAGCGCCCGCGCCGCCTGAGGAGCGAGACCATGAAAGCCCGCGAACCCGTGATCTTCGAGATATCCCGTCCCGGCCGCTCCGCCGGCTCGCAGCACCCGCCGGCCGTCGAGGCCGCGGTCCCCGCGCACCTCGCGCGGCGCAGCCGCCCGATGCTGCCCGAGGTGTCGGAGCTGCAGGCGGTGCGTCACTTCACGCGCCTGTCGCAGATGAACTTCAGCATCGACACGAACTTCTACCCGCTGGGCTCGTGCACGATGAAGTACAACCCGAAGGCCTGCAACTCCTACGCGATGCTGCCGGAGTTCCTCGGCCGGCACCCGCTCGCGCCGGAGTCCACCGGGCAGGGCTTCCTCGCCTGCATGCACGAGCTGCAGGAGATGCTGAAGGAGGTCACCGGCATGCAGGGCGTGTCGCTCACGCCGATGGCCGGCGCGCAGGGCGAGTTCGCCGGCGTGGCCATGATCCGCGCCTACCACCGCGCCCGCGGCGACCTGGCGCGCAACGAGATCATCGTCCCGGAGGCGGCGCACGGCACCAACCCGGCGACCGCCACGATGTGCGGCATGAAGGTGCGCGAGATCCCCTGCGACGCGGACGGCGACGTGGACCTCGAGGCGCTCGAGGCGGCGCTCGGCCCGAACACGGCGGGCATCATGCTCACCAACCCGAGCACGCTCGGCGTGTTCGAGCGCAGGATCATGGAGATCGCCCGGCTCGTCCACGAGGCCGGCGGCCTGCTGTACTACGACGGCGCGAACCTGAACGCCATCCTCGGCAAGGTCCGCCCGGGCGACATGGGCTTCGACGTCATCCACATGAACCTGCACAAGACCTTCTCGACGCCGCACGGCGGCGGCGGGCCGGGCTCGGGCGCCGTGGGCGTCGCGGCCCGGCTGCTGCCGTTCATGCCGGTGCCGGTCGTGGGCAGGGACGGGGACCGCTACCGCTGGCTCGACGAGCGGGACCTGCCGCAGACCATCGGCCGCCTGTCCGGCTTCATGGGCAACGCCGGCGTGCTGCTGCGGGCCTACGTGTACATGCGGATCCTCGGCCGCGAGGGCATGAAGCGGGTGGCCGAGTACTCGGCGCTCAATGCCAACTACCTGCTCGCGCGGCTGCAGCAGGCCGGCTACGACGCGGCCTATCCGCGCCGCCGCGCCAGCCACGAGTTCATCCTCACCCTCAAGCGCCAGGCCCGCGAGCAGGGCGTCACCGCGATGGACGTCGCGAAGCGCCTGCTCGACTTCGGCTACCATGCGCCCACGACCTACTTCCCGCTGCTGGTGCCTGAGTGCCTGCTGATCGAGCCCACGGAGACCGAGGCCAAGGAGGAGCTGGACGGGTTCGTCGCGGCGATGGCGGCCATCCTTGAGGAGGCCTCCACGGACGCGGCGCGACTCAAGGCTGCGCCATATTCGACGCCGGTGCGCCGGCTCGACGATGTGCGCGCCGCCAAGCAGCTCGACCTCACCTGGAAGCCGGCCGCGGCGTGAGCCACGCCGCATGACGCCGTCGGGGCGTGCGAAGCCGCAGGGACTCACGCGGCTCATCAACGCCTTCGGCAACACCCGGCGCGGCTTCGAGGGTGCCTGGCGGGAAGAGGCGGCGTTCCGCCAGGAGTGCGCGCTGGCAGTGGTCGTCCTCCCGCTCGGCCTGTGGCTCGGAGAAGACGGCGTGGAGCGCGCGCTCCTCGTCGGCCCGATGTTGCTGGTGCTGGTCATCGAGCTGCTGAACAGCGCCGTCGAGGCCGCGATCGACCGCATCGGCGAGGAGCGGCACGC
>JBBINN010000121.1:0-8806 GCA_037443885.1 Gammaproteobacteria bacterium | reverse complement strand
GATCGCCACCGTCGTCTCCAACGTCGGCACCTGGATGCACGACGTGGGCGCCGCCTGGCTGATGACGTCGCTGACGGAGGACCCGCTGATGGTCGCGCTGGTGCAGGCCGCGGCGACCCTGCCGATGTTCCTGTTCGCGCTGCCCGAGCCCGGTGAGCGGATTGCGCCCGCACCGTCGGCAGCCTTTGCCATCCGCGACGTGCGGGTCTTCGACGGCGAGCGGGTGCTGCCGCGAGAAACCGTGCTGGTCCGGGCGGGCCGGATCGAGGCGATCGGCACCGACCTCGCGGTGCCGGCCGACGTGCCTGTCTTCGAGGGCGGCGACCGCACGTTGCTGCCGGGCCTGATCGATGCTCACGTGCACGCGTGGGGCCGCGCGCTCGAGGAAGCGCTCAACTTCGGCGTGACGACGACGCTCGGCATGTTCGGCGACCCGGCGATGCTGCGTGAGCTAAGGCCGCATCGTGAGAGCCTTGCGCCGGTTGCCTTCGCCGATCACTTCTCGTCGGGCTGGCTTGCGACGGTCCCCGGCGGCCACGGCACGCAGTTCGGCCTGCTGGTGCCCACCATCCAGACGCCCGAGGAGGCGGGCCCCTGGGTCGAGGCGCGTGTGGCGGAAGGCTCGGACTACATCAAGATCGTGTACGAGCCCAGCGACGCGAACGGCCTCGGCCCGCCGTTCCCGTCGCTCGACAGCCCGACGCTTCGGGCGCTGGTCGAGGCTGCGCACGCGCGCGGCAAGCCGGCGGTGGTGCACATCTCGCGGCTCGAGCCGGCGCGCACCGCCCTCGAGGCCGGTGCCGACGGGCTGGTGCACGTGTTCGCTGACCGGCCGGCCGACGGGGCCTTCGTATCGCGCGCCGCCGAACGGCGGATCTTCGTCACGCCGACGCTCGCGGTGACAGCGAGCGCCGCCGGCACAGGCGACGGCGCGGCCCTGGCCGATGACCCGCGCGTCGGGCCGTTCCTCTCGCCAAACCAGCGGGAAACGCTGACGCGGGCCATTCCCAGTCGCCTGTCCTTCCTTAATCCCGCCGTCGGCGAGGATGCGACCCGGCGCCTCGCCGCGGCGGGCGTGGACATTCTCGCGGGCTCCGATGCCCCCAATGCCGGCACTGCCCACGGCGTGAGCCTGCACCACGAGCTGATGCTGCTGGTCCGTGCCGGACTGTCGCCGATCCAGGCGCTCGTGGCGGCGACGTCGGCTCCGGCACAGCGCTTCGGCCTCGACGATCGCGGCCGCATTGCGCCGGGGATGCGCGCCGACCTGCTGCTGGTCGCGGGCGACCCGACGGCGGACATCGCCTCGACGCTGGCCATCGACCGCATCTGGAAGAACGGCGCCCCGGTCGAGCGACGCCGCTATACTCCGGTCGAGCCATGAGCGAGCCCGCCGCGCCGCCCGTACCGGTTTCCGCGCCGAGGCCGCACGGCGGCCAGCCGCCGTGGGCGAAGTGGCTTTATCTCGCCTATTTGCTGCTCTACCCGCTGCCGTGGCTGCGCGAGCGGCCGGACGGTGTCGATCTCGTCGCCTCGGCGGCGGGCATCACGGCATTCCTGTGGATCTACATCACCGGCTTCGACGCCTGCGGTCGCCGGCGCCTGTTCGACGTCGCTGCGATCGCGGCGATCGGCTGGCTGCTCCTGCCTTTCGGCGGCCTTTGGGGCGTGTTCCTGGTCTACGCTGCGGCAGCGGCCGGGTTCATCGAGCCGGCGCGACGCGCCGTCGTCGCGATCGCCCTGATCGCGGCGCCGCTCCTGCTCGCGGGACTGATGCTGCAGTGGCCCCCCTGGGCCTGGGCACCGGTCGTCTTCTTCGTCGTCGTGATCGGGCTGTCCTCCCGCTACAGCGCCGCGATCGAGACCAAGAACCGCGAGCTCATGGCCTCGCGCGACGAGGCGCGCCGCCTCGCGGCGCTGGCCGAGCGCGAGCGCATCGCCCGCGACCTGCACGACCTGCTCGGCCACACTCTGACGGTCGTCGCGGTGAAAGCCGATCTCGCCGGCCGGCTGGTCGAGCGCGACCCCGCCCGCGCCAAGGCCGAGATCGAGGAGATCCAGGCCACCGCGCGCGCCGCGCTTGCGGACGTGCGTGCTGCCGTGACGGGCATGCGCTCGGCGACGCTCGCCAGCGAGCTCGCCGACGCCCGCCGGGCGCTCGCGGCCGCGGGCATCGAGCTCGAGGTCGAGGCGCCGCCGCAGCCGATGCCGCCCGCGGCGGAGTCCGTGCTCGCCTTCGCCCTGCGCGAAGGCGTGACGAATGTCATCCGTCACGCGGGCGCGCGCGCCTGCCGGCTGAGGCTCGGCATCGAGGGTGGCCGGGCCTGCCTCGAGCTTCGCGACGACGGCCGGGGATTTCCGGGTGACGAGGGCAACGGCCTGGCCGGTCTGCGCGAGCGCCTCGCGGTCGTGCATGGCTCTCTGTCGCTCGTGCCCGAGGGCGGCACGGTGCTGCGCGCGAGCGTGCCGCTCGCGCCCGGGAACGCGGCGTGATCCGGGTCGTCGTCGCGGAGGACCAGGCGATGGTGCTTGGCGCGCTGGCGACGCTGCTCGAGATGGAGGCGGACATCGAGGTCGTCGGGCGCGCGCGCGATGGCGAGGAGGCGTGGGCGCTGATCAAGCAGCTGGCGCCGGAAGTGCTGCTCTCCGACATCGAGATGCCGAGACTCACCGGCCTCGAGCTTGCGCAGCGCATCGCCGAGGCGCGGCTGCCGACGCGGGTGCTGATCGTCACCACCTTCGGCCGGCCCGGCTACCTGCGTCGCGCGCTGGATGCGGGCGTTCGCGGCTACCTGCTCAAGGACCAGCCCAGTGAGCAGCTGGCCGGCGCGGTCCGAGCGGTGGCCGCCGGCGGCCGCGTGGTGGCCCCGGAGCTGGCCGAATCCGCCTGGGACGCCGTGGATCCGCTCACAGAGCGGGAGCGCGCGGTGCTGCGCCTCGCCGAGCAGGGGTTGAGCAACAAGGAGATCGCGGACGCGCTTTCGCTGTCGCCCGGCACCGTCCGCAACTACCTGCACGAGGCCGCGCAGAAGATCGGTGCCGACAACCGGGTCGAGGCCACCCGCATCGCGCGGGCGAACGGCTGGCTGTGAGCGGGCCGAAGACAGCCATGAGGATGACGCAATGCCGATGAGGAAGGTGCTGGCGGATGCGCACAAGCTGGTGGACAGGTACCGCGTCGGTGACGGCAGGAAGTTCCGCCTGAGGGATTACGACCCGGGTGACACCGCCTGGCTCAAGCAGGAGGACAAGCCGCGCGCCCGGGAGGCCCTGCAGATCGGCATCGAGGCGCTGGCCGAGCTCCAGGACATGCTCCACGCGCAGGACCGCTGGGGTGTGCTGCTGGTGTTCCAGGCCATGGACGCGGCCGGCAAGGACGGGGCGATCAAGCACGTGATGTCGGGCGTCAACCCGCAGGGCTGCCAGGTCACGTCCTTCAAGGCGCCCTCGGCCGAGGAGCTCGACCACGACTACCTGTGGCGCTGCAGCCGCGCGCTGCCGGAACGCGGCCGCATCGGGATCTTCAATCGCTCCTATTACGAGGAGGTGCTGGTCGTGAAGGTGCACCCGGAGCTGCTGCAGCACCAGAAGCTGCCGCCGCAACGGGTCGGCAGGGGCCTCTGGCGGGACCGCTACCGCGACATCCGCAGCTACGAGCAGTACCTCGACAACAACGGGCTGGTGATCCGCAAGTTTTTCCTGCACGTGTCGCGCGAGGAGCAGAAGAGGCGCTTCCTCGAGCGGATCGAAAAGCCGGAGAAGAACTGGAAGTTCTCGGCCGCGGACGTGAAGGAGCGCGGTCACTGGGACGCTTACATGGACGCGTACGAATCGGCCATTCGCGCGACCGCGACGCCGGCGTGCCCGTGGTACGTCGTGCCCGCCGACAACAAGTGGTTCACACGGGTCGTGGTCGCCGCCGTGGTGGTGGACACGCTGGCGAGCCTCGGCCTGCACTACCCGAAGGTCGGGGAGGACAAGCTGCGGGCGCTCGCGGAGTGCCGCAAATTGCTGCTGGCCGAGAAGGAGTGAGGCCGGTAACGGGGCTGCTGGGCCGGGGCGCCGCTCGCTTCACGTCCTCGGGGCGGGCGTCACCAGTTCCTGGGTGGGCTGGATGCTGCAGGCGAACTCGAGCAGCGTCCCTGCCAGGGTGCCGTGCTCGATCGTCTCCCAGTTGCGGAGGATGCTCGTCGCCCGTTGCGGGTCGTCGCCTTCGAGGTTGTTCCAGCGGTAGAAGAATGTGCCGACGTTGGCGCGGCTCCTGTTGGCGCAGTCCCAGTCGTCGCGGCTCACCGCGCTCTTGTGCGGCCCGGGCATGCGCGAATCCTTGTATTCGATGCGCATCCACATGGTGACCACGTCGCCCTCGCGCCGGGCGTCCTGGCGGGTGGCGAAGAACACCTGCTCGGGGTAGGTCTCGATCCACTCCCAGTCCATGCGGCCTTTCAGGTCGAGCTGCTTCACCCACTCGTTGCCGAGGCCCTTCATGGGCACGGACAGGAGCTGCGCCTGCGCGGGGACGGCAAGGCTCGCCAGGGTTGCGGCCAGGATGATCCGCCGGTTCATCGCTTCATGCCTTGCTGGACTCCTGGACTTCGACCGCGGGCTGGCCCGGTTCGTTCCGGGCGGGCACCTCCAGCCAGTCCGGATCGGGCAGTTCGCGGAAGGCCTGGCTCAGCGCCTCGCCCCAGCGGTTGCGTATGGTGCGGAAATACTCGTTGTCCGCGTCGATCACCTGGTGGCTAGAGACCCTGTACTCGTCGGTGCGCACGGTCACGACCGAGATCGGCGGACCGACGGTCAGGTTCGAGCGCATGGTCGAGTCCATGGACACCAGGCCGCACTTGGCCGCGCGCTGCAGACGCGAGTGGCGGTTGACCACGCGGTCGATGATCGGCTTGCCGTACTTGAACTCGCCGATCTGGAAGTAGCAGGTGTCCTGGGTCGCCTCGATGAAGTTGCCGGCCGGGTAGATGTTGAACATCCGAGGCCGCTCGCCCTTGATCTGCCCTCCGAGGATCATGGTCACGTTGAAGTCCATCTTGAACTTCTCGAGGTGCTCGGCATCGCGCGCATGCACCTCGCGGATGGCCTCCCCGACGCAGCGTGCGGCCTCGTACATGTTCTCGACGTCGAACAGGTTCGGGCGCTCCCCGGCCTCCTCGACGGCCTCACGCAGCAGGCTCACGACCGACTGCGACAGCGACAGGTTGCCGGCCACCAGCAGCACGAACACCCGCTCGCCGCGGCGCTCGAACACCGTGACCTTGTGAAACGTGCTGATGTTGTCCACGCCCGCGTTGGTGCGGGAGTCCGCGAGCATCACGAGGCCCGCGTCCACGAGTATGCCGACACAGTAGGTCATCGGGTCCGGTCCGGTGGGTTGATGGACGTCCGTCGCGGCCTCGGAGACTGCCACGACGCGGGGCGTGCCGCTACTGCTGCCACTCCCGGAGGCGCCGCCGCCGCGGCGGCGCTTCGCCGGAGACGTTGACGGCGACGTGCATGGCTTCCTCGCCGCCGCCGCGGCGGACCCCGCGCACGGGCCCGGCGTCGAGGTAGTCACGGCCGACGGCCAGCCGGCAGTGATGCGGGCCGGCCACGGTGCCGTGCGTGATGTCCACGCTGTACCAGCCACGGTCCGGGCCCAGCCATGCGTCCGCCCAGGCGTGGCTGGCCACGCTTGACTCGCCGGTATGGAAATACCCGCTGACGTAGCGGGCGGGCACGCCGGCCGCCCGGCAGGTGGCGACGAACAGGTGGGCGTGGTCCTGGCAGACGCCGCGGCCAAGGGCCAGGGCCTCGGCGGCATCGTGGTCCACGGTCGTCACGCCGTGTTCCCAGACGACGGCGCCGCGGATCGCCTCGGACAGGTCCAGAAGGCCCTCGGTCGTCTCGAGTCCTTCCCGGCCGTAACGGCCGGCGAGCGCCGTGATGGCCGCGTCGGGCCGCGTGAGTCGGGTCTCGGCCAGGAAGGCGAGCGGCGAAAGGCCGGTGGACTCCGTCGGCACGGTTCCCTCCGCATCGCTCGTGTCCACCATTCCCTCGGCCACGAGGTGGATCTCCTCCACCGGCTCGTCGATGGTGACGAGGTGGGTGACGTTGCCGAAGGCGTCCACCTGCTCGACCTGCCGGCCCGGCGAGCTGAGCTTCCAGCGCAGGGCACGCTGCAGCACCTCCGGCCGCGGCGTCAGGCGAACGACCTGCACCGAATGCTCCACGCGGTGGCTGTAGCGGTAAACCGTCTCGTGGCGGATGGACAGCAGCATTCAGTTCACCGTGGAGGCCAGGAAGTCGCGCGCGATGCGCCGGCCGAGATCGGCGACCCGGTCGAGGAAGCCGGCCAGGAACTCGTGGAAGCCGTCCTCCACGATCATGTCGATGCGGCCGTAGCGCAGCAGGGCGTGCAGCTCGCCGGCGCGGCGCAGCGTCTCGGCGGACTGGGCGTTGGCCACGGACTGCAGGTGCTGATCGACCTCCGCCACGCAGCGGTGCAGCGAGCGCGGCGTGTCGGGCCGCAGCAGCAGCAGCTCGGCGACGCGCTCGGGCGTGATGCGGTCGCGGTAGACTTTGCGGTAGATCTCGAAGGCGGACACGGAGAACAGCAGCGCGGTGTAGCGGTAGTAGTCGACCGCGGTCGAGGCCCGGATGCCGTCCGGCGCGAGCACGCGGAACTGCACGTCGAGGATGCGGGCCGTGTTGTCCGCGCGCTCGAGGAATGTGCCGATGCGCGTGAAATCGAAGCCCTCGTCGCGCAGCATGGTGCCGAGGGTCACGCCGCGGGCGAGGTGCGAGCGCAGCTTGACCCACTCGAGGAAGTCGATCAGCCCGTCGGTGGTCAGGTCGCGGCGCGGCCGGCCGGTGAGGTCGAGCCACGTCGAGTTGAGGGTCTCCCACAGCTCCGACGTGAGCGTGCCGCGCACCGCGCGGGCGTTCTCGCGGGCGAGCCGGAGGTTGCTCACGATGCTGCCCGGGTTGGCGGCGTCGAAAGCCAGGAACCTCACGACGCGGTCGGGCGCCACGGTCCCGCAGTGCTCCCGGTAGGCCTCGAGCTGCCCGATGATGGCGAGCGTGCCTGCCCAGCCGCGGTCGGCCTCTTCCGCGGCGTGCGGCAGCAGCGAGGTGCGCACGTTGACCTGCAGCATGCGCGCGAGGTTCTCTGCGCGCTCGATGTAGCGCGACATCCAGTAGAGGTGGTCGGCGGTGCGGCTCAGCATCAGGCCTCCAGCACCCAGGTGTCCTTGGTGCCGCCGCCCTGCGAGGAGTTCACCACCAGCGAGCCCTCCCGGAGAGCCACCCGCGTCAGCCCGCCCGGCACGATGCGCACGTCACGGCCCGAGAGCACGAAGGGCCGCAGGTCGATGTGCCGCGGCGCGAGGCCGGCATCGACGAACGTCGGGCAGGTGGAGAGCGCGAGCGTCGGCTGGGCGATGTAGCGGTCCGGATGCGCCTCGATCAGGCCGCGGAAGCGCTCGATCTCCGCGCGCGTGGACGCCGGACCGATCAGCATGCCGTAGCCGCCGGCGCCATGGACCTCCTTCACCACCAGCTCCTCCAGGTGGGCGAGCGCATAGGCGCGGTCCTCCTCGCGGCGCAGGATCCACGTCGGCACGTTGGCGATGAGCGGCTCCTCGCCGAGGTAGAAGCGGATCATGTCCGGCACATAGGGGTAGATGGACTTGTCGTCCGCCACGCCGGTGCCGATGGCGTTCGCGATGGTCACGTTGCCGGCGCGGTAGGCGGCGAGCAGCCCGGGCACGCCGAGCATGGAGTCGGGACGGAACGCGAGCGGGTCGAGGAAGTCGTCGTCGATGCGGCGGTAGATCACGTGCACGCGGCGCGGTCCCTGCGTGGTGCGCATGTAGACGTAGCCGTCTCGCACGAACAGGTCCTGGCCCTCGACGAGCTCGATGCCCATCTGCTGCGCGAGGAAGGCGTGCTCGAAATAGGCGCTGTTGGCCGCGCCGGGGGTCAGCAGCGCGACGGTGGGCTGCGACACGCCCGGCGGGGCGACGCTCCTCAGGTTGTCGAGCAGGATGTCGGGATAGTGCTCGACGGGCTCGATCGCGTAGCTGGCGAAGAGCTCCGGGAAGAGCCGCATCATCACCTTGCGGTCCTCGAGCATGTAGGACACGCCGGAAGGGACGCGCAGGTTGTCCTCGAGGACCATGAACTCGCCCTCGCCCGCTCGGATGACGTCGATGCCGGCGATGTGCGCGTAGATGTCGCCGGGCACGTCGATGCCCTGCATCTCGGGTCGGTACTGCACGTTGCAAAGCACCTGCTCGGGCGGGATCCGGCCGGCCCTGAGTATCTCCTGCTCGTGGTAGATGTCGGCGATGAAGGCGTTCAGTGCCATGACGCGCTGGCGCAGCCCGCTGAAGAGGAGCCGCCACTCCGCCGCCGTGATGATGCGCGGCACGATGTCGAAGGGAATGAGCCGCTCCGCGCCCGCTTCCTCGCCGTAGACCGCGAACGTGATCCCCACACGGCGGAAAAGCAGGTCCGCCTCGGCGCGCTTCTCGGCGATGCGCGCGGACGGCATGCCGCCGAGCCAGCGCTCGAACTCGCGGTAATGGCTGCGCACCCGGCCGTCGCCGTCGCGCATTTCATCGAAGGCGGCCGGCATGGGTGTGCTTCGCGTCCTCTGCGGTCTGGCCTCGCGCGAGTGTAGCCAGAAGGCGGGGAAATGGGGACATTCCCTTTTTCCCTTTCCCGACGGTCGGCACTGTCGTTCCCGCATACGGAAGGGGAAAAAGGGAACCTGATTACGCAGCTGGGTCAGCCAGTGAACCAGGGGGTGGAG
>JBBINN010000120.1:0-8850 GCA_037443885.1 Gammaproteobacteria bacterium | reverse complement strand
GATGGTCGGACAGGCCTTGCCGCCGAACAGCAGCGAGGTGGTGTCGGACTTCGGGTCGCAGCCGATCAGCAGAACCCGCTTGCCCTGCTGGGCCATCATGTACGAGAGGTTGGCGAGCGTGAAGCTCTTGCCGATGCCGCCCTTGCCGTAGATCGCGATGATCTGCGTCTGCTTCACCGCCTCGGATGGCGCCGGCGGCGGATCGGGCTCGATGGACGCTTCCGCCCGCAGTCGCTCACGCATGCCGATGCCGAGTTCCCGGGCGGTCGTGCTCATGTCGCCTCTCTCCAGTCCAGGACCATCTTCAGGCAGGCCGGGTCGGTGAATGCCTGGCGGTAGGCGCGCTCCGCGTCACAAGCCGCATCGTGGTGCGTGATGAGCCCGTCCAGCGACAGCCGCCCCGCGCGAACGAGGTCGCGGACCGCGACGAGGTCCTGCTCGCGCCATTCCGCGGCGACGCGCAGCCGAGCTTCCCGCATGAAGGCGGCGGGAAACGCGAAGGACAGCCGCTCGCTGTAGAAGCGGGCCAGCACGATCTCGCCACCCGGCGAGAGGTGCGCGATCAGCGTGTCGAGCAGCCCGGCATCGCCGCTGACGTCGTAGATGGCGCGGTAGTCGCGCCGAGGGTCCGCGTCGGGCTGCAGAACCGTGTAGCCGGTGGCACCACCTGCACGGCGCTCGTCACGCTCCCAGACGACCGGCGCGGCGCCGGGCACCGCGAGCGCCAGGCGCGCGAGCAACCGTCCCAGCACGCCGTGCCCGACGATGAGGTCGGGCGGCGCGAACGGCGGCGCCATCGCGTGGTAGGCGGTCGCAGCCAGTGCGAGCAGCACGCCGCGCTCCCCGAGCTCCGCATCGATCGGGATTGCCCGCTGGCCCGGCACGACCACGCGCGCGGCGGCGCCGCCGAAGAGGCCGCGAACCGGACCGAAGCATCGCGCGCCCGGGACGAAGACATGTTCGCCGACACGCCGGCCGGCGCGATCGCCCGCCGCGGCGACACGGCCCACGGATTCGTAGCCAGGAACGAGGGGATATCCCATGCCGGGAAACGGGGGCATGCGCCCGGACCAGAGCAGGCGCTCGGTGCCGGTGCTGATGCCGCTCCACTCGATGTCGACGACGACGTCTTCATCGCCTGGCGGCGTCAGCGCGAGGTGGCTGAGCACGAGCCTCTCGGGCTGCTCCAGCACCACGGCCAGTGTGTCCATCCGCTCCCCCGGGATCCGCGGCCCACCCAGAGAGGCAGGACCCGGGAACCCTGATGTGTCAGTTTAGTGTGACATCTTGCAATGTCAAGCTAGGTTAACGCCCATGCCTGCGACCTCGACCGGGTCAGCGGGCAACCATCACGCAGGTCTGCAGCGGCACCCGGGTCTTCAGCATCCGGACGCGCGTGAATCCGGCCTTCCCCAGCAGCTGGCGGAGTTCGTCCGGCGTACGGGCCCGACCCTGCCCCATCGCCCAGAGATAGAGTCCGAAGTAGGCACCCGCCATCGCTTCGGTCCCGGCTACGCCGGCCATCGGCTCGGCTATCAAGAGCGTTCCGCCGGCTGGCAGGCAATCCCGGACCGCGGCCAGCAGGCGGGCGACGACCGCGTCGTCGTGGTCGTGCACTACCCGCACGAGCGTGACGAGGTCGGCTCCGCGAGGGAGGGCGTCGGCGGTGAAATCGCCACCGTGAACGGTCACGCGCCCGGCAAGCCCCGCCGCGACCAGCCGGGCGCGCGCATGCTCGGCGACGGCCGGGAGGTCGAGAAGGTCGATGTCGAGCCCCGGCACGCGCTCCGCCACGGCGCGGACGAACGTCCCGTCGCCACCCCCGAGGTCCAGCAGTCGCCGGTGCCGCCGGAACGGGTATGCGTCGAGCACTTCCTGAGCGATCAGGGATTGGGACGCCGACATGAGTGCCGTGTAGGCGGCAACCTGTGCCGGGTCGGCCGCCGCGGCAGCGTCACCGGAGGCGTAGGCCCAGTAACGGCCGAGCCGCGTGCCGCCCGGCCCGTTGCGCAGCACCGCCACGGGGTCCGCGAGGTCCGCGTAAAGCATCCGGTGGTGCTCCACCATCGCGGAGATGCCCGGGTTGTTGAGCATCGCGCCGCCGAGCGGCCCGAGCCCGAAGCGCCCTTCGCTGCGCCGGGACAGCAGGTCGAGCGAGACGGCCGCATCGAGCAGGCGCACGGCGGCAGGCAGCGGCAAGCCGGTATCCGTCGCGATTTCGGCAGGGGTACGGGGCCCGCGCTCCAGGATCTCGAACAGGCGCAGCCGGACGCAGGCCTCGAGCACCTGCGAATACACGAACCCGGCCACCAGGTCGAAGAGCCGGCGCGCTTGGCGACGCGCCACCGGGCGTGTCAGGGGAAAGCGGGCAGCGAACAGCCGGAAGCGGGGATCCGCGACCCGCTGGTCGCGCCAATGCGCCAGCCGGTCGAGGAATCGCGATGACAGGGACATCGGCGGCTCGGTGCGCGCCGCTGCGGTTCAGGCCGCGAGCCGCGCGATCTCCCGGGGGATCAGCCTGTCCGCCTCGTGCTGCATCAGCTGCTGGAGCGACTCACGCCCGGCGCAATCCGGGATCGCGGCCACGCCCTCCGCGACCAACCGGCGGAAGTGCCCCATGGCCGCCGACAGGCCGAGCTCCGTGGCCGCATTCGGCCGGCCCAGGACGGCATCCCGGCCCACCGGCTTGCCGATCTCGACCTCCGAGGCGGCGACGTCGCGAATGTCATCGGCCACCTGGTAGGCCTCGCCCAGCCTCGAGCCGAGTGTGCGCCAGGCTGCCGGGTCGCCGCCCGCCGCCAGAGCGCCCGCCTCGGCAGCCGCAACGAACAAGGCACCGGTCTTGGCCCGGTGATAGAGCGCGAGGTCCACCGCCGCTTCGCACTCCCAGGCCTGGCCCGCCGCGATCCCGCTGGGTGCGCCGACGGCGCGGCCGACCGTCAGCAGCAGGCCCGGCAGTCGCGTCGGAACCGCGGGACAGGCGCGCGACAGCGTCTCGAACGCGAGGACGATCAGCGCGTCACCAGCGAGCACCGCCAGGCGCTCGCCATACGCGCAGTGCACGGTTGGCAGTCCACGGCGGGTTTCGGCCGCATCGAAGCACGGGAGATCGTCATGTACGAGGGAGGCGCAGTGGAGCAACTCGATGGAAGCGGCGGCTGCACTCGACAGGGCTGGCTCGTCGTCGCCGCAGGCGGCCGCCACGGCCAGGCACAACCGGGGCCGCACACGTGCCCCGGCGGGAAACACGGCGTGGCGAATCGCAGCCGCGAGACCCTGCGGAGCATCCGTCCCCTCGCAGTGGCCCACGGCCGAAGCGAGCGCTTGTTCTATCCTGGCGGAAATATCCACAGGCATGCCCCCATGCGAGCTCGCGCGATGTGTACTGTTGGATTGTCACCCTCGATTGTCAAGTAGAATTAACACAAGGCACGTCAAGAACACTGGACAGGAGCCCGGACTGCAGCCATGGCGGGGAGGAAAGTCGTCATCGTCGGCGCAGGCATCGGCGGACTCAGCGCCGCCGTGGATCTCGCTTCGCGGGGACTCGAGGTGTGCCTCGTCGAGCGCTCCGCCGCGCCCGGCGGCAAGATGCGGGAGGTCGACGTCGCCGGGCAGCCGGTCGACTCGGGCCCGACCGTGCTGACGATGCGGGAGGTCTTCGACGAACTGTTCGAGCATGCCGGTGAAAGCCTGGAGTCCCAGCTGCGCCTGGTCCCGGCGCAGGTCCTCGCCCGGCACGCCTGGGTCGAAGGCGGCCGGCTCGACCTGTTCGCCGACGTCGAGCGCTCGGCCCGCGCGATCGGTGAGCTGTCCGGCGCCGCGGAGGGAGACCGCTACCTGGCGTTCTGCCGCCGCGCGCGCCGAATCTTCGAGACCCTCGACCGCAGTTTCATCCGCGCACCACTCCCGAATCCCGTGAGCCTCAGCTGGCGCGTGGGCCTGCACCGGCCGGGCTCCCTGTGGGGCATCCAGCCGTTTCGCACCCTCTGGGGCCTGCTCGGCGAGCACTTCCACGACCCGCGCCTGCGCCAGCTGTTCGGGCGCTACGCGACCTATTGCGGTTCCTCGCCCTTCGCCGCGCCCGCCACGCTGGCGCTCGTGGCACACGTCGAGCAGGCCGGCGTCTGGTTCGTGGAAGGCGGCATGCACCGCCTCGCGGCCTCCCTGGCGGCATTGGCTGCGCGGCGCGGCGCCGAGATCCGCTACGGCACCGCTGTGACCGAACTGCGCGTCGAACGCGGCCGTATCGCCGGCGTGGTGCTCGACGAAGGATCGCGGATCGCCGCGGACGCCGTCGTCCTGAACGCCGACGCCGGCGCCCTCGCCGCCGGACTCATGGGCGGCGCCTGCGCGCGGGCCGTGCCGCCCCCGCGCACGGGCGACCGGTCGCTCTCGGCCGTCACCTGGTCCATGCACGCGACCGCGCGCGGCTTCCCGCTGCTGCGCCACACGGTCTTCTTCTCATCCGACTATCCGGACGAGTTCGATGCCATCTTCCGGCGGCGCGAGCTGCCACGAGAGCCCACTGTCTACGTCTGCGCGCAGGACCGCGGCGACGTAGACACCACTGACGCCGGCGGCGGCGAGCGGCTAATGTGCCTGGTCAACGCGCCGCCCGTCGGCGACGCAGGCCGCCCCGACGACGCGGAGCTCGACCGATGCGAAGAAAGGACTTTTTCCCTGCTCGAGCGCTGCGGCCTGTCGATCGACCGGCATCTCGCAGCAATGGTACGGACCGGACCAGCCGACTTCGAGAGGCTGTTCCCGGCGACGGGCGGCGCGCTGTACGGGCGCGCGTCCCACGGCTGGCGGTCGGCATTCGCGCGTCCGGGTTCGAGATCGAGGGTGCCGGGCCTGTACCTTGCGGGAGGCAGCATCCACCCGGGGCCAGGGGTGCCGATGGCCGCCGTCTCGGGCCGCCTGGCGGCGGCCAGCCTGGCCGAGGACCTCGCTTCGACCTCGAGGTCCCGGATGGCGGCTACGCGTGGTGGTACATCGACGCGCTGAGCGACGACGGCCGCCACGGCCTGACCATCATCGCCTTCGTCGGCAGCGTGTTCTCGCCCTACTACGCGTTCGCGCGCGGCCGCGGCACAGCGCGCGCGCTCGACCATTGCGCCATCAACGTCGCGCTGTACGGTGCCGCGGGCAAGCGCTGGGCCATGACCGAGCGCGGTTCGGCCGCAGTGCATCGCTCGCCCGAGCGGCTGGAGGTCGGTCCGAGCTCGATCGGCTGGGAAGCCGACACGCTCGTGGTGCGCTTCGCAGAGGTCGGCGTACCCATGCCGCGCCGGCTGGCGGGGACCGTGCGGCTCACGCCCGCGGCCTGCTTCCACGACACCCACCCGCTCGACGCCAACGGGCGGCACCGCTGGTGGCCCGTCGCGCCCTGTTCTTCAGTCGAGGTGGAACTGGAACGGCCACGGCTGCGATGGGCGGGCCACGCCTATCACGACGCGAACTGGGGCGAGGAGCCGCTGGAGCAAGGCTTCTCGGGCTGGCACTGGTCGCGTTCGTGGCTGCCGGATGGCAGCACCGCCGTACTGTACGACACCGAGCCGCGCGGCCCGGGCAAGGTGAGTCTCGCGTTACGCTTCGACCCCTCGGGGCACTGCGCGTCGATCGACGCTCCGCCGCTTCAGCCGCTGCCGCCGACGCTGTGGCGCGTTCAACGCCTGGCGCGAAGCGAAGCTGCTTCCGCGCCGGTGCTCGTGGAAACCCTCGAGGACGCGCCGTTCTACGCGCGCTCGTTGCTGACGACGCGACTCGCCGGTACAGCGGCGCAGACGTTTCACGAGAGCCTTTCGCTCGACCGCTTCAGTCGTCACTGGGTGCGGATGCTGCTGCCCTTTCGCATGCCCCGCAGGGCAGGTTGACGCCGCCCAAGCCGTCGTCAGGCCGAGCGATCGGCCGGAGCCAGCGCGCCGCCTTCCCGCTCGCGGGTCTCCAGGCGATGGAACAGGTCCACCAGCCACTCGACGCGGTCGTCGAGGGTACGGCGCACGGCGGCGTCGAGATCGAGGTCGTGGCTCGCGGCTGCCTCGACGAGGTAGCGGGCAGGTCTCAGCGCGGGCCATGCGCCCTGCGCGCGCGGCGCCATGCTGGTCGCGGCGGCGACGGCGACGAGGCCTGCCTTGCGCCAGCCGGGCACGACGGCCCGGCGCGAGACCGAGTCGAAGCCGGCGCGCTCGACCTCGCGGCCGATCTCGGCGTAGAGGATCCGCGCCGCTTCCATGCCAGGCCGGCACGAGGCCGGCAGCTCGCGGATGCCGGCCGCCGCCCGCATGTACAGGACGTCCGCTTCTTCGAGCAGGCGGCGCAGCACGGGCACCAGCTGCGGGATGAACGCAGGCCGGCGAATCCACGCGTCGACGTCGATGCCGGCGGCACGCATCCAGTCGAGCGGCAGGTACAGGCGGCCGTTGCGCGCATCCTCGCCCACGTCCCGCGCGATGTTGGTGAGCTGCATCGCGACGCCGAGGTCGCAGGCGCGCGCCAGCGCCTGCGAAGTGCGCACGCCCATCATCAGGCACATCATCGCGCCGACGGTGCCGGCGACGCGCGCCGCGTAACCACACAGTTCAGGGAAATCGTGGTAGCGCCGGCCCAGCACGTCCCACTCGAAGCCTTCGAGCAGCGCTGCCGGCAGGGCCTCCGGTATCCCGAAGCGCCGCACCACATCGGCGAAGGCGCGGTCCGGCGCGAGCGCCATCGGCTCTCCGGCGTAGACGAGCGACAGGCGCTCGCGCAGCCGCGACAGCGCGATCATGCGCCCGCCGTCCACGTCGACCGCGTCGTCGGCTACGCGGCAGAATGCGTACATGGCGGTGGCTGCCTCGCGCGCCTCGGCGGGCAGCAGCCGCGAGGCGGCATGAAAGGTTCGGGAGCCGTCGCGCAGCAGCGTCGCGCAGGCCGCGCGGTCGGCGGCCGTGGCGATCAGGGTGTCAGTCGAGCGACGCGGCATCAGGTACGACCTTGTCGAGGATCCTCGCAGAGGAGAGAACCCCCGGCAAGCCCGCACCCGGATGTGTCCCCGCCCCCACGAGGTACAGTCTATCCAGTTCCTCGCTGCGGTTGTGCGGCCGGAACCAGGCGCTCTGCAGCAGGCGCGGCTCGAGGGCGAAGGCCGCGCCCTTGTAGGCCAGCAGGCTGTCGCGGAAGTCGACAGGCGTCATGATGCGCGAGGAGACGACCTCCCGCCCGAGCCCCGGCAGCAGCGAGTCCTCGAGCGTGCGCTGGATCGCGCCTCGATAGGCCTCCGCGCGCTCCTGCCAGTCAGTGCCGCTGTCGAGGTGCGGAACGGGGGACAGAACGTAGAAGGCGTCGCAGCCCGGCGGCGCGAGCGAAGGGTCGGTCGCGGTCGGGCGGTGCAGGTAGAGGCTGTAGTCGTCGGCGAGCACCTTGCGCTCGAAGATGTCCTCGAGCAGGCCGCGGTAGCGGGGTCCGAGCAGAATGGTGTGGTGTGGCACGTCCGGGTACTGCCTGCGCGTACCGAAGTACCACACGAACAGGCTCATCGAGTGCCGCGAACGCTCGACCTTGCGGTCGGTCCAGCGTCTGCGAACGGACGCCGGCACCAGCATGCGGTAGGTCCAGGCCGCGTCCGCGTTCGACACTACCACGTCGGCCCGGATCTCCTCGCCGGAGGCGAGCCGGACGCCCGTCGCGCGCCGGCCCTGCACGGTGATCTGGGCCACATCCGCGCCGTAGCGCAGGGTCCCGCCCTGCCCCTCCACGAGTTGCACCATCCCGGAGACGAGGCTGCCCGTGCCGCCCATCGCGAAGTGCACGCCGTAGCGCCGCTCGAGGAACGAGATCAGCCCGTAGATGGACGTGACCTTGAACGGGTTGCCGCCGACGAAGAGCGGGTGGAAGCTGAGGGCGAAGCGCAGCCGCTCGTCGCGGACGTGCGAGGCGACGAGGTCGTAGAGGTTCAGGTAGCTCTTGAGCCGCACCATGTGCGGGGCGACTCTGGCCATGTCCCACACGGAGCCGAAGGGCACGTCGCCCAGCTGCACGAAGCCGACCTCGTAGATCTGCTCCGAGAGCCGCATGAAGCGCTCGTAGCCCGCCACGTCCTGCGGCGACAGGCGGGCAACCTCCGCCCTCGCCGCGGCAGCGTCCCCCCAGGCATCGAACGTGGAGCCGTCGTTGAACACGATCCGGTAGAACGGGTTCATCGGCACGAGCGTGACGTGGTCCGCCATTCGCTTGCCGCAGAGCGTCCAGAGTTCCTCGAACAGGAACGGCGCGGTGACGATCGTCGGGCCGGCGTCGAAGGTGAAGCCGTCCTGGCGGAACACGTAGGCGCGACCGCCGGGAGCATCCAGCCGTTCCAGCACCGTCACCCGGTAGCCACGCGCACCGAGGCGGATCGCCGCTGCCAGTCCGCCGAAGCCGCTGCCGACCACCACCGCATGGCGTTTGCCGCTCATCCCTCGTCTCCCTTCACGGCCGCAACGGCGGCCTCTGTTTCGATCAGGCGCGCCACTTCGCCGGGCTGCTCCTCGTGGGCCAGATGCCCTAGCCCCTCCATCGTCAAGATCGTGGCGTCGGGACGAATCGCCCGGACACGCTCGGCCTCGTGCGGCGAAACCGTGCCGTCCTCGCTCCCCACGACCAGCAGCAGGCGTCCAGGCATCGTGGGCAGTGCGTCCCGCAGCGGCCGGATATCCCAATTCGCCATCATCGCCAGCGCCCCGGCGACGTGGGCGGGATTGCGGACCAGACGGGCGTAGAGTTCGACGCCGCGAGCGTCGATGTCCGAGCCGGTGCTGCCCACGAGTCGCTCGACGGCGCGCCGGTCGGCGGCGCGCCAGGCGAACAGGCGCGCCGCCAGCCCGTTGA
>JBBINN010000119.1:0-8909 GCA_037443885.1 Gammaproteobacteria bacterium | reverse complement strand
ACGTTCTCGACCACGACGATGGCGTCGTCCACGACGATGCCGATGGCGAGCACCAGGCCGAAGAGCGTCAGCACGTTGACCGAGTAGCCGAGCCCCCAGAGCACCGCGGAGGTCCCCACGATCGACACCGGCACCGCGATCAGCGGGATGAGCGAGGCGCGCCAGGTCTGCAGGAACAGCACGACCACGATCACCACGAGCGCGACGGCCTCGAGCAGGGTCAGCACGACCTTGCGGATGGACTCCTTCACGAAGACCGTCGGGTCGTAGACGACGGCCCACTCGACGCCCTCGGGGAACCCGGCGGCGAGCTCGGCCATGCGCTCGCGCACCGCCGCGGACAGCTCGACGGTGTTCGCGCCCGGCGCCTCGAAGATCGCGATGGCCGCCGCGTCCTCGTTGTCGAGCAGCGAGCCGAGCGCGTAGCCCTGCGAACCGAGCTCCACGCGGGCGACGTCCCGCAGGCGGGTGACTGCGACGCCCTCGGACTTGAGGACGATCCCGCCGAACTCCTCCGGCGTGGAGAGCCGGCCCTGCGCGTTCACGGGCAGCTGCAGCGCGACGCCGTCCGGCGTCGGCGGCCCGCCGATCGTGCCGGCCGACACCTCGACGTTCTGCTCGCGGATGGCCTCGACGATGTCGCCGGCCGTCAGGCTGCGGGCAGCGGCCTGCTCCGGGTCGATCCAGACGCGCATCGCGTAGGTGCCCGCGCCGAAGGCGATCACCTGGCCGATGCCGGGCAGGCGCGCGATCTCGTCGCGCACGCGCAGCGTGGCGAAGTTCGACAGGTACAGGGCGTCGTAACGGCCGTCGGGCGAGAACAGGTGCACGACCATGGTCAGCGTCGGCGAGGACTTGGTCGTCGTCACGCCGAGGGCCCGCACCGGCGCCGGCAGGCGGGGCAGCACCTGGGAAACGCGGTTCTGCACCTGCACGGCGGCGAGATCCACGTCGGTGCCGCTGGCGAAGGTCACGGTGAGCTGCATGACGCCGTCGGAGCCCGACGTGGACTTCATGTAGATCATGCCCTCGACGCCGTTGATGGCTTCCTCGAGGGGTCCGGCGACCGTGTCGGCGATGGTGCGCGGGTTCGCACCGGGGTAGGTCGCCGTCACCTGCACCGACGGCGGCACCACGTCGGGGTACTCGCTGACCGGCAGGTTGGGAATGGCGATCAGCCCTGCGACCAGGATGAGCGCGGACAGGACCGTGGCCAGGATCGGCCGGTCCACGAAGATGCGCGACAGGTCGGCGTGGGCCATCGGCTCAGCCCGCGGAGTCGGCCGGCTGCGCGACGGTCGGGCCGGCGGGGGCCGCTCCCGGCTGGTCCATCGGCACTTCGCGCGGATTCACCGGCTGCCCGGGGAAAAAGATCTTGCGTACCCCGTTGACGACGACCTTGTCGCCCGCGGCGAGGCCCTGCTCGACCACGCGCAGCCCGTCGACCTGCGGGCCGAGCACGACGTCCCGGCGCAGTGCCACGTTGCCCTCGCCGAGGACGTAGACGTAGCGGCGATCCTGGTCGGTGAGCAGCGCCTGCTCGTGGATCAGCAGCGCTTCGTCCCGCGAGGCGCCGAGCAGTCGCACGCGCGCGAACAACCCGGGTGTGAGGATACCCTCGGGGTTCGGCACGACGGCCCGGCCGCGGATGGTGCCGGTGGCCGGGTTGAGCGCGTTGTCCACGAAGTCCATCTCGCCGCGGTGCGGGTAGCCCTGCTCGCTCGCGAGCCCGACCAGCACCGGGTTGCGTGCATCGCGCGAGCTCGGCCGCCCGCCCTCGCGGGCGATCTGCTGGTAGCGCAGGTAGGCGCGCTCGTCGCCGTCGAAGGTGACGTGCACGGGATCCACCGAGACAACCGTGGTGAGCAGCGTCTCACCGGGGCTCACGAGGTTGCCGGTCGTGACCCGCGCCTCGCCGGCGCGACCGGCGATCGGCGCGCGGATGCGCGTGAAGGAGACGTCGAGCTCGGCCTGCGTCAGGCGCGCACGGGCGGCGAGGACATCCGCCTCGGCCTGCCTCTGCTCGGCCTGGCGCGCCTCGAGCTCGCCCCGCGAGACGGCGCGCGCTTCGATCAGCTGCTCCGCACGCGCGAGTTCCTGCCGCGCGACCCCGACGCGGGCCTCGGCGCGGGCGAGATCGGCGCGGGCGGCCGCAGCCGCCGCGACGTACTCCCGGTCGTCGATGGTGAAAAGCAGCGCTCCCTTCTCCACCAGCGCGCCTTCACGGTAGTGCACGCCTGCCAGGTAGCCCGCGACGCGCGGGCGGAGCTCCACGGAATCGACCGCTTCCACGCGGCCCGTGTAGTCGTCCCACTCGGTCACCTGGCGCTGCTCCACTGTCGCGACGCTCACGTCGGGCGGCGGGAATTCCCGCGGACCGCCACCGCCACAGGCCGACAGCAGCAACGCCGCAGCCATCGCGCAGGGAACCCACCGGCGCCAGGGCGCCGCCGAGAGAACGGAGTACACGATCGGATCTCCTCGACTGCGCCCGGATCCGCCCGGCGCAACTGTGCGGAACATGCGCGGGAAGCCCATGCTCAACCCGGGCTCGAGCCGGCTCACTTGCCGGGCCGTATCCGCGCTCCTGCGGGCACCAGCGACCGGACCTGGCCCTGACCGGAGCGGGCAAGGATTATAACGCGGCGCAAAAAAATCCGGTCCCGCTCAGGCCGCTACCGGCAGCGCGAGGTGCACGCGGTTGCGGCCTGAGTGCTTGGCCGCGTAGACAGCCGCGTCGGCGCGCGCAATCAACTGCTCGCCCCTCACGCCCAGCGAGTCGCTGGCAGCGACCCCGATGCTGCAGGTGAGGCGGATGGGCGGACCGTGGCCCTCCACGGCCAGGTCCGCGACCCGCTGCAGGATGCGCCGCGCAATGGATTCCGCAGCCGCGGCGTCGGCGCCGTCCAGGATGGCCACGAACTCCTCGCCGCCGTAGCGGCCGATGGCGTCCGAGTGCCGCAGTTCCGACTGGATCGGCGCTATCACGGCCCGCAGGCAGGCATCGCCGGCGAGGTGGCCGTAGGTGTCGTTGATCTCCTTGAAGTGATCGAGGTCGATGAACAGCAGCGCGACCGGCATGCCGCGCGCCCTGGCGCGTGCGCAGGCCGCATCGAGCCGCGCGACCAGCGAGCGGCGGTTGAGCACGCCGGTCAGCGGGTCGGTCTGGGCGTGCCGCTCCGCCTCGGAGAGCGCGCGGCGCTGCTCGCGCAGCCGGTCCGCCACGCCGAGCGCGATGAGAACGGCTGCCGCGACCATGGACAGCGGCAGGCCCAGGTAGACGAGCATCGAATCCTTGTCGCTCACGAGGAAGCTCACGGCCGCCGCGATGGTGAAAGCCTCGAGCAGCGCCCAGGCCAGCAGGAACCACCCGGCAGCGCGACTGCCGCGCCGCCAGGCCAGGAAGGCGACCACCAGCGTGAACACGGCGGTGCCGACGAACAGAAGGTTGCCGATGTTCGCAACGAGGCCGCCGAAACCCACCAGGTCGAGGAGGTTCGCGGCGGCGAGCACCACGAAGACGCCCGCGAGCCAGCCGAAGACCGTGTAGACGCGCGGCGAGAAGCGCCGGAGGTCGGCGATCTCGCGGACGAACAGGCACGCCACCGCGCCGGACAGTGCCGCCGGCACGTTCCAGGCGTGCTGCTGCAGCGGCAGCGCAAGACCGAGAACAGGCCACTCGAAGCCCTGGCCCGAGAGGTAGGCGACGTAAAGGGCCTGCAGCGCGAACAGGCTGGAATACAGCAGGAGCAGGCGGTCCGGCAGCAGGAACCAGATCAGCAGCGCGGCCACGGACATCGCCATCAGGGCCCCGAAGGCCAGCGCGATGACCTGCGCATGCCTCAAGCCCGCGGCCACCGCCACTTCGGCGGTCGTCAGCTGGAACTGCAGTTCCTCGGACCCTTTGCCGTCGGCCGAGACCCGCACGTAAAGAGACCCTGTGTGGTCGACATCGGGAGGGAGCGTGTAGACCTCGCGCTGCACGCCGCGGAAGTCGGGCAGCTCGGCGGCGAGCCGTCGCGGCGCCTCGGCGCCGCGGGCGTAGACCTCGAGCGACAGGTGCCGACCCTTCTGCACGAGAATTGCCGGCACTCCGCCAGGAGGCAGGGCATCGGCAAGGCGAAGCCTGAGCCAGAAAGGCTCGCCTCGTCGCCGTGCCTCGCCGTAGCGGAACTGCGTGAAGCGACCGTCCAGCGCACCGCCGACGACTTCGGCCACCGGCGCATTCCCGAATGCGGCCGGCAGCGCGTCCACGAAGAGGGTGCCGTCCGCGCGCGGTAAGGGCTGCGACACAGGCCGCAACGCCAGCCAACCATGCCAGCCACCGATTGCCCAACTTCGTTCCCTGCAGCGCGGGGGACCGATTCTCAGGGCCGGCGATCAGGCGACGCAAGGAAGCGGTGCGAAAGATTTACTTATGAAGTTTAATTCAGGTATTGTGCTACGCACTTTTGCACGACGGAGATCGCCGTGGACCTGCTCGTCGCCAACCTGCTGTCCCCCATCGTGCTCGCCTTCATGCTCGGCGCAGTCGCCGGCCTGATCCGCAGCGAGCTCGAACTCCCCGACCCGGTGCTGAAGTTGCTTTCCATCTATCTGCTCCTTTCCATCGGACTCAAGGGCGGGGTCGAGCTTGCTCAGGCGAGTCTCGCCGAGGTCGGCGGCCTGCTCGCCGCGTCGGTCGCGCTCACGGTGGCCATCCCCTGCATCGCCTTCCTGGTGTTGCGCCGCCTCGGCCGCATCGATCCGGCCAACGCGGCCGCGGTCGCCGCCCACTATGGCTCGGTGTCCTCGGTGACCTTCCTGGCCGCGATGACTTTCGCGAGCGCGATGGATACGCCGGCCGAGGGATACATGACGGCTGTCGTGGCCATCATGGAATGGGGCGTCATCGTGGCGCTCATCCTGGGCCGTTGGTCGCTGGGCCGCGCGGGCGGCGCGATGGGCATAGGACCGCTCGCCGCCGAGACGCTCCGCGGCCGAGGCGTGCTGCTCCTCTCCGGCGGGATGGCGATCGGCCTGATCACCGGCGAGCGCGGCTGGGAGCAGATTTCGCCCGTCTACGACGACATGTTCCGCGGCGTGCTGATGATCTTCCTGCTCGAGATGGGCATGAGCGCGGCCCGCCAGCTGCGGGCCTTCGCGCAGGTCGGCGTCTTCATGACCGGGTTCGCCATCGCCATGCCGGTCGTGAACGGTCTGCTCGGCGTCGCGCTCGGCTCGCTGGCGGGCCTCGGCACCGGCGGCGCCTTCGTGCTCGGCGCCGTGTGTGCGAGCGCCTCCTACATCGACGCGCCTGCCGCCTGCCGCGCGGCCCTGCCGCAGGCCAACCCGGGCATCTACCTCACCGCGTCGCTCGGCGTGACCTTCCCGTTCAACATGCTCGCCGGCCTGCCGCTGTACTACCAGTTCGCAACCTGGCTGTCGGGCTAGGGCCGGCCCGCGCCGCGGCACTCTCCGACGCGCCCGCACCGCCTGTGCAGGGCCTCCCTAGAGCTGCGACTCTACCGGCAGAACGCCCGCGAGCCACGCCTGGAACTTGCGCCAGGCCGAGGCCTGTGGCGTGCTGGTGTAGGTGCCCTGGTCGTCGGTCCACCGCAACTGGCCGTCCTCGAGGGACACGGCCCACGCGCGCGCGCCCGACGAGTCGTAGGCAAACAGGGCCTCGATCTGCGAAGCCAGTTCGGGGCTGTCCACGAACACGCCCTGCTCGGTGTTCAGCGACGCCGAGCGCGGATCGAGATTGAAGCTGCCGACGAACACCGTGCGCTCGTCAACCGCCAGCGACTTGGTGTGCAGGCTCGCCCCCGAGGAACCGAAGAGGCTCGTCTTGACCTGGCTGCCGGGCGACGGCTTGAGTTCCCACAACTCGACGCCACCCTCGAGCAGCGACTTACGCCACTTGGCGTAACCGCCATACACGGCCGCCACGTCGTTTGCCGCGAGCGAGTTCGTCAGCACCCGCACCTGCTTGCCGGCCTGGGCCAGGGCCACAAGGCCCTCGGTGCCGGCTCTGCCCGGGACGAAGTACGGCGAGATCACGGTCACCCGCGCACTTGCCCCGCGAAACGCGGGAGCCAGGTACTCGAGAACCTGCGACCCCGCGGCTCCCGTGCCGCGGCCCAGCGCTTTCTCCGGATCGTCGGCGACGAAGCGGTAATTCGAGGCCCAGTGCAGCGGCCAGTCGCCGGCGAGGAGCCGCTGCACGGCATCGTTCTCCTTCAGCTCGCGCGCGAACTTGGTCTGCTCGACACCCGGCAGCTGCTCGAGCGCCCGCCGGCGCAGGGCCTCGAGCGCCGCCGGGGTCACGTCGTCCGGCGCCAGCAGGGCGATGGGGTAGGCCAGCTCCGAGTTCCAGTAACGGTCGAAGGCCGCGGAAGCGTCGCGGACCACGGGGCCGATCATCGCGAAGTCGAGGTCCACGAAGTTCACGTCCTCGCTCGCGCCGAAATACTCGTTGCCGAGGTTCCTGCCGCCGACGATCGCGATGCGGTTGTCGGCGATCCAGGACTTGTTGTGCATGCGCCGGTTCAGGCGGTCGAAGTCGCCGAGCATCTCGGCCGCGAACCGCGCCCCGCCCGAGCGCGACGCGAACGGGTTGAACATCCTCACCTCGATGTTCGGATGCGCATCGAGGCCGGCGAACTCGTAGTTCTTGGATCGCGCGTCGAAGTCGTCCACGAGGACGCGCACCCTGACGCCGCGGTCGGCCGCCTCGATCAGCCGCCAGCCGAGGACCGCGCCGGTGAGGTCGTTGTGCCAGATGTACGTCTGCACGTCGAGGCTGCGCCCTGCGCCGGCGGCGGTGCGCGAGCGCAGCGCGAAAGCCTCGGGACCCTCGCTGACGAGGCGAAAGGCCGACTTGCCCGGATGCTCCGCCTCGAGCGGCGCTATCGCGGAGTCGAGGCGGGTGTCTTGCCCGGCGGGCAGCGCCTGGTCGTCGGGCAGGACCGGCCGTGACCCCAGGCTGGCGCAGCCGGCGAGCAGAACGGCCGCGACAGCCACGAGCCAGCGTGCTGAAGTTCTGTGCATGGTATCCCCGCCACCCCTCCCGGACGTGGCGACACTCTAGGGCGGCGGTCGCCTACTTGGCCAGCGCGCCGGCCCGCTTGACGAGCGCCTCGTACTGGCGTCGAGGCAGTACTTCGAGCAGCTCCTGCCGGTTGTCGGGCGAGGCGACGGCAGCCAGGCCCCGACGCCACCGGGCGTTCATGCCAGCGTCCCCCTCGGCCGGAGGCGTCGGGAGGTTGGTCCCGGTCCCGAAGGCCTCCGCGTGGCCGGTGAGCACGAGCTGGCCACCGGCCGCGACATACTGGACGTCGCCGGGCGTCCTCGCCACGTTGGCGATCAGCGCGTCGAACAGGCGCATGGCCTGCCACTGGTCCCGCAGCGGGCACCAGGCCTCGACGCGCACCTCGCCGGCCGCGCGCCGCGCTTCCGGCACGAGCCCGGGCGGGAGGTGCTGCAGCGAGCCCGGGCTCCCGTCCAGGTCGCGCACGACCGCGACGGGCACCATGGCGAGATCGAGCAGCCGATCCACGCGGTAGGCGGCGACCTCCGGGAACAAACTGCGCGGTCCGGACGCCGGGCGGAACAGCGCCTGCAGCTCGCCATCGCGCCACTTCAGGGTGAGCAGCTCGCCGGCGGGCGTTGCCGTTCGCGCGATCACCTCTCCTCCGGACAATGCGGCCTCGATTTCGCCCGGCGGGAGGTTCGCCGCAAGCGCCCCGGCGCGGGCGGGCAGCTCACCGACTGCAACCGCCTGGCTCGCGCCCTGGTAAACGACGGAGACCGCGCCGCCGTCCAGCACCAGCGCCGCGCCCTTCCCGGCGTAATACGCGCGCTGCATGCCGGTGTCGATCATCCACACCTGGTCGCCCAGGCGGCGCCAGACCCGCCGCTCATGTGTCGGCGTATGGCCGATCACGATCCGGTGCGCGCCGAGAGGCCGAAGCAAGGCTGCGAGACGGTCCTGTTCGACCAGCGGACCACAGCCGGCATTGCCCCGGTACCACAACGGGCTGGCCGGCGAGTGAATCGCCGACAGCCGCAGCTCCAGCAGGCGCCGCAGCTGCGGGTCCGGATGGGCGGCCACCACTTCCCGATCGGCGATACCGAGTGCCGCGGGAATCTCGTAGAAATCGACGGTCGGATCCAGCGTGCCCGCGATCGTGAGCTGTTCCAGCAGGGTGACGTACTCGACGAGATCATCGCGCAGGGCGCCGTTGATGGCCGCGAGGCTCGCGTCGGGCAGCGCGACGCTGAGGCCCGCGTGAACGAACAGCGTGTCGTCGATCCGAAGCGCCAGCGGCTTGCCGAGGAGCCAGCGGCCGTACTGGCCGCTGGCGGAGAACGCCGCGCGGTGGGCAAAGAAGCCGGGCGGGAAGCGCGCGTCGAACTCGGCGCGCGCCAGCTCTCCGCCGCCCTGGACGGCCCGCGCAGCCGCACTCTGGTAAGCAGCCTCGCGCTGCTCGGCGGTTTCCTCCGCCGTAAAGGCCGCGAACTCCCTCTTGGTGACGTAGCGCAGGTCGCCCGTGAGATTCATCACGTCGTGGTTGCCGAGCACCACGTGAACCCTGCCACCGGCAGCGTCGGCCTCGGCTTCGAGCGCCATGATCAGGTCGAGCGATGCGCGGGATTCGTCGCCGCGATCGACCACGTCGCCGAGCACCACGAGGTGACTGCGGCCACCCGCCCAGCGCCTTTCGGCGTCCAGCACGCCGGCCGACTGCAGCGTCTCGACGAAGTCGCGGTGCGCGCCATGGAGGTCGGAGATCGCCACGATCCGTCCGACGCCCTCCAGCGCCCGCGCCGGGTCCGGCGGCTGCGCGGTGGCCGGGGCCGCACAAATACCTACCTGATTACCCACGAGGCTCAGCCAGGGTTGCGAGTCGATAGGGGAAGGGAGC
>JBBINN010000118.1:0-8953 GCA_037443885.1 Gammaproteobacteria bacterium | reverse complement strand
CTCGCAACCCTGGCTGAGCCTCGTGGGTAATCAGGAACAGGAATGTCCCCTTCCCGCGCTACGCCGGCTTGTAGTCCTTGTAGGACTTTTCCTCGACGATGCGTGAGCCGAGCTTCGTGTTGATGCGCTTCTTGATCGCGGCGCGCTCGTCGTTCTCGAAGTAGACCGAGCGGGCGAGTTCCACGAAGCGGGGCCCGAAGTCCTGGGCGCGTTCCTGCTCGCGGATGTCGTCCTCGATGTCCCACAGGCGCTCGTTGACGGCCTGCAGCGCGCCGATGTCGGCGGCGAGGTCCACCGAGGCGTGCGGCGTCGCCGCCCAGGTCCGTTCCAGCAGCTCGAGCTCGAGCCTGACGTTGGCGAGCTTCACGGGATCGGTCATGCGCTCGGCCTTGATCCTGAGGATGGTGACCTTGTCGAGCAGCTCGCCGGGGGAGATCGGGACCAGGATGTCGGTCACTGCAGTTCTCCACTGAGGGGATGGTGAAGGTTAGCCGATTGCGGCTCAGGCAACCGAAAAGCCGTTGCGAGCCAGCGCGTCGAGGCGGTCCATGACGTCGTCCGGCCGTATCAGGTCCATCACGCCGGGCCGCTCGATCTTGGTGGTCCAGGGCAGGTCGGTCGGCTCCTTGCCCAGGAACTTCCGGGCCGCCTCCGGGTAGCGGTTCACGCAGCAGCGTCGGCTCAGGTATGGGCCGCTGCGGTCCGGGTTCGTGGCCGCGTAAAGGCCGATCACCGGCGTGCCGACCATGGTGGCCATGTGGGCGGGGCCGGAGTCGGGCGTCAGCAACGCGCTCGCCCTCGACAGCAGCGCGAGCAGCTGCGGCAGCGTGTCCTTGCCGACCATGTCGACCAGCGGCTCGTGGGCGTGGCTCAGGATCTCCTGCGCCATCGCCTTTTCGGCCGGCGCGGGGCTGCCGGCGATGACCACCCGCATGCCGTACGTACGCACGGCGTGGTCCGCCACCTGGGCGTAGCCCTCCGCCCGCCAGTTGCGCAGCGGATGGCTGGAGCAGGGGCTGATGACCAGGGTCGGCCTGCCGTCGGGGATGACCGCGTGGGCATAGGCGATCGCGTCCGGCGGCAGCGGCAGGTCCCAGCGCAGCCGGCGCTCGTGCACGCCGAGTGCCTCGGCGAAGCCGAACAGCGAGTCCAGCACGTGTTCGCGCTCGCGCGCGGCGATCCGGTCCGTGGTGAACAGCCACTGTCCCTCGCGCGCCCGCGCCCGATCGAAGCCCAGCTTCACGGGCGCGCGGACCATGGCTGCAATGGCGCTCGCGCGGATCGCGAGCTGCATGTGCAGCAGCAGGTCGAAGTCGCGTCGCGACAGCAGCCGCGCGAGTCGCAGGTGCTCGCGGACGCCGGCGCGCTTGTCGAAGATGATGAACTCGATGTCGTCGGCGACGTTCATCAGCTTCGCTTCGAGCCGGCCGATGATCCAGGTGAACCTGGCCTCGGGCCAGGCCGCCTGGAGGCTGCGCACGACCGGCAGCACATGGCAGGTGTCGCCGATCGCGGAGAGGCGGAGGATGCAGACGCGCCGGGGCGCGGACTGTAGGATGGCGGGCATGAATTTCCGGCGCATCGCCACCGAAGGCGGCGCAATCCTATACGACCCCGGCTGCGTCAACAACGCGGAGGAACTGTTCGATCCCGGTCCCTGGCGGGCTCGCGGCGCGCTGCGTGAGCTCGCTGGAGGGCGCGGCTCGGTGCTGTTTCTCGACGACGGGGAACGCGAGTACGTGCTGCGCCGCTACCTCCGTGGTGGCCTGCCGGCGAAGGTTTCCCGAGACCGTTACCTGTACCTCGGCGAATCCCGCACGCGCGGCTTCCGGGAACTCGCGCTGCTGGGCCGGCTCGTAGCCGACGGCCTGCCCGTGCCGGTGCCGGTCGCCGCGCGCTACACCCGCGCGGGCCTGCTCTATGCCGCCGGGATCGTCACGTTGCGGCTCCCGCCCTGCGAGTCGCTGGCAGCGCGCGTGCTGGCGGGCACCCTGGGCCCGGCGGACTGGGAGGCCGCGGGCCGCACGATCCGCCGCTTCCACGACGCTGGCGTGCAGCACGCGGACCTCAACGCGAACAACGTCATGGTCGGCGGGAGCGGCGTCTGGCTGCTCGACTTCGACCGCGGCCGCCTGCGCCCGCCGGGTGCCTGGTCGCGGGACGTTCTCGCCCGGCTCGAGCGCTCGCTCGCCAAGACCTGCCGCGCGCGGCCGGAGATCGACTGGCGCGGCGGTTTCGCGCGCCTGGTGTCGGCGCACGGCGCGTCACCGGGCTGACCGCCATGCGTTTCGTCTACAACCTGCTGATCCGCATCGCCGCGCCGATCGCTCTCGGTCTCCACCTGGCACGCGGCTTGCGCGACCCGGCTTACCGCGACCGCCCGGCGGAGCGCTTCGGTTTCGGCGCGAGGCTGGAGCGCGACTCCATCTGGGTGCATGCCGTGTCGGTGGGCGAGGTGCAGGCCTCGCAGCCGCTCGTGCGCGGCCTGCTTCGGCGTTACCCCGGCATGCCGCTGGTGCTCACGACCGTGACGCCCACCGGCGCCGCGCGCGCACGCCTGCTGTTCGGCGATGCGGTGATCCACCGCTACGTCCCTTACGATCTGCCGGGATCCGTACGCCGTTTCTTCGACCGTGTCCGGCCGCGGCTGGCCGTGATCCTGGAGACGGAGCTGTGGCCCAACCTCTTCGCCGAGTGCGGCCGCCGCGAGGTGCCGCTGGTGCTTGCGAGCGCACGCGTATCGCAGCGCTCGGTGCGTCGCTACCGCCGCCTCGTGTCGCTGTTCCGCGCCACGCTCGCGCACGGTATCGTCATCGGTGCGCAGAGCGCGGCCGACGCCGAGCGCTTCCTCTCGATCGGCGCAAGCGCCGACCGGACCCGGGTGACGGGCAACGTGAAGTTCGACTTCGAGCTGGCTCCGGACGTCCCGGTCCGCGGGCGCGAATGGCGCGCGAGCAACGCGCCAGGCCGGCCCGTCTGGGTTGCCGGCAGCACCCACGAGGACGAGGAGGAGCTGGTGCTCGATGCGCATGTCGCCGTTCGTGAACGGTTCCCCGATGCGCTGCTGGTGCTCGTGCCCCGCCATCCGCAGCGCTTCGAGGCGGTGCGGACGCTGCTGGAGAAGCGGGGCGCCGCCTACGTGCTCCGGTCTCGCGGCGCAGAGGCCGCGCGGGACACGCAGGTCGTCCTCGGCGACACGATGGGCGAACTGATGACCTTCTACGCGGCGGCCGACGTCGCCTTCGTGGCCGGCAGCCTCGTGCCCATCGGCGGCCACAACCTGCTCGAGCCGGCCTCGGTCGGGGCACCGATCCTCACCGGGCCGCATAACTTCAACGCCGAGGACATCTTCCTCAAGCTCCAGGAGGCCGGCGCAGTCGAGCGCGTGGCGGATCCGCAGGCGCTGGGGCAGGCGGTCGCCGACCTGCTCGCCGACCCCGAGCGGCGGCACGCCATGGGTCAGCGTGGCCTTGCAGTGGTCGAGGGTAACCGAGGTGCGGTTGCGCGCCTGCTGGATCTCATGGAGCCGCTGCTGGCGCCGCCGGCCAACTGAGAACTGTGCGGTTGCTTCGCGGCGCCTTTGGCCTAGAATTCGCGCTTTTCCCCCAGCAGGGCCATGCCTTGAATGCCGATTCACGGCCCGCCCCGGCGGCCATCGAAGCACCTTTCCCCGTCCTCGCGAGGCCCTACGAGGCGGGGGCACTGGCTGAACTCGTCGCGCGCTACGGGTCGCCGCTGCTGCTCGTGGACTGCGACGTCGTGCGGTCCCAGTACCGGCGCCTCGCGGCAGCGCTGCCGGGGGTCGTGCTGCACTACGCGCTGAAGCCGCTGCCGGTACCCGCCGTCGTGACGACGCTCGCGGCCGAGGGCGCCCACTTCGATCTCGCCACCGACGGCGAGGTGGACCTCGTGCGCGCCGCCGGCATCGATCCCGCCCGCTGCATCCACACGCACCCGATCAAGCGCGACGCCGACATCCGCCATGCGCTCGCATACGGCGTGACCACCTTCGTCGTGGACAACTTCGACGAGATGGCGAAGCTCGCGTCCTACGCCGGCCGCGCCGACCTGCTGATCCGCCTGTCCTTCCGCAGTCCCGAGGCCGTGGTGGACCTGTCACGCAAGTTCGGCTGCGACCCGGACACGGCGCTGGAGCTGATGCGGGAGGCGAAGCGGCTCGGCATCGAGGTGCGCGGCCTGTCCTTTCACGTCGGCTCGCAGTCCCGATCGCCCGACACCAAGGTTCACGCGATCGACGCCTGCGGCACGCTGATGGCCGAGGCACGGCGGGAAGGCCTCGCCGCGCTCGGCACGCTCGACATCGGCGGCGGCTTTCCGATCGACTACGTCGAGCCGGCCACGCCGATCGAGGCGTTCTGCGCGCCGATCCGCGCGGCGCTCGCGCGGCTGCCCGCCGACACGCGTGTGATCGCCGAGCCGGGCCGCTTCATCTGCGGGCCCGCCGGCACCGTGCTCACGACGGTCATGGGCCGGGCCTTCCGCGACGGGCGCTGGTGGTACTACCTCGACGACGGGTTGTACGGCTCCTTCAGCGGCCAGCTCTACGACCACGCCCGCTACCCGGTCGAACCCCTGTTCCCGGCCGAGGGCACACTCGAGCCGAGCGTCCTTGCCGGCCCAACCTGCGACAGCGTGGACGTGATCGCCGAGGATCTGGCGCTGCCGCCGTTGCGCGCGGGCGACATCCTGGTCGGGCGGCAGATGGGCGCCTACACCTGGGCCTCCGCCACGGATTTCAACTTTTTCCCCCGCGCCCGCGTCCTGCCGGTCAACGTCTGAGGGGGGACTGTCGCCACGGGGGACAGTCCCCTTGTAGCGGCCAGGGGACAGTCCCCTGTGGGGACAGTCCCCATGCATGTGATTGAATCACTTGAATTTCCCGGCTGGATCCGGGATCCTGACCGCCGTTTTGCCGCCTCGGGGCGTACCAGGTCATGACGGATGCAGCTTCTCCCTTTCGCGTGAGCCGCCGGCGTTTCCTGCGCGGCGTGTTGATGGGTGTACCGGCCGCCGTTGCGTTAGGCGGGCCTGCGAGCGCGCTGGCCGGTGGCATCGAGCGGCGCGAGATCTCACTGGTCAGCACGCACACCGGCGAGCGGCTTTCCATCGAGTATTTCAGCGGCGGCAGCTACCGCGAGAAGGCCCTCGCGGCACTCGACCGCCTGCTGCGCGACCATCGCAGCGGAGACGTGAGCCCGATCGACCCGCAGCTGTTCGACGTCCTCCACGACGCGGCAGTGCTCGCCGATCGCGAGCCCAGGTTCGAGGTCATCTCCGGCTACCGGTCGCCGCACACCAACGCCATGCTGAACGCACGCTCGAACGGCGTGGCTCGCCGCAGCCTGCACATGGACGGCAAGGCGATCGACGTCCGTCTCGTCGGCTACCGCACCGACCGCCTGCGCGACCTGGCCCTGTCCCTGCAGCGGGGTGGTGTGGGTTACTACGCGAAGTCCGACTTCGTCCATCTCGATACCGGCCGCGTCCGCACCTGGGCCGGCTGACGCCGGGCCCTGCGGCGGTCATCGGCGCGCTGTCTCCGGCCGGCAGGAAGCGCGCATCCAGCCGCGGCTTCGCCTGGGATACGATTCCGCACCCGAGTCCTCGCGGAGTTCCGATCATGCGCATGAACGTGGCCGCGGCCCTTGCCGCGACCCTGTCCCTGTTCCTTTCCGGCTGCGGCGGCGACAGCGGCCCGCGCGTAGCGCCCGACCCCGGTGCGCGCATCTATTCCCAGCACTGCCTGGCCTGTCACCAGCGCAACGGCCGCGGCCTCGGCGAGACACAGCCGAGCATCGTCGGTACGCCGACGGTCGCCGGTGACCCGGCCGCGCTGATCGCCTGGGTCGCCTTCGGCGTCCGCCCGCCAGGGCTCGTCAGGGGCCGCAGCCTCGTGGTGATGCCGCACTTCCAGTGGCTGTCCGACGATGACCTCGCCGCCGTGCTGACCTACATCCGTGCGAACTTCGGCAACGACTACGCGCCCGTCACAGCCGCGATGGTGGCCGAGGTCCGCGCTGCGCAAGCGGCCAGATGAGGCCGGAGATCCGGGAACTCGACCTCGTGGCGGGTGCCCGGCGGGCCCGGGGCATCGCCGTCGTGATCGACGTCTTCCGGGCCTTTTCCGTCGCCTGCTACGCGATGGCCGGCGGTGCCAAGCGCATTCACCCAGTCGCCGACCTCGAGGAGGCGCGAGTGGTCAAGGCCGCGCACCCTGACTGGCTGCTGATGGGCGAGCGCCATGCGCGGCGCCTGCCGGGTTTCGACCTAGGCAACTCGCCGACCGAGGTCGAGGCCCTCGGCGTGGCCGGCCGGACGATTCTTCACACGACGCACTCCGGCACGCAGGGCCTTCGTGCCGCCACGGGCGCCGAAGAGGTGATCACCGGCGCGCTGGTGAACGCCGCCGCGGTCGGCCGCTACCTGGTGGCGCGCGCACCGCGTATCGTGTCGCTGGTACGCATGGGCCACGAGGCGCGCGAGCGCTGCGCTGAGGACGACCTCTGCGCGGAACTGATCCGGGCGCGGCTCGAGGGACACAGCTTCGACACCGGCGGCGTGCGCAAGCGGCTGCGCGCCGCCCCGGCCGCGGCGAAGTTCTTCGACCCGGCCGCCGACTGGGCGCCGCGGCGCGATTTCGACCTGTGCACCGCGGTCGACCGCTTCGACTTCGTGCTGCGCCTCGCCGGCCGCGACGAGCCACTGCCGTGGCTGGAACGAGTGACGGCCTGAAGCCGGAGGGGATGATCGTGAACCGAGGGCCCAGGATCCGCGAACGCCGCAGCGAGGCCGTCACCGCGGACCTCACCGCCGTGGTGGTTGCCGTCACTGACGGCGAACCCAGGGTGCTGACGCTCGACGCCACGGCGGGCGAGCTCGAGCGCCTGCCCTCGGGTCCTTTCGAGCCCCGGCACCGCACGCTGGAGCAGGGCCTTCGCAGCTGGGTGGAGTCGCAGACCCGCCAGACGCTGGGGTATGTCGAGCAGCTCTACACTTTTGGCGATCGGGACCGGCAGGTGCCCAGCGCCGGGGCAGAGGCGTCGCGGGTGCTCTCCATCGGCTACGTCGCGCTCGTGCGCGAGCCGCGCCAATCGGCCGCCGAGGGCGTGGCCTGGCGCGACTGGTACCGCTACTTCCCCTGGGAGGACTGGCGCCACGGCCGGCCGCCGGTCCTCGACGCCATCGAGCCGAGCCTGCGCGCCTGGGCGGCGGCGGCGCCGGGTCCCGGCGAGCGGCGCGCGCGTGCCGAACGCCTCGCGGTCAGCTTCGCGACCGACGGGGGCGCGTGGAACGAGGACAGGGTGCTGGAACGCTACGAACTCGCCTACGAGACGGGCCTGGTCGCCGAGGCCTATGCGGACGGCGCGGTGGCCGGGCAGGGCCCGCCACGCGGCGTCGGCGGCGAGCCGATGGCCGGCGACCACCGGCGCATCCTCGCCACGGCGATTGCGCGTCTGCGCGGCAAGATCAAGTACCGCCCGGTGGTCTTCGAACTGCTGCCCCCGACCTTCACCCTGCTGCAGCTGCAGCAGACGGTGGAGGCGCTCGCGGGACTGCGGCTGCATAAGCCGAACTTTCGGCGCCTGGTGGAGCAGCAGGGTCTGGTGGAGGATACCGGGGCCGTGACCCTCGGCACCGGGGGCCGGCCGGCCCGGCTCGTGCGCTTCCGGCGGGAAGCGCTGCTCGAGCGGCCTGCGCCGGGGCTCAGTGTCCGGGCGACCCGGGCAGCGGGGTCCGGGGGGTCTTGACAGGCTTATTCCCAAATCTAGAATAAGCAGGGCCGGTGATGCCGGCTTTTCTCTGGGCTCAATAATACTCATTTGGAGCATAAGGATACGGCCATGGCGACCCCCGCTGCACGCATTCCGGAGCCGGCTTTCACGCCCGAGATCGAGGCGCGCACCGCCCATCTCTATGAGCGGGTGAAGCGCGTCGTCCCGGCGGTGGAGTGGCCGGTGTTCGCGCCGGACATCGACGCCATCCTCGAGCTCAAGCGCCGCCGCAACGCGGTGGTGCTGGCCCATAACTACCAGACGCCCGAGATCTTCAACACGGTCGCCGACATCGTCGGCGACAGCCTCGCGCTCGCGCGCGAGGCGGTGAACGTGGATGCCGACGTGATCGTGCTGTGCGGCGTGCACTTCATGGCCGAGACCGCCAAGCTCCTCAACCCCGCCAAGACCGTGCTGATCCCGGATCTGCGCGCCGGCTGCTCGCTCGCCGAGTCCATCACCGCCGCGGACGTGCGCGCGCTCAAGGCGCGCCATCCCGGCGTGCCGGTCGTCACCTACGTGAACACCTCGGCAGCGGTGAAGGCCGAGAGCGACGTCTGCTGCACCTCGGGCAATGCCGTGCATGTGGTCGAGTCCCTCGGCGTGGACAAGGTCATCTTCATTCCCGACGAGTACCTCGCGAAGAACGTCGCCGCGCAGACGAAGGTCGAGCTCATCTCCTGGCCCGGCCACTGCGAGGTGCATGAGCGCTTCACGCCGGCCGACATCGCGCAGATCCGCGCTTCCCACCCGGGCATCGTCGTGCTGGCGCACCCGGAGTGCGACCGGCCCGTGGTCGAGGCCGCCGACTACGCGGGCTCGACCCATGGCATGTCGAAGTTCGTGGCCGAACGCAAGCCGAAGCAGGTGGCGCTGATCACCGAGTGCTCGATGAGCGACAACGTCGCAGTGGCCAACCCCGACGTCGAGTTCGTGCGGCCCTGCAACCTCTGCCCGCACATGAAGCGCATCACCCTGGGCCGGATCCGCCACGCGCTCGAGACGATGGCCCACGAGGTCATCATCGACCCGGCGGTCGCGGACCGCGCGCGCGCGGCGGTCGAGCGCATGCTCGCCATCGGCGCGCCGCCGCCGGTGCCGCAGCCGTGATCCCCTCGCGCGCTCCAGTCGTCGTCGTCGGCGCGGGCCTCGGCGGGCTC
>JBBINN010000117.1:0-9063 GCA_037443885.1 Gammaproteobacteria bacterium | reverse complement strand
TTCTGCCGCCATCACCTGCGTCACGACGTTGTCCAGGAAGCGCCGGTCGTGGCTCACCAGCAGCAGCGTGCCGGCATACTCCTGCAGGGTAGCCTCGAGCAGCTCGAGCGACTCGATATCGAGGTCGTTGGTCGGCTCGTCGAGCACCAGCAGATTGGCGGGCCGCGCGAAAAGCCGTGCCAGCAGCAGGCGGTTGCGCTCGCCGCCCGAGAGCATCTTCACCGGTGACTGGGCGCGGGCCGAGGGAAACAGGAAGTCGCCGAGGTAGCTCACCACGTGGCGGCGCCGGCCTCCGACCTCGACCCAGTCCGAGCCGGGGCTGATGGCCTCGGCGAGCGACTGCTCCGGGTCCAGCGTCTCCCGCAGCTGGTCGAAGTAGGCGACCTCGAGCCCGGTGCCGAGACGAACCGTGCCCGCGTCCGGCGCAAGCTGGCCCAGGATCAGGCGCAGCAGCGTGGTCTTGCCGGCGCCGTTCGGGCCGATGACGCCGAGGCGGTCGCCGCGCATCACCGTGAGGGTCAGGCCGCGAACCACCGGCTCGCCGCCGAACGCCTTGCCGACGTCCTCGAGCCGCGCAACCAGCTTGCCGGAGCGTTCGCCGGCATCCAGCGACAGCTTGACGTCGCCCGCGCGTTCGGGCCGCGCGGCGCGCAGGCGGCGCAGCTCCTCGAGCCTGCGGACGCGGCCTTCGTTGCGCGTGCGGCGGGCCTCCACGCCCTGGCGGATCCAGACCTCCTCCTGGGCCCAGTACTTGTCGAACTTGCGCCGCGCGGTCGCCTCCGCGGCGAGTTCCTCGGCCTTGCGGCGCTCGTAGGCCGCGAAGTTGCCGGGGTAGGAGCGCAGCAGGCCGCGGTCGAGCTCGACGATGCGCGTCGCAACGCGGTCGAGGAAGGCGCGGTCGTGGGTGATGACGATGGACGTCGGCCCCTTGATCAGCTGCTCCTCGAGCAGCGCGATCCCGTCGAGGTCGAGGTGGTTGGTCGGCTCGTCGAGCAGCAGCAGGTCGGGATCGAGCGCGAGGGCGAGGGCGAGCGCGGCGCGCTTGCGCTCGCCGCCCGACAGGCTTGCGGGATCGGAGTCCGGGTCGGCGTCGAAGCGGTGCAGGTACTCGCCGAGCCGGGTGATCCGTCGCCAGCGCTCGCGCTCGTCCGCAACGCCGTCGATGCCGCCACGCGCGCAAAGGCTCTCCTGCAGCGTCGGGGCCGCCGGCAGCAGCGGCTCCTGCTCGACGCGCTGGATCGCGAGTCCGTCGCGGCGACGCAGCTCCCCGCCGTCGAGCGGCAGGGTGCCCTCGATCGCCGCGAGCAGCGACGACTTGCCGCTGCCGTTGCGACCGATCAGGCCGATGCGCTCGCCAGGCTCGACGGAGAGCGCCGCGCCGTCGAGGAGCGGGTGCAGGCCGAAGGCGAGTTCGGCCTCAGCGAGCGCGACTAGCGGCATGCGAAGTGCCGTTCAGGGTTGCCGGCCGGCCGCGCCGCGGGCGAGGGAGTGAACACTCGTGAAGCCGGCGGCGCGAAGCCGTTCGGCGACCGCGAGGCTGCGTATCCCTCGCGCGCACACGACGAGGTAGCGCACCGAGGGGTCGAGGAGCCGCGACGCCTCCGCGAAGAGCTGCTCGCCCGGGTACGCGAGCGAGCCTTCGACGGGCAGCGGGGCCGACGCGATCTCCTCCGCGCCGCGGATGTCGATGACCCTGAAGCCGCGGCCAACAGCCTCGGCGAGCGGCAGGTCGAGCTCGAGGTCCGCGGGCGCCGGCGCGGGCAGGCCCTCGATGCGGGCGCAGCGGGCGCCGGCGCACTCGACGGCGCGTGGCGCCCGCAGGCGCGTCTGCCGCAGGCCGAGCAGGTCGATCAGCAGCAATTCATCGTGCAGCTGGCCGGGGAGGTCCAGCAGGATCTTCAGCACTTCCATTGCCTGCAGGCTGCCGAGCACGGCTGGCACAGGACCCAGCACGCCGCTCTCGGCGCAGTTGCCCACGACCCCGTCGCGCGTTGCCTCGGGCCACACGCAGCGCAGGCAGGATCCGCCCCGGTCCGGCCGCGCGACCTGCAGCTGCCCTTCGTACTGGTGGATGCTCGCGAGGACCGCCGGCTTGCCCGCGAGCACCGCCGCGTCATTGACCAGGAACTTCGCGCGGAAGTTGTCGGTGCAGTCCACGACGACCTCGCCCAGCGCCAGGAGCTGCGCCGCATTGTCCGCGCCGAGGCGGGTGGCGTGCGCACGGACGACGATGTCGGGATTGACGGTGGCGAGCCGCTGTGCGGCCACCTCGGCCTTGCGCAGGCCGATGTCTGCCGCCCCGTACAGCGGCTGGCGGTGCAGGTTGCTCGCCTCGACGACGTCGCCGTCCACGACGTGGAGCGTGCCGACGCCGGCCGCCGCCAGGTAGGACAGCACGGGACAGCCGAGCCCGCCTGCGCCGATCACGACCACCGAGGCCGCGGCCAGGCGTCGCTGGCCCGCCTCGCCGACCTCGGGCAGCGCGACCTGGCGCGAATAGTCTCGCGCAGGTGGTGCCGACGCCTGGTGCGCAGGCTCATGCGAGTGTCCATGGCGATGATCGTGCGCGTGGCCATGTGCGCGGTCGTGGTCGGGCCGCGCCGCTTCGGCGCAACGCTCGCAGTTCACCCAGCCGGAATCACCGTCCGCGTAGTGTTCCTTCTTCCAGATCGGGACGCGGTGCTTGACCTCGTCGATGATGTAGCGGCAGGCCGCGAAGGCCTCTGCCCGGTGACCGCTCGCGACGCCCACCCAGACCGCCATCTCGCCAATGCCGAGCTCGCCGATGCGGTGCACGCAGCGGGCGCGGCGCACGCCGAAACGCGCGATCGCTTCCCGGACGATCCGGTCGCCCTCGCGGATCGCGAGTGCCTCGAAGGCTTCGTAGTCGAGCCGCTCGACGCGGCGGCCCTCGTTCTCGTTGCGGACCCAGCCCTCGAAGGAGGAATAGCCGCCGCAGGCCGGATCGGCGAGCGTTGTCGAGAGCCTCGCTGGCTCGAGCGGCTCGCGGCTGAACTCGAAGCTGCTCATCCGCCGGCAACGGGCGGGATGAAGACGACTTCGTCGCCGTCGGCGAGGGTCCGCGACCAGTCGGCGAACTCGCCATTCACCGCGACCTTGAGCTGTGCGCGCGCCAGCGTGAAGCCGTGTCGCGCCGCGAGCGCGTCGTACAGCGTCGCGGCGTCGCCGGTGGCCTCGACCTGCTCGCCGCCGCGGCCGGCCTGCTCGCGCAGCAGTGCGTAGTACTGGATGCGTACACTCGCCATCACGCGGCCCCGCGCGCCGTGAGCGCGCTGCGCGCGGCCTCGAGGTCGCCCGGCGTGTTGACGTTGTCGAGCGCAAGTGGGTCCGGCAGGTCGATCAGCGTGGCGCCGGAACTGATCAGGAACTTCCTGGGGCAGTGGCGGCCTTCGCGGATGAATTCCAGCACCGGCTCGCGGCTGGCCGGCTCCCAGACCGCGCACAGCGGCTCGGGCAGGCCATCCTGCGCGCTGCGATAGGCGGTCGCGAGGCTCGACGCATCACGGCGCTCGATCAGGTTGACGACCGTATCGGCAGCCACGAAGGGCAGGTCGCAGGCGAGCACCAGCCATGCGGCCTCGGGGTGGGCCGCCTGCGCCGCCGCGATGCCCGCGATCGGGCCCTGGCCGGCTTCGCCGTCCACGATGTGCGGCAGCGCGGCCCGCAGCGGGTCGCTGGCCTGCTCGGCTCGAAGCGACACGAAGGCCCGCTGCGTGCAGGCCGACAGCAGGTCGAAGGCCCGCTCCAGCGCCGGCCGGCCGTGCCACTCGAGCGCCGCCTTGTCGCGGCCCATGCGCGTCGAGCGGCCGCCGGCGAGCAAGAGACCGTAGACGGCGCTCACGGCGCGTCACCCGCCGCGCGGAAGTCACGTTTGCCGCCGGTCTTCTCGAGCAGGCGGATGTCGGTGAGTACGATGTCGTGCGACAGCGCCTTGCACATGTCGTAGATGGTCAATGCCGCCACCGAGGCGCCGGTGAGCGCCTCCATCTCGACACCTGTCCGGTGATGGACAGACACGGTGCAGCGGACCTGCACGTCGCCATCCGGATCCATGTCCACCTCGAGGCGGCAGTTCTCGAGGCCGAGCGGGTGACAGAACGGGATCAGCTCGTGGGTGCGCTTCGCGGCCATGGTGCCGGCGACGATCGCCGTGTGAAACACGGAGCCCTTGGCGGTGCTGAAGCCGGATGCGCGCAGCGCGGCGGCGACCGCAGGCGGGAGGCGCACGGTCGCCGCGGCCATCGCGCTGCGAAGCGTCGGCGCCTTGCCGCTCACGTCCACCATCGCCGGGCGGCCGGACTCGTCCACGTGCGTGAGCGTGCTCATGCCGATGCGTCACCCGCCGATGTAGAACATTTCGATCTTCGCGGCCGGCTTCTGTTCCCGCAAGGCCTGCCGCAGTTCGCTGTAGCGGTCCAACCGGCCGCGCCAGGTGGCGCCAATCCGTTCGAGCAGCGCGGCATCGTCCGCGCCGCCGCGCAGCAGCGCGCGCAGGTCCGTTCCCTGGGTGGCGAACAGGCAGGTGTACAGGACACCCTCGGAGGACAGGCGCGCGCGCGTGCAGTCGCCGCAGAAGGGCTGCGACACCGAGGAAATGAAGCCGACCTCGCCGGCGCCGTCGGCGAAGAGGTATCGTTCGGCCACCTCGCCGCGGTAGTTCATGGCGGCCGGCACGAGCGGCCAGCAGGCCTCGATGCGCGCCTTGAGCTCGCGCGAGGGGACCACGCGCTCCGGCTCCCAGTGGTTGCGGTTGCCCACGTCCATGTACTCGATGAAGCGGACGATCACGCCCGTGCCGTGGAACTGCCCGACCAGGCCGAGGATGCTGTCCTCGTTCACGCCGCGCTGGACGACGGCATTGACCTTGACCGGCGCAAGCCCGGCCTCTCTGGCCGCGGTGATGCCGTCGAGCACGCGCTCGAGGCCGTCGAAGCCGCCGCTCATGCGGCGGAAGGTGACGGGGTCGAGGCTGTCGAGGCTCACGGTCACGCGCGTCAGGCCGTTGGCCTTCAGTTCCGCGGCGTGCTGGGCGAGCAGCACGCCGTTGGTGGTCAGCGCGAGGTCCTCGACGCCGGGAATGGCCGACAGCTCGCCCACCAGGTCGGCGATGCCTTGCCGCAGCAGCGGCTCGCCCCCGGTGAGGCGGAGCTTGCGCACGCCGAGCGAGACGAACAGCCTGGCGAGCCGCGTGATCTCCTCGAACGACAGCCGCGAAGCGGCCGGCAGGAAGCGGTAGCTCTCGTGGAAAGTCTCCCGCGGCATGCAGTAGGGGCAGCGGAAGTTGCAGCGGTCCATGACCGAGATGCGCAGGTCGCGCAGCGGGCGGCCGAGCGTGTCGCCGGCTTCCGGACGGCGAACGAGGTCTGCCAGTGGCACGCGATGCTCGCTGATCAAGGTCTGCTCCCTGGCCTTGGTCAAAGGGTGGGCTGAGGGACTGCCTGCGGCCGGTGATTCCCTTGGGATTCTACCCGTATCGTCCAGCGGCGGCGCCCCGCGGCGTCCGCCGGCGCCTAGCGGACCTGGGCGCAGGACTCCCGCAGGATCAGCTCGGTCGGCACCACGTGGCAGTAGCGTTCGCCGGCCTCGTTGCCGCGGATGCGTCGCAGGAGGATTTCCGCGGCGACCCGGCCGACCTCGTCGAGATTGCGGGAGATGACGGTCACGGGCGGGTCGGTGAGCACGGTCAGGTCCACGTCGTCGCAGGAAATGACCGACAGGTCCCGCGGGATGACCAGTCCGAGGCGGCGGATGGCGCGGAGCACGCCGGCGAAGATCTGGTTGCCGCCGGCCACCAGTGCCGTCGGGCGCGGGCGGGCGGAGAGGATCTCGAAGGCCTGGGCATAGCCGTAGAGCGCATCGAGCCGGCCCTGGCGCAGCCATTTCTCCGGCACGTGGCGGCCCTGCTCGGCGAAGGCCTCGCGGAACCCCCGGGCACGCTCGCGCCCGGGGCGCACGTTGTCGGCGCCGGTAATCAGGCCGATGTCCCGGTGGCCGAGGTCGAACAGGTAGCGGATCGCCTTGCGCATGCCCGGCGCATGGTCGTCGCAGACGGAGTCGAACGGGCCGTCCACTTGGCGGTCGAGCAGCGTGACGGGAAAGTCGACCGAGCGAAGCAGCGCGCGTGTCTTCTCGTCCGTCTCGTCGGTTACTGCGATCATCAGGCCGTCGACGCGGCGCTGGATCAACGACTCGATGATCAGGCGTTCGCGTGCAGGGTCATTGTCCGTGTTGGCGATGAGCAGCGAATAGCTCTGTTCCTGCAGGACCTTCTCCGCCGCCTTGGCCACGGTCGCGAACAGCATGTTGGAGATGTCGTTGATCACGAAGCCGACGGCGAGCGTGCTGCGGGTGCGCATGCTGCGCGCGACCGCGCTCGGCGTGAACCCGATCTCGCGCATCGCCTGGTTGACGATGGCCAGCGTCTCGGCACTGACCGGCTTGCGGTTGATGACGCGTGACACCGTGCCGACCGAGACGCCGGCCCGCGCCGCCACGTCGCGGATGTTGACGCGCCTGGGACTCATGGGGCGGCTAACGCATCACCATGCCGCCGTTGATGTCCAGGACGTGCCCGGTGATGGTGGCGGCGCGCTGACTGGCGAGGAAAACGACGGCGTCGGCGATCTCGGACGGCTCGCTGGGCCGCCGCACGGGGATGGAGCCGACGAGGCCGGCCACCTGCTCCTGCGTCAGTGTGCCGGAGATCATCTCCGTCATGACTATCCCCGGTGCGATGGCGTTGACCGTAACGCCCTGCGGGGCGAGGGATCGGGCGAGTGCGCGTGTCATGGTCATCAATCCGCCCTTGGTGATCGCGTAGATCGGGCAGTCGGCGGCGCCGCCGGTGTGACCGGCCTGGCTCGTGAGGTTGACGATGCGGCCCCAGCCGCGGGCGACCATGGAGCGGGAAGCGTGCTGGGCCAGGAAGAAAGCGGCACGCAGGTTCACCGAGAGCATGAGTTCCCATTCTCGCGCGTCGGCCTCGCGGAAGTCACGCCGGATGATGCAGCCGGCATTGTTGACGAGGATGTCGAGGCCGCCGTACAGGCCCAGGCCGCGCTCGACGAGGCGCGCGGGCTCGTCCGGGCGGGCCAGGTCGCCCGCGACGACGGACACGCGGCCCTGCAGGCCGGGTGAGTCGCGCAGCGCCTCGAGCGCCGCCTGGTCAAGGTCGGTCGCCAGGACGTCGACTCCCTCGGCCGCGAGCGCCCGTACGATCGCGCGCCCGATGCCGCCGGCCGCGCCCGTGACGAGGGCGGACCGGCCCGCGATGCCGCCGAAGGGGGCGTTTGTCGTTCCGGCCCCGGCCATGGCTGTCTCCGCAGGTCCTCAGTTCCTCGCCAGCACGGCGTCGACGATGCGCTGCACCGACGGGACGGCCGCGTCCTCGAGGGCGGGGCTGTACGGCATCGGCCAGTCGGGCAGCGTGACGCGGACCGGTGGCCTGTCAATGTAATCGAAGGCCGCGGTAAAGGTGCGGGAGATGATCTCGGCGCCCCAGCCGCCGCACTCGTGATTCTCCTCGACCACCACGAGTCCGCCGGTGCGCATGACGCTCTCGATGATTGGCGCAGCGACCAGCGGTCGCAGCACCCGCAGGTCGATCACCTCTGCCTCGACACCCTGCGCCGCCAGCGCGTCCGCCGCAGCGAGCGTCCGGCGCACCATGCCCATCGAGGCCACCAGCGTCACGTCGCGGCCCTGCCGCAGGACCTGGGGCTGCTGCGCAGGCCAGCGCGACGAGTCGTGCTCGACCTCGCCCTTCACGGCCATGAGCGCCTTGTGCTCCAGCACGACGACGGGATCCGGGTCGTCGATCGCCTGGCGCAGCATCGCGTAGGCGTCGGCCGGGGTCGCCGGGCAGAACACCTTGAGGCCCGGGAACTGCCACACCCAGGTCTCGCCGGTCTGCGAGTGCTGCGCGCCGAAGCGCACGCCGCCGCCGCCCATGGCTCGGATCGTGACCGGGACCGCGACCTTGCCGCCGCACATGAAGCGGTGCTTGGCGATTCCGTTGACGATCTGGTCGAAGCAGACACCCATGAAGTCGGCGAACATCAGCTCGATCACGGGGCGATAGCCGGTGATGGCCATGCCCATGGCGGCGCCGACGAAGGCGGTCTCGGAGATCGGCGTGTCGCGCACCCGCAGCGGGCCGAACTCCTCGAACAGGCCCTCGGTGGTCTTGAACGGCCCGCCCGCGGCTCCGATGTCCTCGCCCATGAGGATCACGCGAGGATCGGCGGCGAGGGCTTCGCGCTGCGCGCGGACGATGGCCTCGCGGTAGGTCAGGCTGGTCACGGAGCGCCCTCCCTGGCCGGGACCGGGGCCGCGTAGGTGGCCTCGTGCAGCGGCCGGACTTCGGGCCACGGCCCGTCCGCGGCCCGCGCCGCGGCCGCGCGCACGTCCTCCTTGACGCGCCGCTCGACTGCCGACGCGCCCGACTCGTCCAGCAGGCCCTCCGCGACCAGCCTCGCGCGGAACTGCGCGATCGGGTCGCGCTCGATCCAGGACTCGAGCTCGCCGGGCGGACGGTACTTGCCGGCGTCGCTGCGCGAATGCCCGCACTGGCGGTAGGTCTTGCACTCGATGAACGTCGGGCCGTCGCCGGCGCGCGCCCGGGCCACGGCCTGGCGCGCCGCACGGTGCACGTCGAGCACGTCGTTGCCGTCGACGACCACCCCGGGCATGGCGTAGGCGTCCGCGCGCACCACGAGGTCCCGCATCGGCGTCGTCGAGAGGATCGGCGAGTACTCGCCGTAGAGATTGTTCTCGCACACGAAGATGACCGGCAGCTTCCAGACTGACGCCATGTTCATGGACTCGTGGAAGGCGCCGATGTTCGTGGCGCCGTCGCCGAAGTAGGTGATCGACACCTGGCCCTGGCCGCGCTCGCGGGCGCTGATGCCCGCGCCGACCGCCACCGGCAGGCCGGCGCCGACGATTGCGAACGAGCCCAGCAGCCCGAGGCGCATGTCCGTGAGGTGCATCGATCCGCCGAGGCCACCGGACACGCCGGTGCTGCGACCGAAGATCTCGGCG
>JBBINN010000116.1:0-9184 GCA_037443885.1 Gammaproteobacteria bacterium | reverse complement strand
CGAGGGTGCGGGCCTTGGCCGGGATCTCCTGCACTGCTGCCAGCGCTTCGGCGTACTTCTCCTCCGTGAGCGCGGCGCGTGCGGCGTCTAGCTCGGCCTTCACCTCGGCGTAGCGCTGCGGAATGTACTTCCGCGCGTCGTCGGCCACGGTCGCGAGCGCATCCTCGGCGGCGGTCACTGCGCGCGTGGCCGGCTCCTTCTGCGAGCAGGCCGAGAGCATGAGGGCGGCGGCCACGGTCGCGATGGCGATGAGCGCTCTCATGGTCAGGCCTTGGGCATGCCGAGCGCTTCCATCGTCGCCTCGACGGTGCGCTTGACCTCGATGGACTTGGTGACGGCCTCCTCGTACTTGCCGGCGTTGCCGGCCTCCGCGGCGGCGGCCCAGTCGGTCTTGGCGGCATCGAACCTCGCCACGAGCTCCGTGAAGCTGTCGCGGGTCATGCCCTTCGGAAGGCCGCCGCCCGACGTGAGGCGGAGGATCCGGTTGTCCACATTGGAAATGGCCTGCGGAAGGGTCCTGGCGTACTCGGACCAGGCCTGGGTCATCTGCTGATTGAAGTTCGCCTTGGCGATCGCCGAGTCGGCCACCAGCTTGCGCAACTCGGCGGAAATGGCCGGGGCCTGCGCGAGCACGGCCTTGTAGTCCTGCTTCTCGAGCAGGGCCTTCACTTCCGCGACCTTCGCGCGGGCGGCCGCGACCTCGTCCGGAACGTACTTCTCGGCCTGCACGGCGGCGTTCTCCAGCGACTTCTCGAGGCTGGCGACCGCCTGTTCGGCGGGCTCCTTCTGGCTTTCGCAGCCCACCATGGCGAGGGCGAGCATCGTCACGGCACAAACCCTGGCAAGACCTGTGGAACGGATCATCTGCGAGTCCCCTTTCTTGGATGGGCCGGCCGTCGGGCCCGTTGGCCGCCGGCGGCAGAAATCTGAGGCCGCCAAGGGTAGCGCGACAGCCTCGGCTGCGCACGTACGGGACCCCCGCAGTGGGGGCGCGGGGCCCTGGGCTCAGGGACGGGGCGGCTCGCTGCTCCAGGCCCCGGCGGCCACCACGCTCGCCCGGAACCAGGGCCGGACCAGGGGCCCTGCTTGCCGGGTCCGATCATGAGGGCGATGATCGGCCGGTCGGCGAAGAACGGGATGCAGGCGAGCGTCAGCGCGCCGACGACTTACCTGGAGCAGGCGGAGGAGGGCGCTTGGCGAACGCGATGAGTCTCCCGGTGGTGGCGGCCGCCATCCTGGCGGTGCTGGCGGGCTGCGCGACGCAGCCGGCGGTGCTCACGGACGAAGCGCTCGCGAGTGCGACCTACTCTTCCCGCCTCCTGGAGGGCGCGCCGTTGCCGTTGCGCGATGGCCGTTACGAACGCGGCGATGGGGTGGAGGTGTGGCTGCTGCCCGCGCCGAGGGCGCGGGGCGAGGTTGCAGGGCGCCCATCGGCCGCGGTGCTCCTCGCCGAGTCCGGTGGAGGCACCGGCACCTTCGTCAGCCTGGTGCTGCTGCAGGAGGCCGACGGCCGCGCGTCGCCGGTCGCCAGCACGCTGCTCGGTGACCGGCCGCGGGTGCAGCACCTGGCTATCGAGGAGGACGGCTCCGTCACCGTCGACCTCGTGCAAGTGGGGCCAAACGACCCGTTCTGCTGCCCGACCATGCCCATGTCGGTGACCTACGCGCTCGAAGCTGGCGGCCTTGCAGTCCGCAGGCATGTCTCGGCCGAGATCGATGCGCGGGCCTACGGCGAGCGCGTGAACGCTCTTGTCGTCCAGTCGACGGCCTACGACCGCAGCGTGCCGCCGAGCGGTCAGGGCGAGCCGAAGCACTTTGCCTGGACTTTCGGCGATGACGTTGCCGTCGGCGCCGCGCGCGGCCAGGTCGCCGTGTATCCGCTCGCGGCTTACCGCAAGATCTGGCGGGAGGCCGGAGACAGCTTCGTCGAGCGGCAGCTCGATGCGCTCACGGGACTGGTCGATGCGCGCGAGCAGGCGCCCGCGACACCGCTGCCCGTGCTGCCTCAGCGAAACAGTTTCAACGACCTCGCTGCACAGGTTGCCTATCTCGAACTGCCCGGCGGCGGCGGTGGAGTGCGCTTCGTCGGGCGCTTCTCGCAGGACGCCACCCCGCTGCTGAATCGCGAGCTGCGCTACGTCTTCCAGGGATTGTCGGCGGACGGCGAAACGCTGGTCGTGGCCGACTTGCCCATCTCGGCGGCCGGGGTGCCCGACGACCTCCTGGAGGACACCGGCCCCGATATCGTGGCCTACCTCGCCCGGTGGCGAAAAAAGCTCGAGGGCCTGGAGCCGGCAGACTTCACACCCAGCCTGCGGGTCCTCGATGCGCTGGTGACCTCGATCCAGGTCAGCCGCTGACGCGGTCGCCGGTACACCAGGGCAACCGATGCGCGTCAGCTACCACCCGGACTACTACGTCGAGCTGCCACCGACGCATCCGTTTCCGATGTCGAAGTACCCGCGGGTGTTCGAACGGCTGCGCGCGGCTGGCGTGGTCGCCGAGGGCGAGGTGATGCAGCCGGCCGAGGCGCCCCTCGGGCTGCTGGCGCGCGTGCACACCGCGGAGTACCTCGCGAAGCTCGAGGCTGGTGCGCTCTCGGACCAGGAGATCCGGCGCCTCGGCGTGCCCTGGTCGCCGCGGCTGTGGCGGCGCTCACGCCTCGCCGCCGCAGGCACGCTGCTCGCCGCGCGTGCGGCGCTCGAGGACGGCCTCGCCGGCAACCTGGCTGGCGGCACGCACCACGCCTTCGCCGACCGCGGCGAGGGCTTCTGCGTGCTGAACGACGTGGCGGTCGCGGTGCGCGCGCTGCAGGATGCCGGCGAGGCGCGGCGCGCGCTGGTGGTGGACCTGGACGTGCACCAGGGCAACGGCACCGCCGCTATCTTCGCGGGCGATGCGGATGTCTTCACGCTGTCCCTGCATGGCGAGCGCAACTACCCGACGCAGAAGATGCGCTCGACGCTGGATGTGGGCCTGCCGGACGGGACGGGTGACGAGGCTTACCTCGCCGCGCTGGAGCAGGCGCTCGCGGGGGCGCTGTCGTCGTTCGAGCCGGACGTGGTCTTCTACCTCGCCGGGGTGGACCCGGCGGCCGGCGACCGCTACGGCCGATTGGCGCTGACCGACGACGGCCTGCGCCGCCGCGACCGGCTCGTCGTCGCCACGCTGCGCAGCCGCAGGCTGCCGGTGGTGCTCCTGCTCGCCGGGGGCTATGCATCCAGTGCCGAGCGCACCGCCGAACTGCACGCCAACACCTTCCACGAGGCCGCCGCCGTCGAGGCCGCGGCCTCGCTCGCGCCGGTCCCCGCCCGGCGGGCGCGCGCCTGAGGAGAGCAGGATGAAGATCCCCGAGATACTGATGGTCGAGACCGTGCACCAGCCCGGCAGCCTCGCCCGCGTGCTCGCCGTCATCGCCGAGGCCGGCCTGATCATCGATCACCTGAACGCGGTGCGCCGCGAGCAGGGCCGGACGCTCTGGGAAATCACCCTCGAGATGGACGAGGACGCCGACCGTGGGTTGTACGCGCGCATCGACGCGCTGCCCACGGCGCGCTTCGTCGGCAAGTCCGACCGCGTCTTCGACCGCCACCGCGGCGGCAAGCTGCGCCTCACGCCCTCCATCCCGATCAACACCCAGCAGGTGCTGCGCGACATCTACACGCCCGGCGTCGCGCGCGTATGCCTCGCGATCCGCGACGATCCCGAGCTCGCCTGGCAGTACACGAGCCTCGACCGCACGGTCGCGGTGGTCACCAACGGCACGGCCGTGCTGGGGCTCGGGAACATCGGCCCGCTGGCCGGGCTGCCGGTGATGGAAGGCAAGGCTGCGCTGTTCGCCGGTCTCGTGGACATCAACGCCGTGCCGATCCTCGTGACCGAGACCGACCCGGCGCGCTGCGTGGAGGTGATCGCGGCCATCGCCGGATCCTTCGGCGCCATCCAGCTCGAGGACTTCGCGGCGCCGCAGTGCTTCGAGATCGAGGCCGAGCTGCGGCGCCGGCTCGACCGGCCCGTGCTGCACGACGACCAGCATGGCACCGCCGTCGTGGTGCTCGCGGCGCTGCACAACGCCACCCGCCGCGCAGGGCGCAGGATCGAGGATTGCGCGATCGGTCAGGTCGGGCTCGGCGCCGCCGGCCTCGGCATCGTGCGGCTTCTCAAGTGCCACGGCAGCGTCGCCGTGAAGGGCGCCGACCTCGACCCGCCGGCGCTCGAGCGGCTGCGCGCGCTCGGCGGCGAGCCCTCGACGCTCACGGACATCATGGCGACCTGCGACATCGTGATCGCGACCACCGGCGTGAAGGGCCTGATCAAGCCGGAGATGGTTCGCCCGGGCCAGATCATCCTGGCGCTCTCCAACCCCGATGCCGAGATCGATCCGGTGAAGGCCCTCGAGCGCGGTGCCGCCTTCGCGGCCGACGGCAAGGGCATCAACAACGTGCTCGGCTTCCCGGGGCTGTTCAAGGGCGCGCTCGAGGCGCGCGCGCCCTGCTTCACCGACGCGATGCTGATCGCCGCAGCGCACCGGATCGCTGAGCTCGCGCCGGGCGACGACCTCGTGCCGGATCCGCTCGACCGCAGCGTGCACGCCGCGGTGACCGAGGCCGTGCGCGAGGCGGCGCTCGCGGCGCGGCAGTCGGAGAAACTGGAGGCGCTGGGCTAGGCCTGGCGCGCCAGGGCTTGGCGGCGCTCTGGATTCGCTGTCAGAATGTAGGAAAGTAGTCATGTAGGAATAAAGCCGTCATGAAGGAAAACCTCATCGTCTCGGAGAAAGGCCAGGTCACGCTGCCCGCTTCCATGCGCAAGGCCCTGGGCCTGGGCAAGAGCGCCGTCGTCACGGCCGAGCAGGTAGGCGGCCGGATCGTGCTGACTCCCGCGGTGGTGCTCGAGACGGAGCTCTACACTGACGAACAGGTCGCCGAGTGGGACCGGTCCGACGCGTTTCGCAAAGGCGAGCGCCAGCGGCTGTCCTCGAAGCTGGCCGGGCGCCGCAGATAGCCTGCGGTGGACAGGCTCTTTCTCGACGCGAACGTCCTCTTCACGGCCGCGCATAACCCCGGGGGCAAGGCAGCGTTCCTGTTCGACCAGCTGCGGGCGAAGCGCTGGAAGCTCGTCTCCAGCCGCTTTGCGATCGAGGAGGCCCGGCGGAACATCGCCGCGAAGTTTCCGCAGTGCCAGGAGCGCCTGATGCAGTTGCTCGAAGTGGTGATAGAAGTGGCCCAGCCGGCGCCTGTCGAGATGCCCATCGACCTGCCGTCCAAGGATCAGCCGATCTTCCTCGCCGCGCAGGCGGCCGGGGTTACGCACCTCCTGACCGGGGACCTGCGGCATTTCGGTCCGTACATGAACCAGCCCGAGCTGACCCGCGGGGTGGTGATCCAGACGGTGGCGGATTACCTCGACGGCCTGTAGCAGCTTTCGGCCGACGCGCCGGCCACGGTGCCGCGGACCAGTGCGGCGAGGGAGAGAAGGCGGGCACGCCTGAGGCGAGCCGCCTTACTGGTTCAGTCCATCAGGCCGCGCAGCTTCCTGAGCGCGTTGGCCTCGATCTGGCGGATGCGTTCGGCCGACACGCCGAACTCGGCGGCGAGGTCGTGCAGCGTGAGCTTGTCCTCGCCGAGCCAGCGGGCCTCGATGATGCGGCGGCTGCGGGGATCGAGCGACTCGATTGCATCGCTGAGCGACGACGAGGTCACCTCGTCCCACTCGGCGCGCTCGACGGCGACCGCGGGGTCGGCGTCCGGCGCCGGCAGGTAGGCGGCCGGCGACCAGCCGCCGTCCTCGTCCTCGGCCGCAGGCGTCGGGTCGAAGGAGAGGTCGCGGGCCGAGAGGCGCTGCTCCATCTCGCGCACCTCGCGCGGCTCGACGCCGAGGTCGCGCGCGACGGCGTGGGTCTCGTCCTCGCTGAGCCAGGCCAGGTTCTTCTTCATGCGGCGCAGGTTGAAGAAGAGCTTGCGCTGGGCCTTGGTCGTGGCGACGCGCACCAGGCGCCAGTTGCGCAGCACGTACTCGTGGATCTCTGCTCGGATCCAGTGCACCGCGAAGCTGACCAGGCGCACGCCCATGGACGGGTCGAAGCGCTTCACGGCCTTCATGAGGCCGACGTTGCCTTCCTGGATGAGGTCGCCGACCGGCAGGCCGTAGCCGGCGTAGCCGCGGGCGACGTGCACCACGAAGCGCAGGTGCGACAGCACCAGCATGCGGGCGGCCTCGAGGTCGTTGTCCCGGTGGAAGCGTTCGGCCAGGGCGAACTCTTCCTCGCGGCTCAGCATCGGGAGGCTGGAGACGCGGTCGACGTAGGCCTCGAGGCTGCCGATCGGGCCGGCGAGGACGTGCTGGGACTGCTTGAGGGCGAGCGCGGTGGTGCTCATCGGTTCCGGGGTTCCTCCGTGATGGCGCCCCCTTCAATGGGCGCAGGGTTAATTTAGCACTCCGCACATTCGAGTGCTAAGCCTGCGGTTAGTTCCCGGAGGCCTATCCTATACAAAACAATGAGTTAAGCGCGGGGCTCGATGCGCTGCAGGTGGTAGCTGGCCGTCACCCAGGAGCCGATCCAGCCCAGCAGGGTGCCGCCGCCGACCAGGGTCGCGGCGGCGTGGCGGTCGAGGCCCGCCAGGCGGAAGTCCGAGCTGTAGAGCACCGCGACCGTCTCCACCGCCGGGCCCAGCAGGCCGATTACGGTCACTACCAGGACCCAGGCCAGCAGCCCGCCGCCCAGCCCGTACCAGACGCCGCTGTAGAGGAAGGGGCGGCGCACGAAGGCATTGCTGCCTCCGACGAGCTTGGTGACCTCGATCTCCTCCCGGCGGCTGTTGATGTCGAGCCGGATGGTGTTGCCCACGATCGCGACGACTCCCAGCGCCAGCAGGCCCGCCGCGACCACCACGATCCGCCGCAGCGCCTCGAGGATCGCCTCCAGCCGCCGCACCCACTCGGTGTCCACCTGGACGAGGTCCACCTCGGGCAGCGCCCGCAGCTCCGCCGTCAGCGTCTCGACGGCCGCCGGCGTGTCGAACTGCGGCGCCGGCCTGACGGTGATGGCGTAGGGCAGCGGGTTCTCCTTCAGGGCCTTCAGCGCATCGCCGAAGCCGGCGCGCGCCTCGAGCTGCTTCAGGCCTTCCTCGGGCGTGATGAGCGTGGTCTCGATCACGTCGTTGCGCGCCGCGATGCCGCGCTCGGCGCGCTGCGCCTGCTCGGCGGGCAGGCCGGGGCGGAGGTACACCGACACCTGCACCGTCTTCTCGAGGCCCGCCGTGACGGCGCGTGCATTGACGACCACGAGGTGCAGGCAGGCGGGCAGGGCGAGGCCGAGCGCGATCACGCCGAGGGTAAGGACTGTCGCGAAGGGCGCGCGCGCCAGCCGGCCGACCGAGGAAACAAGCGTCTGGGCGTGGCGCTCCAGCCAGCCGCCGAGCCGGCCCGCGGCGGAGCGCGGCGGGCCCTGGCGCGGGCCGCGCAGTTCCTCAGGCAGCGACATCGGGCATCCCTGTCACGAGCTGGCCCTTCTCGATGTGCAGCCGGCGCACGCCGAACTGGCCGATCAGGTGCACGTCGTGGGTGGCGATCAGGACCGTCACCCCGACCTCGTTGAAGCGGCGGAACAGGTTCATCACCTCGCGCGCCAGTTCCGGATCGAGGTTGCCGGTCGGCTCGTCGGCGATCAGCACCGGCGGCTTGCTCACCACCGCGCGGGCGATGCCCACGCGCTGCTGCTCGCCGGCCGAGAGCTCGAGCGGAAAGCTGGTCTCCTTGCCGAGCAGGCCGACCTGGTCGAGCGCCGCGCGGACGCGCTTGTCCATTTCCCGCCGGGGCACGCCGGCGATCGCGAGCGGGAGGGCGACGTTGTCGAACACGGGACGGTCCGCCAGCAGTTTGTGGTCCTGGAACACCACGCCCACGAGGCGGCGGAAGGCCGGGATCTTGCGGCCGGTCACCGCGGCCGTGTTGAGTCCGTTGACGCGGACCTGGCCGCGCGAGGGCCGCTCCAGCAGGGCGATCAGCTTGAGCACCGTGCTCTTGCCGGCGCCCGAGTGGCCGGTCAGGAAGGCCATCTCGCCCTGGCCCAGCTCGAAGCTGACCTCGGAGAGCGCCTCCCGGCCGTTGGGGTAGCGCTTGAATACGCGCTCGAAGGCGATCACGGCGCCGGCCCCGGCCGCAGCAGTCCGTCGGCGAAGGCGCCGGCCTCGAACACGCCGAAATCCTCGGCCTGCTCGCCCACGCCGACGAAGCGGATGGGCAGGCCGAAGCGCCGGGCGATGGCGATGACCACGCCGCCCTTGGCCGTGCCGTCGAGCTTGGTGATCGCAAGCCCCGTGACGCCCACGGCGGCCTGGAACTGCTCGGCCTGCTTGAGCGCGTTCTGGCCGAGGCTCGCGTCGAGCACCAGCAGCACCTCGTGTGGCGCGTCGGGGTCGAGCCGCTTGATCACGCGCGTGACCTTCTTCAGCTCCTCCATGAGGTGCGACTGCGTGTGCAGCCGCCCGGCCGTGTCGGCGATGAGCACGTCCATGCCCCGCGCTTTGGCCGACTGGAGGGCATCGAAGATGACGGCCGCCGGGTCGGCGCCCGCGCCCTGCGCGATGACCGGCACGTCGTTGCGCTCGGCCCAGACGGTGAGCTGCTCCACGGCCGCGGCGCGGAAGGTGTCGCCGGCGGCGAGCATGACTTTCAGGCCCTCGCCCTTGAGGCGGCGCGCCAGCTTGCCGATGGTCGTGGTCTTGCCCGAGCCGTTGACGCCCACGACCAGGACGACAAACGGCTTGCGGCTGCGGTCCACGACGAGCGGCCGCTCGACCGGCCCCAGCACGCCGAGCAGGGATTCGCGCAGCGCGCGGATCAGCGCCTCGACGTCGGCGAGCTCCTTGCGGGCCACCTTGCGGTGCAGGTCGGTCAGGATCGCCTGGGTCGCCTCGACGCCCACGTCGGCGGCGAGCAGGCGCGTCTCGAGCTCGTCGAGCAGCTCGTCGTCGATCTTGCGGCCCGGCAGCAGGTCCGCGAGCCAGGAGGTGCCGCGGTTGACCTTCGCGCGCAGGCGCGCGAGGAAGCCGCCCTCGGCGGGCGCGGCGTCGGTCTTGCTGCGGGATCCGAACATCCCCGAATTGTAGCGGCCGGAAAAGGGGACATTCGCTTTCCTGATTACCCACGAGGCTCAGCCAGGGTTGCGAGTCGATAGGGGAAGGGA